>DSBV01000053.1 GCA_011045955.1 Bacteroidales bacterium | reverse complement strand
TACTAACAACACTGACCAATACGTAGGTGGAAGAAGCACATCAACAATTCCAGCCGATGGCCAAATAGTTACATCCCGCAGAACAAGAACCGATGTTCCTGCCGATAATACAAACCCGGTTGTTACCACTCGTGAAACTCAAACGCGAGTAACACCAACCTATGAAACCCGCAGGGGCGAAGGCCGAACCTCTACTACAGGTAATCAAACCGTAGTAAGAAGAGATGGCGCATCAACTCGAGTGTCGAACGGTACGGGCGATTTCTCGTCATCACGAACAACACGACCCACCCGTGAGATTGGCATATCAGAACCAACCCGCAGGGGCACAACCCCAACCTACGATCGTCCACGAACTGGGAATTCCGGGGAGTACAACAGCACCCGTAGGGTAGAAAACCCATCGACACAGCCCAACATTACTCGCTCCCCATCATCATCAACACCTGCCCGGACAACCACTCCAACCTACAATCGTCCTAACAGAGTAAGCACCCCATCATCATCGCAACCATCAACCCGCAGTTACAATAATGAACACCCTCGTAGTTCAAGCAGTGGTTCATCTGGCAACTCATCAGTGTCGCGTTCATCGTCAAGTAATTCATCTGGCTCATCGAGTTCCTCAAGTAGCAACTCGAGCGGAACTTCAACTACCAGACGGAGATAGGCTTAACATGCACCTCATGGGAGAGGCAATCCTCTCCCAGTTTTTTAATTGGAGATTAATTACTTTAAAAACATCAACATGAAACCTTTCAAGTCTTTAACAATTGGTTTTTTAGCAATACTATCGGCCACGGGTTACAATCTTAACGCTCAAAACCTTGCCGATGGTTTACGGTTTAGCCAAACAATCAATAATGGAACAGCCCGTTTTGTATCGATGGGTGGTGCCTTTGGTGCATTGGGTGCCGATTTTTCTTCAATAGGCGTAAACCCTGCTGGGGTTGGCGTTTACAAATCGGGTGAATTTACCATTACCCCATCGTTTAAAACCCAAAAGGTTAACTCAACCTTTCTGGGGATATCGGCATCGGAGAGTAAGAATAGGCTTTACCTCGATAATTTGGGCTTTGTAATGTCGTTCAAGCCTTACAAGTCGGAAGAAAAAGGCATTCTGGCCTACAACCTTTCATTCGGTTATAACCGCACCAACGATTTCCATTCAAATACAATTACACTTGGTGATTTTAATAAGTACTCCATAATGGATTACTTTTCAGCTATTACTAATGGGAAATATACCCCCTCGCAACTAGAGCCAAGCACCAACTATAACCCCTTTAATTCCCTTGGCGGTGGCGCATGGGAATCGATAATGGCATGGAATACATGGTTGCTATATGAATATGATTCCGGAACAGGTACCTACGAACCAGCAATTTACCTACAGGATTCTGTTAACTATAAAAATATTGTAACAACCGAGGGTGGTTCGGGAGAGTTTACAACCGCTTTTGGTGTTAATATTTCAAATAAACTGCATTTGGGTGCATCGTTAGGAATAACTGATTTTAATTACACATTTAACTCAACCTATTCTGAAGATGCAAAACCGACCAATCCATCTTGGCCAAACGGCGATAGGTTTTACTATATGGATTATAAACATTATTTTGAAACGAAAGGATCGGGATACAACCTGAAAATAGGAGGTATTTATATTCCGATTCCTGAAGTTCGCCTTGGGTTATCGCTCCATACCCCTACATTTTATAATTTCGACGATGCATACTCATCATCTATAATTACAAACTTCGACACAACCGGCACTGAGGTTAACTTCCAAAGCAATAGCCCTTTGGGTAGATATGACTACCACTTTGAAACACCCATGAAAGTTATCGGAAGTGTTGCTTTTGTCTTCATGCAGAAGGGATTAATTAGTATCGATGTTGAACATCTCGATTACTCAGCCATGCGTTTCCGTCGCGGTGGCGATGGTGATGCATTCTGGGATTTAAACAGCCAGATGGATAATACCTTTAAGAGCGTTACAAACCTAAGATTTGGCGGTGAATACAAGCTGGGCGACATATCGCTCAGAGGCGGCTATGCCTATTACCCATCGCCCTATAAATCGGGTTTCCTTAACGACAAGTCAAACATTAGGCAATTTTCTGGCGGAATAGGGTACAGATCAGGAAACGTGTCAATCGACTTTGCTTACCTGAGAACACTTCAGGACATCAAATACGTTTTTTACGATTTTAATATTCCAAGCGTAACAAACAAAGTGAGGGACAGCAGACTATTACTTACCTTCGGGTTCCGGTTTTAATCCAAATCCGTCAATAGAAACAAGGTGTATACATATTTATTGTGTTTCTATTGACTAATCTCGGTTTAAACAACATTTACTCGAAAAATTAAAGGGCGCCTTGAGCGCCCTTTAATTTAGAAGCAATTCACTTATACCTGTATCTTACTTTCAACAATAGCAAGAATTTCAGCTTCCATTTGTTGCGCTTTCTCAACAATCCCTGCCCCTTTACTAATAAAGTCGTTAGCTTTGTCCTTGTCCATTAAACCTGAAGCATTAATCTTCACATTCAGGAAAGCTCCCATTATGGCGGAACGAGCAGCCAATGCGCCAACACCAGCATCGGAAACCGAGTTGGGGTTGCCATGTTTAGCCATTGCTTTTATTACCTCCATCGACTCAAGGCAAAGGTTCATAACACGAAATGGCACCTCAATGGCATAGAGGGTGGCATCCTGAATGGCTTTAGTGCGGGTGGCTTTTTCCTCATCTGTCCCCTTGGGCAATCCAAAGGCATCCATAATGCGGTTGAAGGCTGCCGTATCCTCATCGACCATTTTAATGAGCTGTTCCATATAGAACTTACCCTTTTCAGCCCAACTTGAGAATTCCTCCCAGCGATGGTCCCAGCCTGGTTTGTGCGATGAAAGATTTGCCACCATAGTGGCAAGCGCTGCCCCAAATGCTCCCATAGCTGCTGAAATGGATCCGCCACCCGGAGCAGGCGATTCCGATGCGGTTTCCTGAGTGAATCCTTCAAGTGTTTTATCAACTAAGCGCTTGCCAGTTTTCTTCTCGAGGATATACTCGATTATTTTCTTGTCGGGATCGAACGTGTAAAGCTCATCTAGGCCCATTGATTTTACAGCAATCTTTATAATCTCCCTATCGGGAATACCAAGCGAACGCTGCTGCTTACGTAGGAAGTATTTGCCTGCTTCAAGCATGGCGCTAAGGGGAACCACCCCAACAATCTCAGATCCAGTAACCCTTAAGCCACGTTTAGCAGCCTTCTTGCTGGCCTCCTCAAAAGCTATGTGAATAGGGGTAACGGAAATGTCTGTTAAATTGATGGACACTTGAGCTATTCCATACTCATCAATAAACCATCCAATTGCTTTGCAAGCCTTCAGTGAGCCGGGAATCCAAATCTCATTACCGTTCTCGTCGGTGGCAACTTTACCCGTAACGGGATTGCCCACACGCTTTGGGCGACCTCTCTCGCGAATATCAAAAGCTACAGCATTTGCCCTTCGGGTTGATGTGGTGTTAAGGTTAACATTGTATGCTACAAGGAAATTTCGTGCCCCCACTGCAATGGCACCAGTTTTAGGGAGGAACTGCGATGGGCCAAAATCGGGTTTCCAATCAGGATCCTGAAGTTTCTTAGGTAGTCCTTCATATTCTCCTGCCCTGCAATTGGCTAGGTTACGACGCTTTTCTTCAAACGCAGCAAACTCATAGCAGTAAACCGGAATACCCAGCTCATCGCCAATACGTTTAGCCAGTTTACGGGCATACTCAACCACCTCATCCATGGTGATGTTGGCCACGGGAACAAGCGGGCAAACATCGGTTGCGCCAAAGCGCGGGTGTGCACCATGGTGCTTGCTCATATCGATGAGTTCCATTGCCTTGCGGGTTGCCCTAAATGCCGTCTCAATAACCTCGTCGGGAGTTCCCACAAATGTAACTACAGTGCGGTTTGTGGCTTTGCCTGGATCTACATCAATCAACTTAACGCCTTCAATGGCTTCAATCTCATCAGTAATCTGCTTAATAATTGCCATATCGCGCCCTTCGGAAAAATTGGGCACACATTCAATTAACTTTTTCAGTGACATGGTGGTTATGGTGTTTGTTAGAGTTCAAGGTTTAAGGATAAAGGTTAAAGGTTAAAGGATAAAAGTTAAACGTTTGGAAGTTCAAGTTTAGTAAATATTCAATAATTGGTTGCTTAGTTGTTTCCAAAAACTCGTTTCAGAATATCTGTAACGCGCGCTGCGGGATCTTTTCGAATTTTGATTTCTTCCTGTTCAATGAGCACAAAAAGGCCATCGATAGCTTTTTGGGTTACATATTCGTCGAGGCTGGGGTTTACGGCTTTACCTCCGGTTAAAAGGGTTAGCCTATTATAGGTTGTAGCTAAGGGCTCCCAGTATGAGGTGAGCTTAACCTTTTGAATTGCCTCATTAACCACAGGTTTAAAGGCCAAAAACAATTGGTCGGATGTGTTCTTCCTGAAATATTCGGTTGCAGCATTATCGGAGCCTTTTAGTATGCCCATGGCATCGGCAAACGACATCTTGGCGATTGCATCGGCAAAAATTGGTAAGGCCTTTTTGGTGGCCTCTTCGGCTGCACGGTTAAGGGTCAGGGTAAACTCATCGACCTGCTTGGAAAAACCGGCATCGACCAAGGTTTTGCGAACCTTTTCGGCTTCCGGGGGAAAGGGGATGAAAATCTTTGGGTTTTTGTAAAATCCATCAACCTGCGAGGCTAAAGCCGTTGAGTTTTTTGCGCCAACGGTTAATGCTTCCTTAAGCCCTTGAACCACCTCGGCATTAGTAAGTGGTTTACTCCCCGCTCCTTGCGGAATGGGAAAACTAGTAGGAATTGATATTTCGGCACAAGCTGATGCCAAAAGAGCAACCGGAATAAATAAGATTTTTTTCATACACCTACTTTTTGCCGTTAATAATTCTTCCATTCAGTATAACCGTCTCAATTAAATCGGAAGTATAGGCATAGGGCATGTACTCGTAGTTAGGTATAGGCTTGGTAATAAATACGTTTGCCACCTTGCCCTTGCAAATGCTTCCGTGTGTATCGGAAATACCCATGGCATATGCCCCGTTAATTGTTGTTGCATTTATTACTTCCTCGGGCAACATGCGGAGTTTAATGCATCCGAGAGACATGATGAACTTCATATCGCCCGAGGGCGAAGAACCCGGGTTAAAATCGGATGCTAAAGCAACAGGAAGACCCGCATTGATCATTTTCCGAACCGGGGGATCAACCATGCCAAGGAAAAACGCTGCACCGGGCAGCAGAGTGGGCATGGTTTCGGAACCAAGAAGAGCCTCTATCTCAGCATCGCCAGTGAACTCAAGATGATCAACCGAGAGTGCATTATACTTAACGCCAACCTGAATGCCGCCTGAATAATCGAGCTCATTGGCATGGATTTTGGGTTTAAGCCCGTACTTTATACCGGCCATTAAGATACGTTCAGTATCCTCAACGGTAAAGAAACCTTTGTCGCAAAACACATCAATATAGTCAGCCAACCCCTCGGAGGCCACCATTGGAATCATCTCGTTGATGATTAAATCGATATACTCGCTTTGGCGGCCTTTATAGTCAGCTGGAACAGCATGAGCACCAAGAAAGGTAGACTTGATGGTTATAGGAGTAGTTTCCTTTAACCGTTTGATAACCCGAAGCATTTTCAGTTCACTTTCAGAGGTTAAGCCATAACCGCTCTTAATTTCCACGGCTCCGGTTCCTTTCTGAATTATCTCATTAATGCGAGCAAGCGATTGATGATAAAGTTCGTCTTCCGAAGTTTGGGATAAAAGCTTGGCTGAGTTTAATATGCCACCGCCGCGTTTAGCAATCTCTTCGTATGATAGGCCTTTTATCTTGTCGATATACTCTACCTCACGGCTGCCTGCATACACTAAGTGTGTGTGCGAATCGCAAAACGAAGGGAAAACCATTCGGCCGTATGCATTGTATATCAATACGTCATCTGAAAGGGATGAGAGATCAGGGGCATTGGACATTGGCCCAAAATCGACAATTAGCCCCTTGTCGAGCAAAAGGAATGCATTATCAATAGTTTTCAGCTTGGCCATATCGTTACCGGCCTTCCATAATGCTGGCCTATCTTCAACCTGAACCAGTTTCTTGATGTTGAGTAAAAGTATTTGCATGTTCGAATGCATTTTTATGGCCTCGAAGATAGACAATTATGAGGAATTTTGAAATGTTTTTAAGCAGTTCGATGGGAGGAACCGACAGGGAAATGAGATTGTAAAGTTCGTGGGGCGGAATGAGACGGAATAAGGGCGAGCCAGGCGGAATGGTAGTATACGAGGAAGTTAACCGTCTTAACAACAAAGAAGCCAGTCTGTTATGACTGGCTTCATTATATCTATCTGCCCTTCTTTTTCTTAAGTTGTTCCTGTTGTTTGGCCATATCTTCGAGTTTTTGTTGCCATTTGGATTTAGTAACCGGTTTCTTGGCATTCTGGTGAAGTTTGGCAAGAATTGCCTTATCATCGACAAAGCGGCGGAAGAGATAGGTTTGGCCAATGGTAATTAGGTTGGATAGTAGGTAGTAGTAGCTCAATCCCGCCGAGTAGTTGTTGAACCACAACAATAGCATAATAGGCATCATCCAGGTCATCATGAACTTCATGCCTGGCATTTGGGCGTTAGTGTCGCCCATTTGGTCTGTATTCATCTTTGAGGTGATAAAGAGCGAAGCGGCCATCAACAAGGTGAATAAGCTGACATGATCGCCATACCAAGGAATATTAAAGGGTAACTGAAGGATGGAATCGTACGCGGAGAGGTCGTCGGCCCAAAGGAAGCTCTGCTGCCTAAGCTCGAACGAGGCTGGGAAGAAACGAAACATGGCAATGAGGATAGGGAACTGGATCAGAATGGGAATACACCCACCCATGGGGTTAACCCCAACCTTTTTGTAAAGGGCCATAACAGCCTGCTGTTTCTTAAGCGCATCCTCCTGTTTGGGATACTTTGCGTTAATTTCATCAACCTGGGGTTTAAGCACCCTCATTTTTGCAGAGCTCAGGTACGATTTGTAGGTTAATGGTGAAATTATAATCTTGATAAATATGGTTAACAGCAAGATAATGAGGCCATAATTTGAAATATACCGGCTTAGGAAGTCGAATACATTAATAACCACGTACTTGTTAATCCAACGGATAATGTTTCTACCTAAAGGCACAACCTTTTCAAAACCTAAATTATAGCCTTTAAGGGTATTGAAATGATTTGGGCCAAAGAATAACTTCAAACCAATACTTTCAGTTTCCTTATTCTGGAAAGGCAAAGCTAAGCGTGCGCTGAACTGTTTTACATGTTTGCCATCGTCAAGATTTACGGCCATTAAATCGGCATTAGCAAAGTGGTCGTTGGCTATAATTATCGACGAAAAGAACTGATGTTTAAAATTGACCCACTTAATTTTGTTGTTTAGCTCCTTTGAATCTTCCTTATTGCGTGAGTTGAACTCCTCATAGTCGCCCGTCATAAATTGATAAGCGATTGTTGTGTAGTTACGTTCGTTCTCCAAACCCTTTTCAAAGCGGAGTAACTTAGAGTCCCATAAAAGATCGATATAACCCAATCGGTTACCTATATTCTTTTCCAGGCCTGTAAACTTAATATCGAAGCCGAGCATGTAGCTCCCTGGCTTTATGGTATAAATGTAATCGATATAGGCATCTCCGCCTGCAGCCAGCCTCATGGTTACTGAAACCGAATCGGTATTAGCGTTAATAACGCTATCGGTAGTTTGAGGGGTAAAGAATAACTCGTTTGTTTTAACGGCAACATTATCGCCCCAGAACTGAAGTCCAAACGTATTTTCATCGCCGGTAAAGAGCACAAGTGGTTCACCCGAATACGTTTTATATTTCTTTAGTTCTACTGAATAAATGCGTCCTCCTTTGGTTGAAAGGGTAACCCTCATCAGGTCGTTTTCAAGAGTGATGAACTTGTTGCTGCCGATTGCTGCATCGGAAAATAAACCGAATTGAGCAACGGCTTCCTGTTTTTTGGCGCTATCGGAAAGCAATGTCTGGGCCTGCTTTTCGGCAAGTTGTTTTTGACGTTGTTCCTCCTGAACCCGAGCAATTGAATCGGCTTTTTGTTGGTATGCCTCACGCTCCTCCTTTGATGGTTGTGTCAGGTAACCAAAGCCAATCATTATAAGAAAAATCAATACTAAACCAATAACCGTATTCCTATCCATTTCAAAAAAATTATTCAGTTTAAAATTAAAGTTCAACAAGTTGAAGAGGTTACAAAGGTAGCATTTTCACACAGCTTTATTTGTTAAAATTTATTGCAGCTTTCACAAAATCAACAAATAAGGGATGAGGCCTAAGGACTGTGCTACTATACTCAGGATGGAACTGGACCCCAACAAACCAAGGGTGATTGGCCAATTCCATTATTTCAACTAGGTTGGTATCGGGGTTTATGCCCACGGGTAACATTCCGGCATTCTGGAACTGCTCAAAATACTTATTGTTGAACTCAAACCTATGTCTATGGCGTTCTCTAATCTCAAGTTTTTTATATGCCTTATGGGTAATTGAACCTCTTGTAATAACACAGGGGTATGCACCTAAGCGCATGGTCCCCCCCATGTCGGTTATACCTTTCTGGTCTTCCATAAGGTCGATAACTGGGTTGGGAGTATCTCTAACCATTTCAGTTGAATTGGCATCGGTTAGCCCTAGTATATTCCTTGCAAACTCAATGACTGCACACTGCATGCCCAGGCAAATCCCCAAAAAAGGGACTTTATTTTCACGGGCATATTTTACGGTAAGGATTTTACCTTCTATACCCCGCTGACCGAACCCTGAGGCCACCAAAATACCTTTCAAGTGACCAAGTTTTTCGCTAAGGTTATTAGCATTAATATCCTCGGATTGAATGAGCTCCAGCTCAACCTTGCAGTCGTTGGCTGCCCCGGCATGTATGAACGATTCAATGATGGACTTGTAGGCATCAGGTAGTTGAACGTACTTGCCAACCAATCCAATTTTAACGCGACGGCTGGGATTTTTCACCGAAGAAACAAAGCCAATCCAGTCGTCGAGTTTAGGCTCCGATGCCGGAAGGTTTAACTTACGGAGTATGGTTAAGTCCAATTTCTCCTTGAGCATCAATAGGGGAACCTCGTAGATAGTTTTAACGTCGATTGACTCCACTACCGCCTCGGGTTCAACGTTACAGAAAAGGGCTACTTTTCGGCGGATATCGTCGCTCAAATGCTTTTCGGTGCGGAGCACCAGCACATCGGGCTGAATACCGTTCTCGAGCAACTCCTTGACGGAGTGCTGGGTGGGCTTGGTTTTTAGTTCGCCCGATGCGGATAGGAAAGGAACAAGAGTAAGGTGAATGAAAGCCGAGTTGTTTGGCCCTAACTCCCATTTAAGCTGGCGCACAGCCTCAATGTAGGGCAGCGACTCAATATCGCCGACCGTTCCGCCAATCTCGGTAATAACCACATCAAACTTATTTTTTGTTCCGAGCAACTTAATCCGGCGCTTTATTTCATCGGTGATGTGAGGAATAACCTGAACGGTTTTGCCGAGGTAATCGCCACGCCTCTCCTTGCTAATTACGGTTTGGTATATTTTTCCGGTGGTAACATTGTTAAGCTGCGATGTGGGCAGGCTGATAAAACGCTCGTAGTGCCCCAGATCGAGGTCGGTTTCGGCGCCATCCTCGGTAACATAGCACTCACCATGTTCGTATGGATTAAGTGTGCCAGGGTCAACGTTGATGTATGGATCCAACTTCTGGATGGTTACAGTATATCCCCTACTCTGTAAAAGTTTTCCCAGCGAAGCTGAGATTATACCTTTGCCCAACGAGGAAGCAACTCCTCCTGTAACAAATATGTATTTGGTAGATGAGGACTGTGGCATGACGTAAACTATTACTGTTCTAGTTTATCAATAAGTTTAATTTTCTCGCTCAACTCGGCAATCTCCTCTTTAGCCCTCTCAAT
Organism: Bacteroidales bacterium; assembly: GCA_011045955.1. Classification (GTDB taxonomy): domain Bacteria; phylum Bacteroidota; class Bacteroidia; order Bacteroidales; family Tenuifilaceae; genus Tenuifilum. The sequence continues at coordinate 64,732 of DSBV01000053.1, read as the reverse complement.
TTTGCGTTTAACCTCCTCGATCATCGCCTCAGCATTCTTGGTTTTAGCAAAGAAACCGATGTTGTTCTCCCAAACGGTGAGGTCGTTTTCCAGCTGGCGCATACGATTAAACATGCGCTCCCTATCCTGGCGGAGCTTGGACATGGCGCGGGGATTAGCCTTAGCCTCCTGGAGCTTAACCTGAAAACGTACCATCTTATACTTGCCTTCCTGGGCATTTAGTTTATCGAAATGCCTTTTGATGGCAGCTCGGAAACGTTTTTGGACATCATCCTTAACCTTTATGGGGACAAAGCCTATCTCTGTCCAGCGCCGTTGGAATTCCTTTAGGGCATTAAGGTTTTCTTCCATATTTTCGCCAAACCCAAAGGCTTCAACCTCGGCAATCAAGGCTTCCTTGGCCTTCAGATTTTCCTCATAGGAATTATCAACCGAAGCAAAATGTTTCGATTTTTGCTCAAAGAAGTAGTCGCAGGCTGCCCGGAATCGTTTCCAAATCTCATCGGAATTCTTACGGGGAACAGGGCCTATTTGCTTCCAACGTTTTTGAAGGTTTATAAGATCTTCGGTTGTTTTCTTCCAATCGGCACTATCCTTAAGTGCTTCGGCCTGCAAGCAGAGTTCGGTTTTCTGCTGGAGGTTGTTCATCTGAACATCCTTGATCTCCTTAAAGAAATCGCGTTTCTTGTTAAAGAAAGTGTCACAGGCACCACGGAAACGTTCAAAAACCTTATTATTGTCCTTTTTGGTAGCAAAGCCTATAGTTTTCCAAATTTTCTGGAGCTCAATAAGTTCCTTGGAGAGTTTATTCCACTCCTTAATCGATTTTGGATTCTGTGCAGCAAGTTCTTCAGCCTTTTCGCAAAGCTCGGTTTTGGCCTCAAGGTTCTTTTTCTGCTGCTCCTTTATATTTTCAAAGTGTTCCTGATGTTTTTTGTTGATTTTGGTAGTTGCCTCCTTAAAGCGTTCCCAAATCTCGTTTTGGTTTTCACGCGGAACAGGACCTACCTCGCGCCACTGCTCATGGAGTTTTTGTAATTTCTTGAAAGCAACAATCACTGAAGGTTCAAGTAAAAGCTCTTCGGCCTGCTCACAAAGTTTAATTTTGGCTTCAAGGTTTTTCTTGAAATCGAGGTCACGAAGTTCTTTACTAATCTTAACAAAATCGTAGAAAGCCTGAACATGATGATGGTAGTTATTCCACAAGTCGTTAAGGCTGGCCTGTGGAACCGGACCAATTTCAAGGAATTGTTTTTGCAATTCACGAAATTCCGAGTAGATTTTACCTACGGAATCGGTGCTGTTTACCAACTCCTTTATTTTCTCAATAATTTGTAGTTTTTGCTCAAGGTTATGCCGTTTTTGCTCCTCGAGCTGATTGTTATATTGAGCGCGTTTGGAACGATACTGTTTAAGCAGTTCTTTGAACTGCATTTCAGCATTATCCTCTGGCAATGAGAATTGCTCAAGATCGCCACCGGCTTCAACAAATTCTTTCTTTAGTTTTTCAACCTCAGCCTTATGCTTACGGTAGAATATACTTTTTAAACCCTCAACTTTCTGACGGATTTTTTGCACTGGCCGGTTGTTGATTAAATCCTTCAGGGTTTGAACCAGTTCATCCTTTGAAAGGCCAGAGTAGTCCACATGTGGCTCATCGTCATCCTTGTCAATCTCAGCATTCTCCTCTCCATCATCATCCTCATCATCAAAATCGATGTGCTCATCGTCCATTTCGATGGGTTTCAACTCCTCATTGGGCTCCTCATCGTAAGCCTCATCGGCAATTGATACTGGTTTGTCAGCTTCAACATCAACCAACTCGTCCGCGTTATCAGCTACATCCTGGTTGCTGGCACTGGAAGATACAATCGTACCCTCGGAATTCTCGAGGTTTTGATCCTTAGGATCGTTCAACTCATTAGCATTCATAGTTCAAAACTTAACCGTTTAAAAATCAGCAGTATTTAAAAATTTTTGCCAACGAAATTACATATAATCGGGCGTAACGCAAACAAATTAACGTAAAAGAATAAAGAATAATAGACTTGCAAAACAAAAAAGCCCGAATATAAAGGAATTCGGGCTGAATAATATTTACTCCAAATACCATTTCAACCAAACCAATAAGAATGGAGAGGCAGAAATATTTTTTTGAGGGATGAATCGGAATGAGACGGAATGAGGCGGAATGTGATGGAAGTTAGATGAAGTTAAAACGGCAAGCGGAAACCGTGAGCCGTTAAACGAAATCGAAAAACGATTAACTAGTCACACGACCTACGCTCTTTGTCATTTCGAGCGATAGCGAGAAATCTCATTGAAAGGAGATAAAGTGAGGAAAGTATAAACTCAAATCGGTCAATTGAAGAAACCAATTGACGAATCGACTAACAAGAACTATTCATTCCGTAAATTCGGAATGAATAGTTCTTGATAAGTTGTGTATTACCTCGACAAATCAATAGAAACAAGATACTTGTATATTTTTGTGTTTCTACTGACTATCTTGGTTTACAACATGAGTATGTCAGTCAATTTTAATGCTTCGTGGTTTTTGTGGCTTATCCTCGTCGCGTTTGGAAAGGGAAACCGTGAGAATGCCATTCTCATACCGGGCATCAATCTTATTGGTATCAATAACTTTTCCAACTACAAAGGATCGTTCAAATGAACCAGTAAGGAATTCGCATCGAGTATATGCCTCGCCCTCAACTGGATTATTCGGTTTCTCAGCACTTATCATAAGCATATCGTTATCGATGCTTACCTTAAAATCGTCCTTTTTTTAGCCAGGGGCAGCAACCTCCAAGCGGAAGCGCTCTGGCTCCTCATAGATATTTACGGCAGGATAGCTGAGCTGGGCATGGGCCATTTCATTAGCTGAACTCACAAAATTATCGAAAATCCTTTCGATATCGACCCCCGACCTCCTTGAGGCAAGTGGGTTGTAGAAACGAACCAGTGTCATAGTATTATCATTTTTAAAATTGATATTCACATTCACATTTAACAATTAACGAATAGCGTGCCACAAAGAAAAATGTGTCATTGTGTCACTCAAACCCCAAAAATTAATGCCAATATGTCGTATGAGCGTATCGAAAAATCTTGCATAGCGTTAACTTGAGATCTGCCTAAGGGTTTAAAGTAATGTGGACAATGCTTACTGAAACCAGTGCACTAAGAATCCAATTCCAGTCACTAACTTTTTAGTACTTTTGCAGAATAAAGCCATGTGTATGAGAATTGATATTATCACCGTTCTTCCTGAGCTAATAGAAAGTCCGCTTAACCATTCCATTATAAAACGAGCGCAAAAGAAAGGCTTGGTAAGCATCAACCTGCACCATTTGCGCGACTATACCACCGACAAGCATCGCACGGTTGACGATTATGCTTTTGGTCCCGATGCCGGTATGGTGCTTAAGATTGAGCCCATATACAAAGCCATTGAAAAACTAAAGAGCAAGAGAAATTACGATGAGATAATTTACACCTCGCCCGATGGCGAGCCTTACACCCAAAGGCTTGCAAACACCCTAAGCACCAAGGAAAACATCCTTATACTATGCGGCCATTATAAAGGGGTTGACCACCGCGTTCGCGAACACCTGATTACCCGCGAAATATCCATTGGCGACTATGTGCTATCGGGTGGAGAGCTGGCCGCTGCCATTATAGTTGATAGCGTTGTACGCCTTGTTCCAGGTGTGCTTTCCGATGAAACATCGGCGCTAACCGACTCGTTCCAAGACGGACTACTTGCTCCGCCGGCTTACACCCGGCCTGCAGATTTCAATGGGTGGGAAGTACCCGAAATTTTACTTTCAGGCAATTTCAAGGAGATAGAGAAGTGGCAGATGGAGCAGGCCATTGAGCGAACCAAACGCTTACGCCCAAACCTGTTAAAGGATGAGTAGCCAATACAAGGATAAAGAATAAAGGATAAAGGTTTAAGGTTTAAGGTTCAAGGCTTAAGGGTAAACGTGAGCCGTGAAACGTTAAAAGTTAAAAGCATGACTTTAAGTGGGAATGAGTCGGAATACTCTGAATACTCGGAATAAGTCGAAATAGACACTCATATACTTACAAGCATCAACCGTCAACCGTCAAAAATCACCCATTACCCACCACTGCATGCTGAACACTGTACACTATACACTACAGCCTTAGCGGAGTATCTTCCTCACAAAGGCCACTGTAAAGTAAGCCATCAGAAATACCCCCATGAAGCCCTCGGTACCCGCAACAAACCTTGCTATTCCTGATGGTGCAAAATCGCCATAGCCAATGGTGAAAAAGGTAACCACGCTAAAGTATAAACCTCGGGCAACCACCCCTAGCTGGTCGCCACTGGCCGATGTTGCAGTAATATGCCCCCAACCCAACCCCATTATAGCAATGTAGAGAAGGCTGTATACGACGTAAACCACCAATATGCTTAGAATTACGCGTTGCGGCGAGGTGGCAAAAAGCCCCATATAATCGAAAAGCAGTTTCTTTACCCCATAGATAACCCTATTGATTATATGTCCCATCCTGCCCTGCTTATTTGAGTTCAAGAGCAATGCTTTCATATGGCATCGTTTAAATTCAACGTAGGCAGCATCTTCCTCGTCGTACTTGCCCAAGGCGTTAAAGTTTTCCTTGAGAATTCGAAACTGTTCAGCCTTCTCGTCAACGGTAGAGCAACCCTGAGAGTAAATCAGGTTACGAACCCCATTGGCATCCCAATCAATATAGATCTGGCCAAGCAATCGAACACCTGCAAGGTTTAAGCTGCTGATACTGGGCGGATAGCCATGGGTATAAAATTCAACTATATCGCGAATGGTACAGCCAGCCACACTAATTTCGCCGCTCTGCTTTACATGCAGGTTAACTGTAGAATTAAACTGACAATCGGAAAAAATTAGCTTACCAAGTTGCGCCTCGAAAAAACTCATTTTTTGACTAAATAAAGAACGCTCAAAAATGATTTCGGAATTTGCCCCCTGGTATAAATCAAATATTAGGGTAACATTACCAAAAGCAGTACGCTTAAAAGTAAGCTTCCCATTAGGCGTTTCAGCGCCCTCAAAGTTCAGTTCACCCTCATGGAATGAGGCACGGTTAAACGATGTTCGGCCAGCATGAAACTCGGCAGCACGAAAATCGACTCGTCCGCTGCCAAAGTCAACTCGTTCAAACGATACCCCACCCCCGCCAAATCGGGCATAGTGAAAATCGACCTTGCCTTTGCCGAACCGGCACACCCTAAAATCGACATCGGAGTTATTGAACTTAGCATTAATGAACGATACATCGCCATCGCCAAAATCAACATTAGTAAAAATGGCCTCACCTCCACCAAATGAGGTGTCCTGAAAATCCTTAACCCCTTCATCGAATATACTGTTCTTGAACGAAACCTGATCCCCTTTAAACTGGGCCTGGGTAAAATTACTCTTGGCCGCTTTTAAAAAACAATTGGTTAAACGGAACGAACCAAAAAACTGCGACAGGTGAAAATCGAAAAGTTCGGTTACCACGTACGATTCATCAATAACAAATTCATTATCGGTATGCGATAACGACAAATCGATACTCACTGGCGAATCGAAGAAACTATGGCAGGCTGCAAACTGAGCAATAGGTAAAGGTTGCGATTTGTCAATTTGCAAGTATCGCTTGCAGGCAAGCGTAGAGAACCCCTGAATGTAGCAGTAATCAAGGTTAATGGGTTCCATCCTTCCTATACGCTCGTAAACTTCGGCCATATCGGGGGCTCCCAAACATAATGTTGTTATTGGAACACCCTTGCTATTGAACAGTTCAATTTTTGCACTTTGCTTTGAGGTAAAACCGTCGGAGCGAACAAAAGGCCTCTGAAGAATTTCTACCCTATAGGAATCAAACGAGTACGCCATTCGATGAAATTTTCAATAAAATTAGGACAAATCTTTGAAACTAAAAAAGAACGATTGATACAGGAGATTTAATTCTAAAACAAAGCAACCAAGGCGCTTTATGCGTTCCAACTAAACATAGTACTCATAGCTAATAGCGTTAGTCCACTTTACAATATCTTCGAAATTATCGGTAGGCGACTGGCAGGTATTTCCTATGCAGAGCAGGTACTTGTTTGGTATTTCCGTTGACTGCTCGAATTTTAGCTTAGGGTAAATCAATTTTGAAACTATCAACATCTCGGTAGCATTCATATCATCGCCATTTACCTTAATTTCAGCAACTGGCAGAATGTTCCTCAATAGCTGTAATGCCCAAGTATGAACAAAAACATTACCCTGCCTGATATGGTTACCCACGTTAGCAATCATCTGCAAGGCAATTGCGCCATACTCACTGCTAGTATCGTGCTCTGCGAGTGCAATGAGGTTACTTACCATTACAGCCGAAGCCGATGGCATAACACCGTCCATCAGCTCCATTTTACGGGTAATTAGTTCTGTGCTGGCCGGAGTGTAGAAGAACATTTCAGAGTTGATGTCGAAGAATACATCCTTTGATTTCTGTGCAAGATCAAAAGAATAATTTTTCCATAGTGTATTCTTAGTGATTTGAAAGAGGTTTAGAAAAGCATTGATAGTGTAAGCGTAATCGTCGAGCAATGCTATACCATAAACCTTCCCTTTACATGCAATTCGGCTAAGAGTCCAGTCGTCATTAACGTGATTATCTACCAAATAGTTAGCGGTTGAAAGGGCAAGTTGAAGGTATTTATCGTTACCAAAGGTTATGAATGCAGTGGTAAGGGCCGAAACCATCAAACCATTCCACGATGTGATAATTTTATCATCAACAAGGGGAGGTACTCGAAAATCCCTATGGTTCTTGAGTTTTGATAGGCTAACTTTGAGTCTGTAATCAACCTCGCCTTCTGGCAGGCCAAATAGGCTTGAGAGCTGAGTGTTGGTAAGGGAGCGGTATAGTATATTGGTGTTCTCCCAGTTGCCAGTAGGGGTAATACCGTAAGCTACACAGAAAAGTTCTAAGTCGTAACCTAAAATAGGCTCAACTTCGCTTTTCCCCCAGGTGTAATAACCACCCTCAAGACCAGCCGTATCGGCATCGAGTGCGCTGAAAAAACCACCAGTTGACGATAGAAGTTGACGCTCAACAAAGGTTATAGTCTCCTCAACCACTCTCCTATACAAAGGATTTGGGTTGAGCCTATAGGCCAGGGCGTAAACCTCAATTAGCTGGGCATTATCGTAGAGCATCTTTTCAAAGTGGGGGACAAACCACTTTGCATCGACCGAGTAGCGGAAAAATCCACCGCCAACGTGGTCGTATATGCCGCCGTTGGCCATTCGCTCAAGGGTAGTATCGATAAAGGCGAGTAAGTCCTTTCGCTGGGAGTGTTGCCCGGTTATCAGCAGGTATTTCAGTAAACCAGGCATGGGGAACTTGGGTGCACCCAGGGTGCCTCCCAGCTTAAAGTCGAGTTGGTTGAAGCAGGAGTTGAGGTTTTCTACTAAAACGGCATTCAGGTTAACGTTACTGACATCTGCCTTAACCCTAATAATCTCAGTGTTAGCAATCCCCTCGGCCAGCTCATCGGCAACCTCGTAAATGCGCTGAGGTTCATTTTTCCATGTTTCATCGAGGCTCTCCAGAATGCTAAGCCAATTCTCCTTTGAGAAGTAGGTGCCACCGTAAACCGGGCGGCCATCGGGTAAGGCAAAGCAATTTAGTGGCCATCCGCCTCGGCGGGTAATGATTTGCACAGCATTCATGTAAATCTGATCAACATCGGGGCGTTCCTCACGGTCAACCTTAATACAAACATAACGGTCGTTCATAACTTTTGCCACCTTTAGGTCCGAAAACGATTCGTGCTCCATTACATGGCACCAGTGGCAGCTGCTGTAACCAATGCTTATCAGCAAAAGCTTATTTTCGTTTTTTGCTTTTTCAAAAGCCTCCTCGCCCCATGGGAACCAGTCCACAGAGTTGTAGGCATGTTGCAGAAGGTAAGGGCTAACCTCGCGTACCAATCGGTTTGGGCGGGTATCTTTCCAATTATCCATCAAATTTGGTATCTAATTTGATACTCTAACAAAACAAGGCTTATTTTTGTTGAAATTCAGTAGTGTCAATATCGACTCAATTCAAAAATGCTAACTTTGTTTATTGTTTTCATGAAAATTTAAAGGACTATGAAGAAGATATATCTGCTTGCAATCTCGATGTTTTTTTTGATGCTTGCTAATGCTTTTGCACAGAAGAATGGCTATAGGATTGAGGTTAAAATTGATGGATTATCCCAAGGCGATTTACTTTTGGGCTATCACTTTGGCGAAAAGAAGTATGTTAAGGATACCACAACAGTTAACGCCAAAGGAATTGCTGTTTTTGAAGGCGACACCCTTTTGCCCGGTGGTATTTACCTGGTAATTCTACCCGAAAAGAACTACTTCGAGGTTCTTATTGACAAGAATCAAAGATTTACTGTTAGCACCAGTAAAGACAACCTGCTCGATAACCTAAAATTTAGTAACTCACCTGAGAACGAAGGATTCATTCAGTACCAGCGTTTCATGATTGATATGCAGAAACAAAGCAAGGAACTTTCAGAACAGTTAAAGGAATCGTTATCCGATACCGTCAAGGCCAATGCAATTCGTGAAAAAATGAATGATCTAAATAGCAAGGTGATGGCCTACTGGGATGAGGTAGAGACCAAGTATAAGGGGACACTGCTTGCAGCCGTTATTAATGCTATGAGGAATGTAGAAATCCCCAAAAGCAACTTTCCCAAAGATGCTCCAAAATACGATTCACTGGTTTGGGCTCACAACTATAACTTTAACCGCTATCACTACTTTGACAATATCGATTTTTCCGATGCCCGCTTACTGCGAACACCTATACTGGAGAGCAAAATAAACGTTTACTTCGATAGAGTTATTTTGCCCATGCCCGATAGCATTATTCCAGCAGCCATCGATCTTATTGAAAAGGCAAAAGCCAACAGGGAGATGTTCCAGTATGTGCTTTCGACCCTCACCAACAAGTTCCAAACCTCCGACCGAATGGGGATGGATGGAGTGTTTGTTGCCGTTGCCGAAAAGTACTACCTGGGCGGTCAAGCCTGGTGGGCCGATCAAAAACTACTCGACAAAATTGCCGAGCGGGTAAAAGCTATTAAACCCAATATTATTGGCAATGTTGCCCCTGACCTTTGGCTCCCAAACCCTAACGGCAAATATTACCGGTTAAGTGATATTAAAGCCAGGGTTACAGTTGTTTACTTCTGGGATCCGGATTGCAGCCATTGCAAAAAGGTAACACCTGAACTCAAAAAAACTTACGAAAAGTATAAAGGTAACGGAATCGAAGTTTTTGCGGTTTATACCCAAGGCGATCAGCCAAAATGGATGGAGTATATTAATAAAAACCAAATGAACTGGATTAACGTTTGGGATCCCACGTTTAGTTCAAACTTCCGCAACCTTTACGATATTTATGCCACACCTGTAATTTATGTTCTGGACAAGAACAAAAAGATTCTGGCCAAGCGAATAAGTGTTGAAACGCTCGAAAAAATTTTAGAGGAAGAGTTGAAATAGCAACTCAGTAAGGGGTAAGTGCTCGCAGGGGAAATAAGGGGATAAGGCTAGTTGTTGGTTGATGGTTATTGGTAGACCAGGGTTTGGTGCTTGGTAATGGAACACAGATGACACAGATTAAATGGATTTTCACTGTGAAACTCTGTGTTAAACTCTGTGTAACTCTGTGATGGTAATTGAGTTGATAGCTGACGATTGATGGATGGCTTGTGCCCCGTCATCTCATATCATTCTGGGCTCAGCCGAAGCATCGCTTTTCCCCTTCAATCCTATTCAATTGAGATTCCTTGCAGATGCTCGGAATGACAGGAGGCGCTGTTGGTTGATAGTAAAAAAACAGTATTTAGCCCTCATGTCATGCTGAACAACGTCGAAGCATCTCTTCTTACCTTCTATCCGTTTTTAATGAGATTCCTCAACACAGTCTATCCCGATATATCGGGACTTGGAACGACAGGAGGCGCAAAGATACCCAACACACTACTTGAGAATACGTATGGCCAGCACCTCCTTCACCCCCTCAACTATTAAACTTCAAGTACCCCTAGACTCTACACTAGAAACTACCCAAATTTGCAAGTACCAAAATCCTTTCACAACAATCAGTATTGATATATATCAACCCTCAAAACTCCAAAAAACCGCACCGCGTGTAACATATGTTACAATTCGCGGAGTGGGGTTGGCCTACTTTTGTCACAGAAAAACGAATCAACCCAATTTGATAACAATTAAAAACAAATAGACACGAAGCGTGATATTATTACAATTGACAGGGATAAGCGCAACGGATGCGGACTATGTGTCAGCGGTTGCCACGAGGGTGCTCTCCAGCTCATCGATGGCAAGGCTGTTCTAATCAGCGAGCTGATGTGCGATGGATTGGGTGCCTGCATAGGCGAATGTCCCGAGGGTGCGATTACCAATGAACATCGTGAAGCTGCCCCCTACGATGAAGTGCATACCATAAGCAAAATGGTTGCTAATGGTAAAAATACCGTAATTGCTCACTTAAAACACCTCAAAGATTACAACGAAAAGGAGTATTTACACCAAGGCGTTGAGTGGCTGCTTGCCAATCGTGACAAACTCTCGTTCAGTGTCGATGAGGTGCTGCAGGCTGTGCATAACCACACAAAGGATACCTGTGGATGCGGTACCAATGGGCCTAAGACAAAGCCCCAACCCATGCACCATCATGGTGGAGGCTGCGCTGGTTCTGCAGCCCAAAGTTTTGCAAATGTTAGTGCCAGTTCCGAGAGCATGGTTTCGGGGAAGTCGGAGCTAACGCATTGGCCGGTTCAGCTTCACCTTATCAATTCACACTCAGCACATTTCAGGGGATCGAACCTTTTACTTGCCGCCAACTGCGTGGCGTTTAGCCTTGGCAACTTCCATAGCCAACACCTTAAAGGGAAAACCCTTGCCATTGCCTGCCCTAAGCTCGACTCAAACAAGGAATCGTATGTAGAGAAGATTACTGCTCTAATTGACGATGCTCAGGTTGACACCATCACTGTGATGAAAATGGAGGTCCCCTGCTGCGGCGGGCTTTTACAATTAGCCCAAATGGCCATGGAACAGGCAAAACGCAAGGTTCCTATTAAGGTGATAACCGTTGGAATTCAGGGTGAAATATTAGAGTCTAATTGGGTTTAATCAGCAAATAATCAACAAAAAACAATAATTCACTAGCTACATTTAACTATTTACTAAAAACAATCAAACTATGAGTATGTTTTGTTATCAATGCCAGGAAGCAGCCAAAGGGGTTGGCTGCACAATCAAGGGAGTTTGCGGTAAAAACGACGATCTTTCTAACATGATGGATCTCTTGCTCTTTGTAACCAAGGGGATTTGCGTTTACAGTTCAGCGCTCCGCGAGCAAAAGGGATACGAAAGCCCTATTGTTAACAAGTTTGTCTTCGATAGCTTATTCTCCACCATTACCAATGCCAATTTTGATAAGGCAGCCATTTCAAAGCGTGTTGAAAAGGCCATAGAGATTCGTAACATGCTGCGCGATGAAGCCCAAAAGAAAGGGGTAAAGGTTGACTCCACCTTTGAGGGATGCACTTGGGAAGGTAAGCCCGAAGAGTTTGATGCTAAAGCTGCCACTGTGGGTATTCTGAACGAAGCCAACGAAGATATCCGTTCACTTAAGGAGCTGATTACCTACGGCATTAAAGGGATGGCAGCCTATGCCGAGCATGCCTACAACCTTGGCTTTGAGGACACCACTGTATACGCATTCATGCAAAAGGCCATGGCCGATATTACAAAGAATTTGAATGCCGATGAGTTGGTTGCGCTCACCCTTGAAACCGGAAAGTATGGTGTGCAAACCATGGCGCTGCTCGATAAGGCCAATACCACCAGCTACGGTAACCCTGAAATCACCAAGGTAAACCTTGGCGTTCGCAACAATCCGGGAATCCTAATCAGCGGTCACGACCTAAAGGACATGGAAGAGTTATTAGCCCAAACCGAGGGTACTGGGGTTGATGTTTACACCCATAGCGAGATGCTACCCGCCAACTACTATCCTGCTTTTAAGAAATACAAACACTTTGTGGGAAACTACGGAAGCAGCTGGTGGCACCAACGCGAGGATTTTGAGTCGTTCAATGGCCCAATCCTGTTTACCACTAACTGTATTGTTCCACCACTTGCCAACGCCAGCTATAAGGATAGGATTTACACAACCGGTGCAACTGGCCTTGAAGGCGCAAAACACATCCCCGATAGGGAGAATGGAAAACCAAAGGATTTCAGCGCAATCATTGAGCACGCAAAGCGTTGCAAACCTCCTGTTGAGATAGAGAAGGGCGAAATTATCGGCGGATTTGCTCACGAACAGGTGTTTGCCCTGGCCGACAAGGTAGTTGATGCTGTAAAATCGGGAGCTATTCGTAAGTTTATCGTAATGGCCGGATGCGATGGCCGCATGAAGGTTCGCAACTACTACACCGAGTTTGCCGAAAAACTACCAAAGGATACTATTATCCTCACTGCAGGTTGCGCAAAATATCGCTACAACAAACTGCCTTTGGGCGATATAGATGGAATTCCACGAGTACTTGATGCCGGCCAATGCAACGATTCATACTCATTGGCAGTTATCGCCCTTAAGCTAAAAGAGATATTCCAGCTTAGTGATATTAATGAACTCCCCATTGCCTACAACATAGCCTGGTACGAGCAAAAGGCAGTGATTGTTCTACTGGCACTACTCTACCTGGGAGTAAAGAACATTCACATTGGCCCAACACTTCCTGCATTCCTCTCACCCAATGTGGCAAAGGTTTTGGTTGAGAACTTTGGAATTGGTGGAATAACTAATGTAGATGAAGACATTAAGCTAATGGTTGGCTAACCCTCTTTCCCAGCCGTATGTATTACGGCTGGGTTATTTTTCAATTATGCACAAATTAACTCTAATCCAAACAGCTATGAACTTAATGAATGAATTTCCCAAGGGACAAAAATTCAACTTTATAAATGAGGTTGAATACAGCAATGGTGGTATAGTAAGCAAAAACGTGCTAAAGCGGCCAACGGGAAACATCTCGCTATTTGCATTCTATAAAGGTGAGGGTCTAAGCGAGCACACAGCACCTTTCGATGCCGTTGTTCAAGTTATTGAAGGAAAAGCCACAATAATAATTGGTGGAACACCACACCAACTAGTTGCAGGCGAAACAATAATTATGCCTGCAAACATACCTCATGCGCTTCAGGCTGAGGAAAAGTTTAAAATGGTTTTAACCATGATTAAGGAATAGTTGATATTTATCAATTCTCTTGTTTTGCGCTTATTCTATTTCTAACTTTGAAAAAAAAACATGAGCGAACTAATTAATAACTCCGAAAACAGGAAGAAAAAACTCAAAGAACTCATTCTCCGGTTACATAAAGGCGACTCAGAACAGGAAGTGCGTCAGGAATTGATACAAAGCCTTACTAATATCCCCTATGGCGAGGTAGTAGAGGTTGAGCAGGAATTGATTAGCGAAGGGTTACCAGAACAGGAAGTCCTGAAACTTTGCGATGTACACTCAGCAGTACTGAAGGGGAATATCGATCTTACAACGGTTAAGAAAATACCTGATGGTCACCCTGTTGATGTGTTCATTAAGGAAAATAAAGAACTCAACCAGCTTTGCCAATCCATTAACCAATCGCTTAGGGAACTTGAGTCAAACGAGGCAGGTGATATACCAAAATTGGTGCTCAAACTTAGGGGACAGTTTAACGCTCTATTTGATGTAGATAAGCACTATCAGCGAAAGGAATACCTACTTTTCCCATTTCTTGAAAAGCAGGGCATTACCGGGCCTCCAAAAGTTATGTGGGGGAAACATGATGAAATACGAGAACTTATTAAAGGTTCAATTGAACTCCTGCAAACCGAAGGGATATCACGCGACGAACTAATTGCCTCAAGCGAAATTGTTCTTCGCCCTGCCATTAAAGGTGTTATGGAAATGACTACCAAGGAGGAAGAAATCCTTTTCCCCATGGCCTTGGATAAACTTACTGAAGTTGACTGGTACGAGATTCATAAGCAACAGCTTGAAATAGGCTTTTGCCTATACGACCCTCCTACAAAATGGAAACCATCGTGGGTTGAAAGCAGTGAGCTTCAGGAGTTAAACAAAATGGGCGAAAACATTCAACTCCCAACGGGTAGTTTCTCAGTGGAAGAACTCATGGCAATCCTTAACACATTGCCAGTTGATATTACATTTGTTGACAAAAACGATAAAGTTAAGTATTTCTCACAAAGCCCCGAAAGAATATTCCAGCGTAACAGGGCCATCCTTAACCGCGATGTAAGGCTTTGCCATCCCCCTGCCAGCGCACACATTGTTGATAAAATTGTTGAGGACTTTAAAAGCGGCAAGGCTTCAAGAGCCCCCTTCTGGATTAATATTGGTGGCAACCTAATACATATCGAGTACTTTGCATTACGAAACGAGAAAGGCGAATACCTTGGCGTTTTGGAGGTTTCGCACAATGTTTCCGTGTATCGCAAGCTTGAAGGTGAACAACGTATTTTATCATATTCCAAATAGCCATGGACAAAAGCAAACTCATCATAACGCCTAAAACCAAGGTTTTGCAACTAATTGAAGCATACCCGCAACTCGAGGAGGTGCTTATTGGGTATGTGCCAGCTTTTGAAAAGCTAAAAAACCCAGTTCTGAGGAAAACGGTTGCACGTGTTGCAACACTCCAGCAAGTTGCAGCAATAGGAAATGTTAAGGTTGAGGAACTTATTAATGTCCTAAGGAAAACCGTTGGCCAAGATTTGCTGGAGGGTGCCGATGAAATGGAGTTCACCACTCAAAAACCCCAATGGTTCGATTCAAACAAAGTAGCCTCAGAAATTGATGTAAGGGTGATGTTACAGGCTGGCGAACAACCAGTTAACCAAGTTATGGCCGATTTAAACGACCTGAGTTCCGATAAAATCTACAAAGTAGTTGCCCCATTTATTACTGCACCTCTAATTGATAAGGCTTCGAGTTTGGGAATAAAACATTGGGTAGAAAAGATTGACGATGAACACTTTAACATCTACTTCTACAAACCGTAAACAGTTTTCTGAAAGAAAAAGCCTTTTGCTTTAATGAGTTTTTATAGTACTCTGCGGAAGTACCACAAATGGCCCGCTTTAGTTTTTACATTGTTCTTTTTGCTTTTTGCCATTTCGGGAGTTTTGATGAATCACCGGAAAACCATTGCCCATATTGATATCAATCGCAAGTATTTACCTAAGAGCTACCAGTTAAAAAACTGGAACCTGGGACCGGTAAAAGGAGCAAGAACCATTAACTCTGATTCTATCATCCTTTATGGGGGAGGTGGAATTTGGCTTACCAACAGCAGTCTTGAGAACTGGCAACCCTTGATGGATGGTATCCCAGAAGGGAGCGATTACAGAAAGATTTTTGACCTAGAGGTAACCCCAAACGGGATACTTGCTGCAACCCGTTTCGGTTTGTACTGGCTTGGCAAAGGGGCGAATCGTTGGGTAAAGTTACACCTACCCCAAGGCGATGAATTCTGCACCTCAATTGAGGTAGTCGAATCAATTATATACATTACAACACGTAATACAATATATTACACATCGGCACAAACCCTGCAGTTTACGCCAATCGATTTGAAAGCCCCTCTAGGTGCCAAAAAAGAAATTTCAACCTTCCGGCTTTTCTGGAATATTCATAGCGGCGAGATTTTTGGAATTCCCGGACGATTATTAGCCGATTTGGTTGCTTTGGTCATAATATTCTTAAGCATTACAGGTATTATCTACTTTTTATCCCCAAAAATTATCAAAAGGTACCATGAGCGATTCAGGTTCCATAAACTAAAACGCACCACCCGGTTCTCGTATCAATGGCATCTAAAAATTGGATCCATAGCAAGTTTACTGCTAATAGTATCGGGATTAACAGGTGCATTTTTGCGACCACCTTTTTTGCTTTTAATTGCCAATGGCAATATCACTTTAAACAATAAATCGGTCTTAAATAGTTACTACTGGCACGATAAGTTAAGAGATTTGGTGTTTGACAAATACCGAAACAGGTTTATCCTGGCAACATCCGATGGCTTTTACCATTGCAACGATTTTTCAAAACCTATGGTAAAGTTTTCCACACAGCCCCCTGTTAGCGTAATGGGTGTAAATGTACTTAAGCCCCTGAGTGATGGATATTTTTTGGTTGGTAGTTTTAGCGGTTTATTTCGTTGGAACCCCGACACTGGTGAAACGTTCAACTACATAACTGGCAACCTGCATAGAAAAGAAAACGGCCTTCGAAAACCATTAGGCAAAAATTTGGTATCGGGGTACGCTCAAATTACAGGGTTAGAATACATGTTCGATTACGATAAAGGGATGGTTGCTTTGCATCATTCAGAACCGGCTATTCCAATGCCATCAACCGTTGCAAATGCTTTCAAATTTCCGCTGTGGAATCTGGCTCAAGAAATCCACACCGGTCGAATTTTCAGCTTTATGCTTGGCGACATTTACACCTTGGTGGTTCCATTAGCAGGCATTTCCCTTGTGGTAGTAGTATTATCGGGCTTTATGATGTGGTATAAACGTAAATATTTGAATTGATTCTAAGCTTCATATTACCTAAATTTGAAAAAAACATCGATATGTTCAAATGGGTTAAGCAGACACTAAAACTTTTTCAACCCCCGCCAAACTGGCGAGTGCCAGTTATTGTATTGGCGGGTATTTTTACTGGTACAGGATTGTTTGTTTTTTACACATCCAGGGCATGGTCGTATTTGTCCGACGAGCCTGCAACCTGTGTGAATTGTCATATTATGCGACCTCAATATGTAACCTGGCATCACTCCTCGCATAGGGAACATGCCACCTGCAACGATTGTCATGTACCACACGACAATATTTTCCGAAAGTACTACTTTAAGGCAAATGATGGATTACGGCATGCCACCATCTTTACTCTTAACACTTACCCCCAAACCATTTACATGCATAAACCTGGGCAAAAAGTGGTTCAGGAAAACTGCATACGCTGCCATGGGGATCTTACTGCCATGGTTAAAGCCAATGTCGATTTAGATGCAATACTTGCCGGTAATGGGAAACGTTGCTGGGATTGTCACCGCGAGGTACCCCATGGCACTGTAAAAAGTCTTTCCGCAACACCATTTGGTACTGCCCCAGTGCCTAAAACTGACACCCCTAACTGGTTAAAGAAACTGATTAAATAGATATTAAACCTATACCAACATGAAAACTCCGTTAAGTGAAAAAATTGCCAAAAATCCATGGATTGGATGGGCACTATTTCTGGGAACAACGATTATTGTTTTTGTTCTTGGCTTACTGGCTGCCAGCATTGTTCAGCGGCGAACCGAAGCAAACCTAATGAATATTCCAAGGTATAAGATTGATGAATTTGAGCCCCGCAATGAAGCCTGGGGGTTAGCATTCCCACGCGAATACCAAACCTACTCCCAGATGTCCGATACCCTTTTTCGCTCAAAGTATGGCGGAAGCGCTTTTCGCGATTTACTTAACGAAGACCCAAGACTTGTTATCCTCTTTGCCGGCTATTCCTTTTCAAAAGATTATAATCAGGCAAGAGGTCATGTATACTCTATAGTTGATGTTCACAATACGTTGCGTACTGGTACCCCAGCCAACGAAAATGAAGGCCCTCAAAATTCAACTTGCTGGGCCTGCAAGGGCCCCGATGTTGCAAGGGTCATAACTCAAATGTCGCCAGCCGATTTCTATAAAACAAAGTGGTCGGCCATGCTCTCGGAAATAGTAAATCCTATTGGTTGTGCAAATTGCCACAATCCTAGCGATATGACTCTACGCCTGTTCCAAATTCCATTAAAAGAGGCTTATGAGCGCATGGGTAAGAATGTTGAGTCGTTGCCGTTAAATAAAATGCGCACTATGGTGTGCGCCCAGTGCCATTCGGAGTACTACTTTAAAGGCGATGGTAAATATTTAACTTTCCCTTGGGATAAAGGACTTAACGTTGAAGACATTGAGAAGTACTACGACGAATACGCATTTGCTGACTGGATTCACCCCTTAAGCAAAACTCCAATCATAAAGGCTCAGCACCCCGATTTTGAACTTTTCCAACATTCCATTCACTACCAGCGGGGAGTATCATGTGCCGATTGCCACATGCCATACGTAACCGAGGGTAGCCAAAAAATTACCGACCATAAGGTTCAAAGCCCCCTAAACAACATGGAGGCATCGTGTATGGTTTGTCATAAACAAAGCAAAGAAACTTTAATCAAAAATGTGTATGAGAGACAGGATAAGGTACATCACCAGAAAATTGCTTTAGAGGATCTCCTTGTAAAAGCTCATATAGAGGCAAAATACGCCTGGGACAAAGGTGCCAATGAGAAAATGATGGAGCCCATACTTAAATTAATCAGGCAAGCTCAATGGCGCTGGGATTTCGTGGCTGCAAGCCATGGAGCATCGTTTCATGCACCCCTTGAGAGCATGCGAATAATTGCCGATGGAATAGAGAAAGCCTCTGAAGCACGCCTGCTACTCTCCAGAGTTTTAGCATCGTTAGGATACAACGAGCCCGTTCCCATGCCCGATATTTCATCAAAAGAAAAAGCTCAAGCCTATGTGGGTATCGATTTTAAAAAACTGAAACAAGAAAAAGAGGCGTGGAAAAAAGAACGTTTACCCCAGTGGCTTAAAGAAGCAAAAGAACGTGAACAAAAAATGCCCATGCCTGAACGTATTATG
This sequence comes from Bacteroidales bacterium, assembly GCA_011045955.1. GTDB lineage: Bacteria > Bacteroidota > Bacteroidia > Bacteroidales > Tenuifilaceae > Tenuifilum. Next base: position 45,856 of record DSBV01000053.1, on the reverse strand, counting down.
TAAATTTTTGTGATGACTAAATCAACAATTAATAAACCCCTGTGGGTTCAACCATGGGGTGTTTTAGAAGGTTTTGCCATCGCTTTGGGCTTGCTTCTTTTGGCAATATTGCTTGAGTTCTTTATGCCAATAGCCCAAATCCCCAAACCAACCTTCCCTAAAAATGCTATATTACTGATAAGTTTTGCCGTTTTTCTTTTTATAATCAAATACGTTTTTCGAAAATCGAAGATTTACCGTTGGTTCGCTTCGGTTTATGCGGCAATACCTTCCATTGTGTTGTTCCTTCTTGTTTTAATTCCTATGGGGGTAATTCCTCAATTCCCACAAGGTTCAGGAGTACCAGGTGCTTTTTTTAATTTATTGAGCTCATGGATTTTTCTCATTCCGTCATTCTTCTTACTTTTCACACTGGGTGTAGCCACACTAAATCGTATTTTCCCTTTTACCATAAAAAACATTGTTTTTTCGCTAAATCATCTTGGACTTTGGCTGTGCTTTTCGGCCGGGTTATTTGGACATTCAGATAAAATAGAGGCAACAGTCCAGGTTAACCCCAACGAGGTGGTTTGGTATGGAACTTCTTCATCAGGCAACCATATTGAATTACCCATAGCTATTGAGTTACAAAAATTCGTGGCAGAATTTTACCAACCTCGCTTGGCATTATTTGGTGAAAAATCTTTTTCAGCAAATCACGACTACGACTTGACCAGGAGCCCAGAAATAAAAATTGATAATCTTTTAGTCCGTATTATTTCATACCTGCCCAAAGCATACCCAATGGACTCATCGTATATTGATGCTCGTGGAGTTCCATATGCTGGCCCGGCAGCTAAGGTTGATGTTTTAGATTTGAGCGGGAATAGTATAGCCCAGGGTTGGATTTCAAACCAAACAAGAATCACCCCTGAAAAATCGATTTATCTACCCGATGGAAGATTGCTTAGATTGCTTCCTGCCGAACCTAAATATTTTGGATCGAATGTTAAGATTTACTCTAAAGCATCAAGTTCCGTAATACAGGGAACTGTAGAAGTAAATAAGCCCATTCGTATTGACGGTTGGTGGGTTTACCAGTATTCATACGACAACATAGCCGGTACTGACTCCACATACAGCTCATTTAAAGTTGTTTATGACCCATGGATGACTTTGGTTTATATAGGGTTTGCTATGATTCTTATGGGTGGAATTGGTATGGCTATCATTTATTCAGTAAAAATATAAAAAATGGCTTGGAGTTTTTTTGTCCCTACTGCCCTTGCAGTGATAGCCCTTTAGGCGCTTTCTTTGTTCTTCGGTTTTAAAGATTCAGGTAAAAGTTACACCTTTAGTTGGTATTCAGCACTATTATCAACAACCATTTTGGGCTTATTCATTGTTTTTTACTGGCTTGATATTAAACGACCTCCCATGCGTACCATGGCTGAGACCCGAATTTGGTATTCATTTCTTTTAGCAGTAGTAAGTCTCTGCGTTTTTAAATTATATCGTAGCAAGAATATGCTTATAATCGGGCTGCTAATGGCATCCGTTTTTTTAATTGTTGATATAGTTCACCCTGAATATCATGGAAAATTTTTAATGCCTGCTTTGCAGAGTCCTTGGTTTATTCCCCATGTTGTATCCTACATGCTTGCTTATGCATTGCTGGCTTCTGCCAGCCTCGCTGTGGCGTGGAGTGTTTACACTAAAGGTTCTATTGACACTGAATTTAAACAATCCATGAACTTAACCTACTTAGGCTTTGTACTCTTAACTTTTGGGATGCTTTTAGGAGCCTTCTGGGCTAAAATTGCATGGGGAAATTACTGGGCTTGGGATCCCAAAGAGATATGGGCATTAATAACTTGGTTTTTCTACCTATTGGTAATACATGTTCATTTATATTTCCCATCCCGAAAGAAACTTTTAGCCAGGTTGATGATTCTTTCCCTAATTGTCCTTTTTATTACCTGGTTAGGGATAAACTACCTACCGTCTGCAAATCAAAGCATTCACGTTTATGGTTATTAAAATATTGACTTATGATAAACCTGACAAGTTTTGCCAACGCACCCCGCGTGCCGTTCGACCTTGATGGTCGTATTATGTTTACAAGTTCGAAAGTGGAAATGGTTCATCTAACGCTAACACCTGGCCAGATGATTCCCTCACATTCAAACCCCTTCGACGTTGTGTTCTATCAACTTGAGGGTGAACTTGAACTGAATGTTGAGCAGGAGTCGGTATTGCTCACACCAAACAGTACAGTTCATGTCGATTATGAGAAAAATAGGGCATTAATTAATAGATCGGGAAACATAGCCAAGGTGCTTGTAGTAAAAATATTTTAGTTCAAATCCTTCAAATAAAATAATCAATTGATGGATTGCCTCAAAAAATGTTTCCAGATCACCATTTTTTATTAGCCTCGATGAATTTGCTAATTCAGGGCACTTAGATTTGCTAGCCCCGTATTGCATAAAACCCTGATAATCAATATATTGATAATTATCAATTGACAGTTGATATTGTTCGATAGAATATTGTCATGTTGAGCGTTAGTGAAACATCTCATTTACCAAAAGGGGAGATTTGAAGAACACATGCGTCAGGAGACGCGAACCAACGAAGGGTTGTTGGTAAAACAGAATTCGGCCTTCATGGCATGCTGAGCACCGTCGAAGCATTGCTTCGTACCTTCTACCCTTCAATCTCTTTTGATTGGGTTTCCCGAAATAGTTCTTTGGAATGCTTCCCTTTTGCGATGCAACGGTTCGGCATTGCTCTTTGGAATGCTATAGCGTGCAACGCATAATGTTTGAATACCTCAACACCCAGGGTTAAAACCCTGGGCTAATCCGATTTGCCCTTACAGGGCGATTAACGCACGCGTCTGAAGACGCGCGCCAACATTTGGATTATATCAAAAAACAAAAGCCTCTGCAAACTGAACACTGCACACCATTCATGAGATCCTTCGCTGCGCTCAGGATGACAGGAGGCGGAGATAGATGTTCGACTTCGTTTAACGTTTAACGGCTCACGGTTCACAAATTTTTCCCCTTCACTTGTAATCTTATTCAAATTTTTGTAATTTGCCCGTGTAAATAAAGTATCAGAAACCAAAGGAAAATGAAAAAGATTGCCTTTTACCTGTTATCGGTAATCGCATTTATTCTGCTTATCATTATTGGACTTCATTTGGCATGGTATTTCCAAAAGCCAAAAACTCTCAACTTATACATACTCGACAAAACAGTAACCCAAGCCGATAGGATTGAGCACAAATCGCTGGTTTGGCTGCTCAACCACTTCCGGATTGTTGGGCCCGATGGCAAATCGTACAACCATAAGACAGACTACTGGGGCTTTTTCCCCATCGATTTAAATCAACAGTTATTCGACATAAAGTCGATTCGACTGAACGAGGTAGATGCTTACGCGGCCGTTTACGATGCCGCCTACTATGCCGATTGCTACGGGGTGTACTCCTACGAGTGGTATAAAACCAAAACTAAAACCCCTAACTCATCAAAGGTTTACGGAGGTCTCAACCAGAACGACTACTTGCTCCTAAAGCGGATGAAGGAACTCGATAAACTTATTATCGGGGAGTACAACATGTTTAGTTCCCCCACCAATGCACTTATCCGAACCAAAACCGAAGAACTTTTCAATGTAACCTGGACTGGTTGGGCAGGTAAATATTGCTCAAATCTTGGCGTAATTAATTACGGCAAGGGGCCTGCCGAATGGATGATTAAACTTTATGAGAAACAACACCATAGACCATGGCCTAGTAAAGGATCAGGCATAATCCTTATTAGTAACGACGGGTTGATAGATGTGCTTGAAGAAGAAACTCATCTGCAAGACCCTAAGGTTAAAATTGTTCCCGAAACTGCAATACTGCAATGGTCAAACAATCCAAAAGACACCGAATTTTACGGGTGGTTCGATATTATTATCGAAGGTAATGGCTCGGAGGTATATGCCAGCTTTAAGTTGGAAACCACCCCTGAAGGCGAAGAAAAATTAAAATCGTACGGTCTTAAAAACCAGTTCCCCGCCGTGGTGAAAGGGCATTCCGATAAGTTCTGCTACTACTTTGCAGGCGATTTTGCCGAGAACAATGTTAGCATGGCTACATCAAAGTTGAAAGGCGGAAAAACCTTCAATAAGTTGCTACACCTTAACTCCCATAAAATCAAGTTCTTTAACGATTTCTATCTCCCATTACTCAAAAATATCATAAGCCATTACACCGAAAATCAGATGTAATTTTTTTTTTCTTAGTCGTATTTATTTCAGAAAATGCCAAAAACAAAAATAGCATGTGCTATTTTTGCTGGAAACATTTATGGCATGAATTTCCCACCCGATACTGAACAGAACTATTTCTTTTACAACGGTAAAATTTTACCCATCGAGAATTTTTCGGCTAAACTAACCGAAGGCGAGAATATTATTTACGAGGTTATCCGAGTAAAAAACTCCGCTCCAATATTTCTGGACGACCACCTAAATCGATTTAGCCATTCGGCTAAGATGATGAACTACAACGTCAACCTCAATGAAATTAAGTTCGGAATTTACGAACTACTAAAGGCAAACCCCGTTGACCAAAAAAACTTCAGGTTGATGTATTACTCCAGCACCGAGAATAATGGCTATACGCTTTTGATTTACTTTATACCCTCGCGTTACCCAACGGCAGATGAGGCGAATAATGGCGTTTACCTTGAGACACTACATGCCGAAAGGCATAACCCTACTGTAAAGTTCGAGAACAAGAAAATTAGAGCCATTGCCAACGAAATCCTAGCAAAACACCAATGCTACGAGGTACTTCTGGTTGACCACGATGGCTTTATCACCGAGGGTAGCCGATCGAACGTCTTCTTTATTAAGAACAATGCTCTAGTTACTGCCCCCGACAGCAAGGTGCTTGGTGGAATCACACGACAAAAAGTTATTGAGATTTGCAGTAAATTGAATATCAATATCGATTTTAGATGTTTGCATATCGATGAGCTGGTAAACGCCACAGGTTGCTTTATTACAGGTACATCGCCGGGTGTTTTACCGGTTAAACGGATTGATAATCGTTATTTTAGTTCAATCCCTGACATAGTCAGGGAATTATCGGCACAATACGAAGGCCTTGTTGAACAGTGCATTCATAACTGGAAAAACAAAAATGAAAGTAGCAGTAATTCAAAGTAGGCTATACTGGGAGCTGCCCGAAAAGAATTTGGAGCAATTTGAGCAAAAGCTTTCGGCAGTGGAACCCGATACCCGTCTGGTTTTACTCCCCGAGATGTTTACTACCGGATTTAGCATGCGCCCAGCCGCCCTTGCTGAGAGGTATCCGGGACGAACCGTTGAGTGGATTAAATACATGGCAAAAAAGCATGGCTTTGCCATAGCAGGCAGCCACATAGCCGAAACCAATGGTAAATACTTCAATCGCATGGTTTTAGCCTACCCCAATGGTGAAGTTGCAACATACGATAAGCGTCATCTGTTCCGTATGGCAAAGGAAGACCAGCACTACACGGCTGGCATGCAACGCGTGATAGTAAACTATGAGGGCTGGCAAATCATGCTGGCAGTATGCTACGACCTGCGTTTCCCGGTATGGCTCCGTAATCTTAACGATTACGACTTGATGATACTTGTTGCAAATTTCCCGGAGCGTCGCAGGCATGCCTGGAACTCGCTACTGGTGGCACGAGCCATCGAAAATCAGGCTTACGTGGCAGCCTGCAACCGTGTGGGAGCCGATGGCAACCAAATAAACCACACGGGCGACTCGCAAATCATTGACCCCATGGGTCAAATCATGGCTAAGGCTAACCCCAATGCGGAAGAAATAATTTATTCCACACTCGACCTGAATTACCTAAACAGCGTAAGAGAATCGTTTCCCGTTCACCTTGACGCCGACAACTTTGAAATAATCCGAGATTAGTTAAAAGAAACTGACTGTTCCTTAAATCAATGAATCCGGAATTCCGCTTAGCGGGATAATTGTTACTCCTTGCAAAACTTTTCCGTTGCGATACAACGATTTCCCCTTGCTCTTTGCCTGCGCATGGCGTGCATCGCTATACATGTGGGAGTAGCCATGGGATTACAAATGTTAAGCCCCTACGGGGCGTGGGGCGTGGGTCGTGGAAAACTAACTCACCCCAGCCCCTCTCCTGAAAGGAGAGGGGTTTACCGTTGGTTAGTTTTATTACGGAACCAAAGTCTCCCCTTTCCGGGGAGATTTAGAGGGGGCAGGTTGTTTTATGATTGTTCGATTTCGTTTAACGGTTCACGGTTCACGATTAACGCTTTAAATACCTCTAACTTCATATAACTTACTCTAACTCCGTCATAATCCCACTCCTTCCGAATCCTTCCGACTCCTTCCGATTCATTCCGACTAATTCCTCTAAAAATGTATCCGCCCCCCATTTTTATTATCCCGGTTGAATTTGTTAGTTCATTGCAGTTGGGATAAAGCTATTGCAACAATTTCCCTTTAAGGTAGATACATATATTCCTGATGGAATCAAAAGTAGGATTTCGGTCATTGCGGCCAAGTATCCATTGCACCTTACCCTCATGTTCCTGAATTTGAACATAGATGCTAGCATCGGCAATGGGGGATAATTCAACCTCGTAACCCATACGCCTTAATGCATGCGAGGTCCACTTTTTGATATTGGATGAACCGCCCAAAACACAAGCAATTTGGTTGGATTGTTGCTTATAAATAAATTGTCCCGATTTTAAATCGAAAAAAACCGGAGTATTGTCCATCAGGCGGTTAAGATTTCCCGAGAGCACAATGTCCTCAGGAGCGCCAACCCTAATGCCATCGGGCAACATAAGCCAAATAGTATCAACTAAACCGAAAGCGGTTTGGAGGTCGTGAGTGGAAATGATAATAGTTTTACCCTTTAGCGCTTGTTCCCTTAGCAAACGCATAACCTCAAACTTATTGGGCAAATCCAAAAAAGCAGTAGGCTCATCCATCATGATAATTGGGGTATCCTGTGCAATGGCAAAAGCAATCATAACGCGCTGGCGCTCACCATCGCTTAGGTTATCGATAAACCGATGCCGAAAATTAAGCATACCGACAGCCGATATTGCAACGTCAACCAATTTGCGGTCATCACCATTTAAAGCCTCGAACCAACCATGATAGGGATAACGCGCCATGCTAACAAACTCGTAAACCGTTGTGTGAGAAGCATGTGCTGGCTCTGAGGGGATAAAACTCACCAGCTGTGCAAACTCTGAACCGGCTATCTGCCGAAGGTTCACCCCTTTAATAAGAACATTTCCATCGAGCGATGGCTGTAACTGAGCCAGGGTTCTTAGGAGTGTACTCTTCCCCACCCCATTCCGTCCGATTAGCGCAATAAGTTCTCCATGCAAAGCCACGGCGTTAAACGCCGGATAACTATATGCAGATGCACTTCCATTTCGGTAACCGGATACTAATCCTTTTATGTCAATCACTATACCGTTCATCAGCTAACTACACGTTTGTTTTTAAGAACGATATAAATAACAACAGGGATACCCATTAACGAGGCCACTGAGTTTAAGGGGAGCACAGTTGCCGACCCTGGCAGTTGCGCAAAAATATCGCAAAGCAAAAGAGTCGCAGCACCAGCCAATGCTGACGCGGGAACCAAAATAGCATGGTTTGATGTTCGAAAAACCATACGCACCAGGTGAGGCACGGCAATACCCACAAAAGCTATAGGTCCATTGAAAGCTGTAGCCGTTCCGGCCAACAAACTTGTTGAAAGGAATATCAGAAAACGGGTTTTCTTTACATTGAAACCAAGGCTACGCGCATAAGTATCGCCTATCCCAAGAACATTTAACGGACGAACATACGTCCAGGCAAGTACAAGTCCTAACATTACCAGCAAAGCATAAAGCCAAAGTTGCTGACGGCCAACACCTCCTAGACTCCCCATAGTCCATATCACAAAGTTTTTTAAGGAGGTTTCGCTACCAAAGTACTGCAAAAGACTTGTTACTGCTGAAACTGCCGTGCCAAACATCATCCCTAAAATCAACAATGTCATAATATCCCTGACCCGAACCGACACCGCCAGTATAAGCATTAAAACCAAAAGCGAACCAACGAGTGCAGCCACAACCGTTCCTACCTGACTACCCCAAAACGAAAGCCCAAAAGCCGAAAACCCCATTAGTACAAGCGCAACGCCTAAACTAGCACCGGAACTGATACCCAAAACGTATGGACCTGCCAGCGGATTCCGGAAAACGGTTTGCATTTGCAAACCACTTACCGCCAAAGCGGACCCGGCAAGCAATGCCGACACCACCTTAGGAATTCGGAAATTTTGCAGTATGGCTAAATTCACCTCATCGGTAAAACTACCACCCAGTAAATAGGCATTTATATCGGCCAAGGGTATTGCCACCGAACCCAAAAGCAAGCTTAGTAGGGCTAATAGCAATAAAACTACTATCAGCGAGACAAAGAGGACTGTATTCCGGGTTCTACCCTGCATAGTTTGATATGAATTGACTAAAATGTGATCACCCTATCGGCCCACTCAACCATCTGAACGCAATCGGCCATGGTAGATATTGGGCATAGTTCGGTTCCATCAATCGGGCGCGACTCAAGACAAGTTCTGCAAGCCAGAATTATTCTTCCCTCAGCAGCAAATTTGCGCATTTGAGCATCTACATCAAACCTATGTGAGTTAATCCCTGGCATTCAACGGCCTCCCCACATTAAAAACACCTTAACCTCATGCCCTTTTCCAAGCGATGCAACAGCAAACCTAAAGGCATTCCATGCCTTTTCGGGTTCCTTAGTTTCAATTATAACTCCAAATTTCATGACGCATGTTTTTTGGATTACAGTAATAAAATTACTCTAAGAGCTTATAAAAGTAAAGGGAATCGTTTGGCAGCAATGTAGGATGGAAAATTTTTATTAAATCACGCAGAATAAAATCGGGATGCACCACCCCCGATTCCCAGAAATCGTTGCCACCTCCTTGTCCCATTCTTTTATTGTTGTTGTAAACCCTAGCGTTTTTAAATGCTTTAAACTTGGAAAATCGATTATCGGAATTGGCAATATCGCTAAGGGTGTTGACGGTTCCGGGGTTTAACCAAACATCACAACTTAAACCAGCCTTATAGGCAACCTCGGTGCTCACCGGATGGCTCCGAGAGCCTGCTAGTTCAGGAAAAACATAGCTCCCGCCGGCATCGCTAATCAGTTTTACAAGGTAATTATCAACACCTGGGAAGTACCATATATCCCTGAATGGCAAATTAAGAAAAACTTTTGGCTTACCATCAACCTGTTCTACTGACTGGGTAAGTTTGGTATAGTTTGCCTCAACCGTGCTAAAAATCGAATCGGCCAGCTCATTTTTTCCTAGAAAAGCTCCAAAAAACTTAATCCACTCAGTCCTACCAAGTGGTGATGTTTCCATGTAATCGGATACCATTACAACCTTCAAACCCAATTCTTTTAGTTTATCGATAAACAATAGCGATTCGGCACTAACCCCATACACAAAAACAACATCGGGTTTCAGGCTGGTTATTAACTCGTAGTTTAAGGATTGATCATAGCCTACTTCGGCAATTTGCCCATTAACCACTCGCTCCCATAGCCTAGGATTGTTTACATAGTTAATTCCGGAAATTCCAACAATAGCAGAATCGGCACCTAAAGCGCCTATAAAACCTACATGAGTGGACGACATGCAAACAACCCTTTTTACAGGAATCTGAATGCTATTCGGGTCAATGCTTCGTATTGAATCGGGGTACAAAGTGTAAACCAAGCCTTTAGCGGTGGGTTCAAAAGGGTTATTGACCCAGATTTTAGTCAACGAATCGGTTAAATCAATATCAAACCCTTTTGCATGTCTTGCATAGCCATTATTTTGACTTGATTTGCCGCTCGGCTTGTCGGTTTTGCTACATGAAATGGGAATAATTGCTAATAACAGAACATAGAATAGCTTATGCATATAATACAAAGTTTAATGCAAATATACCATTTACCCATAAATTGCAACAGGTAAACCTAATTGGATACAACATTTTAAACCCTTGAGCCACATCAAACCCTAAACACATTTAACACTTTGTTGAGGATTAAAGGAAATTACTTAAATTAGAAAAGCTAAATATAAAGCCTGCGTTCGGGAAACCTTTAAAAAATGACTAAAAAGAAAAACCACATTGATATAAATGATCTGCCCATAGGCATTCTACTAGTAAAAAGGGATGGGATAGTAATAAGCCATAGCCCGTCGGTACTTTTGCTTACCGAAAAACCTATTCCGGAAGGATGTAAAATTGATAGCCTATTCCCCAATCTCCCCTTTAAGACATCGAAAAAGGAGCGCATGTACACATTTGAACACAGCACACATGGCAAACAGTACACCTACAGAGCAAATGTTAAACCTGTAGAACGGGACAATTTTTTGGTCTGGATTGAAAATATCACCCTAAGCAGCAAAGTTGAACGGATTAACCGAATACTTGTAAAACTTTCTGCAATAGGACTGGAAAGCACATTGCCTGAGGATTTTTACAGGTTGATGCAGGAAGAACTAAAAACCCTTTTCGATGCGCAAAATATCTATCTTGTCCTGTTCGACAAAAGTCGTCAAAGATTAAGTTTAGCGTATGTTAGCGGCACCCATACCATTAACGCCGATTATCCAAGCGGGAACACCTTTGCGCTTTGGGTGGCTCACCGCGGGCAAGGCGTTATACTGGACCAACAGCAAATGAACAAGCTTAAGAGTAAATACAACCTCGCCTTTTATGGGCCACCGGCATTATGCTGGATGGCTGTTCCCCTAAAAACCCAAAACGATATTGTTGGTGTTCTTGCTGTTCAAAACTACCAAAAACCAAATGCTTACGACCATAACGACCTGAAGGTTCTTGAGTTCGTTTCGGCTCAACTAACCTACATGATTATCCAGAAAGAACGGGAGAACGAGTTGAAGGTAGCCAAGAGTAAATCCGAAGAAGCCGACAAGCTAAAATCGGCCTTTCTGGCCAATATGAGCCATGAAATACGCACCCCCATGAATGCCATACTCGGTTTCTCGGAACTAATTACCCGCGAAACCATAAGCCCTGAGAAAAAAAAGGTTTACGCCGATTACATTACCAGTAATGGACGGTTACTCCTAACCCTCATTGATGATATTATTGAGCTCTCAAAGATTGAAGCAGGAATATACACTATTCGAAGACAGCCCCTGGAACTTGATAGCCTGTTCAATGAGCTGCATCAATTTGCCATTAACGAGAAAAAACGGCAAAAGCAGAATATCCTAATAGCGCGCGATATGGGTAACAACAGTGGAATAACACACATACTTGCCGATGGCGAGCGCCTTAAGCAGGTTCTGCTGAACCTGCTTAGCAATGCCATAAAGTTTACCTCGCAGGGTAGCGTTACCATGGGCTACCGTATTCCAAACAATGCCACCATCGAGTTTTTTGTAAGCGATACTGGCATAGGCATCCCTAAGTCACTACAGGAAAAGATATTTGAGCGGTTCCGGCAGGCCGACGAAACGGCTCAACGCCTATACGGCGGTGCAGGCTTAGGGTTGGCGATATCAAAACGATTGGTAGAACTGATGGGGGGCAGAATATGGGTAGAATCGGAACCCAATAAGGGCTCGTGTTTTAGGTTTACTCTACCCCTTATACTCCCAAATACCAAAAACACTAGCCATATTAGACCTAACCCCAAAAGCGACTACAACAAAATTACTGGCAAAACCATACTGATTGTTGAAGATAACGAAGCCAACATTAACTACCTGAGCGATGTAGTTACTGCTGCAGGCGCAAAGCGCCTTACTGCTACTTTAGGAGATGATGCTCTGGAAATGGTTAGCAGGGAACATATTGATGTTATACTCCTCGACATACAACTTCACGACACCAATGGCCTACAGCTTATCAAGAAGTTCAAAGAGAAAAGACCACACGTCCCGATTATCATTCAGTCGGCATATACCCCTAACGAATATATCGACAAAGCCCTTGCACAAGGCGCTTATGGATACTTAACTAAACCTATCAAGGCGAATGAATTACTTGACCTGCTTAGCAAACTGTTTTAGCCAATTTTCAAAACTTTGGGTGTTAAAATATTTTGTACATTTATACCATAACTTTAAAGTTTTAACAAGTGTTTAAACCAATCACCATCATAGCATTGATATTTTTTGCTGTCGTTGGCATGCAAATTCAAAGGATAAATGCCAAACCAGAGCCATTAGACAATATCGATTCCTTGAAGTATTTTGAAAATTTAACCCGACAATATGAGAGGGAAGGCGACAGAGTAAAACTGGTGGAGACGTTAATTGCAAAATCGCAATACCTTTTTAATAAGAAGAATTTAGACAATGCCCTAATTGAAGCAAACCAGGCGTTAATTGTCTCATTGGACTTAGGGCGAGAACAGTACCTGGAAAAGGCATACTACCTACTTTCGCAAATCCATATCGAAAAAGTGCTGCTATACGAATCGATTGACTACCTATACCCTGGTTACCGCTACAGCGTTGCCACAAGGGATTCATCAAAAATTGGCTGGTACTTGCTATCAATTTCAAAGGTAGAAGAAGAACTGGGTCGCCTGAATAATGCCATTGAAAACAACCTGACTGCCATAAATTTCTTCAAATCCCGCAACGACTCCCTAAATCTAGCCAAAATATATACATCGCAAGGCATTATTCACACTGAATTTGGAAACTTTGTTACAGCCCAAAGCTACCTTGAGAATGCCATAGCAATTCTGAAAGTGGTAGTGGATAGCAATTATTTAGGGATAACATACAGAGCCCTAGCCAACAATAGTTTAAGGCAATCAAAGAACCTATTGGCCGATAAACATTTAAAAAAATCAGAATCCTACCTAAAAAACAATCCCAAAGAGTTAGCCAGAACTCAAACTGTTGGCGCAGAACTATTAATTAATCAGCAAAAACCAAACAGTGCAATCCCGCTTTTACAGTCCATCCTAACTACTCAAAATGAGATAAACGACCGGTATGGTCAACTTTACCCGTTACTACTCTTGGGTAAGGCATACGCCAGGATCGGTAACTATACCGAATCAAAAAAGTACTTACTCCAATGCCTTAAGCAATCGGAGAGTTTAAGCATAATCAAAATTAGTCGGCTTGCATACAAGGAACTCTATCAGCTGGAAGAACTACAGGGGAACAAAACTGTAGGATACCAATACCTCATGAAATACATTTCTTTAACTGACAGCCTATTTAATTATCAAATTATCAGCGAAGCCAACAGGCTGGAAAACATATCGGCCTTACGTCAGAAAGAGAAGGAAATTCAACACCAGCGAGAGAATCTTTTGTTAAGCCAGGCCAACTTGAACAAATCGCGATTGCGCCAGCTATTTCTGATTGGATTTATTGCAATACTAATAGTGCTGGTGGTAGTTTCGTATTTGGCGTACAGGAACAAGCAAAAGGCAAACCTCCTGCTTGCGAAGCAAAAGGGAAAAATTGAAAAGCAGAAAAACATGCTTGAGCAACGCTCACGCGACATTACCGATAGCCTTAATTATGCTCGCAGGATTCAAAAAGCCATTTTACAAACCTCGGAGCAGCCAATAGATTTTTTTGTGGACTCCTTTCTTATATTTCTGCCAAAGGAGCTTGTAAGTGGCGATTTTTACTGGTTTAAGCGTTTTAACAATCAAATGCTTTTTGCAATTGCCGACTGCACTGGACATGGAGCGCCCGGAGCATTCATGAGCATTATTGGCATGTTTGGGCTCAACCAAATTGTGAGCGAACTCAAGGAAACCAATCCGAGCGAAGTGCTACTAAACCTAAATGAGTTGTTCCATAAATCGTTCGAACAAAGGGAAGGTTCTGAAATTTTCGATGGCATGGATATTGCTTTCTGCAACTACAACCCCGAAACCAGAGAATTAAGGTATTCAGGTGCAAACATTTACCTCAACATCATGCGGAAATCAAATTCCCAGCCGGTTTCGAATATTATTCTGAACCAAAACGAATCGCACACATTATACCAGGTAAAAGGCGAAAGGCAATCAATTGGCTACCTAACTGAAAAGGTAAACTTCACCACGCACAGCATTCAGTTGGAGAAAGATGATGCAATATACCTTTACACCGATGGTTTTACCGACCAGTTCGGTGGCCCCAATGGAAAAAAGTTTAGACTTGCGGATTTCAGAAACATTTTATGCTCCATAGCCAATTATTCAATGGCAAAACAAAAAGAATTTCTGCTTGAAGTATTCTCCGAATGGAAAGGTAATAATGTTCAGGTTGATGATGTTACAGTAATGGGAATCAGGATTACTTAGCCACATACATATAGAGCACCCTGTTTAGGCCATCCTGGCATACCCAAAAGAATGCTGGCGTACAACCCAAGGTTGTAAGGATCGTTCAATACTTTTACCCTTCCACCCCATAAACCATCGTTCTTAATTCCAAATATCTTGAAACTCTCCGTACTGGAGTTGCCTCCATGAACGTAATCGATTTGCATGATTTTACTCTTGAAAAACCTATCGAAATTACCATTACTTATTGTGGTTTTAGCTGTAGCAAAAGCTGAAATGCCCATAAAGGCTAAATATGGATGAACACTTTTATCATCGAATGGTTTTAGGCAAAACATCGTAAACATTTCCTTGTGAATCGAACATTTGCCCCATGCAATCGACCGTTAAACAGCTATGAACTGGTAAAATGGCAAGTAAATCGCCGGGTTTAATACCATTGAGGGCATTACCGGAATAGGATATTACTCCATGTTCCTGGCTTAGCGCAGTTACCATAGCATTTGGAACCGGGTTGCTCCATCTTCTGCCATCAAACCTGCATACAAAGCCGTAGCAATCGGCCCCGTCAATCACAACCCTGTCCTTTGATAGGTGAACAGCGCCACCATGAATAATAAGTTTCTGCTGAACGGGAAGAACATCAACTACCGGACAGATAAGGGCCACCGCCACCTGCGATGTGCTGCATGATCCAATTTGAGATTGCATTACATCGTAAAACACAAAGTTACCAGGGCGAATCTCGCTAATACCCCAGAACTCATCGGATACGGAACAGGTTGGGGTGTCGCCATACGATATGGTAAGGTCAGGGAACTGATCGACCCAAAAACTTCGGAGCTTGGCCAGTTTGCTTAAGGCTTCGGTATGGAGTTTCTCTACCTCATCTCTACCCCTTGCGCTATAGGAATGTCCAGCATGAGTAAGAAAGCCCTTAAAAACCATATTCGGTATTGAGCTGATAAGATTTACCATAAGAGCAAGCTCACGGGTATTGCCAACAGCCACCCCGGAACGACTATGACCAACATCAACCTCAATAAAAACACCAACATGTTCATCGATGCTATGGATGGAAGCCATTAAATTTTTAGGGGACGAGAAGGTTACATTTAAGGTAATGGTTTTGGCGAGAGCGTTTACACGTTGATCCATTTGTGGAATCAATGGGAAAGCAATGGTTATATCGTTCCAGCCAGCATCGGCAAAATACTCAGCCATGGGTACTGACGACACGGTTATTTGGGTAATGCCATGCTTACGGAATAGTTCACCAACGGCTTTACTTTGATGTGTCTTAAAGTGAGGTCGGAATAAAACTTTTGCCTTCGTGGCCTTTTGAGCCATAAAGGCTATGTTTTGCTCGCATTTACTAATATCGATGAGTAAGGAAGGAAAAGCCTTAATCATTCTTTACTGCTTTCGGGCTCAAGTAAAAACCTTTTGCCAATGGTAAGCTGTGGGAGTAAAACTAACGATAAACGCTTAAGCACATTAACTACAACATCATCGTTCTGGATAGTGATTGACGGCTTGTCGAAATTTAAGCTGAGTAATCGGGGTAGGTTTTTCCTTCGAATAAACTGAATGAAAGTTTTATCCTTATCAACAATGATGTAATCCTCGCTAAACATGAAATCTTTCAGCTTTTCGATGTTTACCTTTGAGGCAGGTAAAATGTGGACATTAACCCTTTTATACGATACCGATGTGGTTATAGCCACAATAACAGGTAGTATCACGGTTAAAGGTATAAAAGTGATGTAGAACTTCCAGAAATTAGGCCAAGTAAATGAACCACCAATAAGCATAATCAAGGCAAGGAATACAAACATGGCGATGAGCATAAGCACAAAGTGAAGCAAAAAAATCTTGAAATGTCCTTTGCTTTCAGCCGATTTTACATGAACTTCGAGTGCCATACGTTAACCGGATTTGGTTTAACTTGATTGTTAAGGTTAGGTTCATCAAATTTAAATCAAATTGCAGCAATTTGTATATAAAAAAGGATAAAAAATAGCACATACTCACGCAAAGTTTAAAAAATAGCAAATCCTTTGCTCCCATTGGAACGGGCAAAAGCACGGAACATCCCCGTGGTATTCATCATCATACATACATTTCCTAAACGGTCAACGGCAATTACTCCGCCACGGCCGCCAGCATTTAGCAATTTGCCCATAACTACTTTTTCCACTGCAGCGTTCAATGAAAGGTTTTGGTACTCCATGAGCGCCGAGATATCGTGGGCTACAGTGTATCGAATAAAATATTCGCCATGGCCTGTTGCCGATACGGCACAGGTAGAGTTATTGGCATAAGTTCCAGCGCCAATAATTGGCACATCGCCTACTCGCCCCCAACGCTTATTGGTCATTCCTCCGGTTGATGTTGCAGCAGCCAGGTTACCATGCACGTCGAGAGCAACGCACCCTACAGTACCCATCTTCTCCTTTGACAGTGTACGTTGAAGGTCATTCCAGCGCTGAGGGGTAAAGAAGTATGAGCTGTCGACAGTTTCAACCCCCTTAACCCTTGCAAACTCCGAAGCACCCTTACCTGCCAGCATCACATGGGGAGAATCCTCCATTACTTTGCGCGCAAGCGAAATAGGATTTTTGGCATCGGTTACACCAGCAACTGAACCCGCCATAAGGGTTTTACCATCCATAATTGCTGCGTCAAGTTCATTGCGCCCATCATGGGTGAAAACAGCCCCTTTCCCTGCGTTGAACAATGGGCAATCCTCAAGGTATCGAACAACCTGTTCAACGGCATCGAGGCTTGTCCCCCCCGATTTCAAAATTTCGACTCCAATGCTAAGGGCAGCATTCATCTCCCGCTCATACTCATCCAGCTGATCTTTGGTGAAGTTTTCGGGTTTCATGTTTCCGGCCCCCCCGTGAACCGCTATGCTCCATGTTTGTGGAAAACTATTTTTTACTGTGACCCCAGCAACCAATAAGAGGATTAAAATTTTCTTGCGCATGGTCGTACCATTTATACGTTCTTATTTATTAGGTTTGCAATTTAAATCATTTACACAAATGAAAAAACATTTATCATTCAGTTTAAGATATTTCGTATTTTGGATAATACTGTTTGCCACCTACCGCCTAGCTTTCATCGTTTACCAATTTGAAAACCTTGAATCGTTAAAGTTTAACGAGCTTGTAAATATTTTCATACGAGGTGCCTGGATGGATACCTCGCTTGCGGGGTATATCCTTTTACTAACATTTCTGCTGTTGGCTCTCTTTTTCTGGGTTTACCCAAGAACTTTAAGTAAAATCATTAGTGCCTTAACTGCGATGCTACTCTTGGTTATTAACACGGTAGCTATAAGCGACATGGAACTTTACCGCAACTGGGGTTTCCGTATCGATGCCACACCCCTGCTTTACCTTAAAACACCCAAAGAGGCCATGGCATCGGTTAAAACACCACTGCTAATACTTTTCATTGCATTACTTGCAGTAATTACATTCCTAACCCACCTTGCATGCCTGAAATGGGTAGCAAAAGGGTTTGAGCAAGCCAAACCGCTTAAATGGTGGCATAGCCCCATCATGCTTTTCATAGCAGCAACCATGATAATCCCAATCCGTGGTGGATTTGGGATTGCCCCCATGAACCCCGGCAAGGTTTACTTCAGCCAGAATAATTTCTGTAACCATGCAGCCCTTAACCCTGTTTGGAATATGATGTATTCCATAAGCAAAAGCAGCACCATGAATAAAACATACAAGGTTGAAATTGAAAAAGATATAGCCCAACAGCGTTTTACTGAACTCATGCATACCGATAGCGTAATACACGTCCTGAATAACCCAAAACCAAACATAATTATCATACTTTTAGAAAGTTTTGGGGGGAAACTAGTTGAGCCACTTGGTGGATTACCCGAAGTCACTCCCAATTTAAATAAATTATGTGGCGAAGGATTACTCTTTAAAAAGACTTTTGCAAGCGGCGATAGGAGCGACAAAGGCATCATTGCAGTCTTAGCTGGTTTCCCTGCCCAACCTACCCAATCGGTAATCAAATACCCTACAAAATCGCGCAAGCTGGCAACCATAAGTGGCGTTCTTCACGACCATGGTTATAACAACACGTTTTACTATGGCGGCGACCCCGATTTTGCGAACATTCGATTGTTCCTTTTCCAAGCAAAGTTTCAACGGCTTGTCACCCAAGATGACTTCCCCAGAAGTTACAGAAACTCAAAATGGGGTGTTCACGATGAACACGTATTCAACTATCTCCTTAACGACTTGGATACCGCCAAAGGCCCATTTTTTAAAATGTTTTTTACCCTTAGCAGCCATGAGCCATTTGAAATCCCAACTGAGCGCAAATTCAAAGGGAACAACGAACTAAAACAATACCTTAGTTCTGTATACTATACCGACAGCTGCCTAGGTGATTTCATATCGAAGGCACGGACTAAAGACTGGTACAAAAACACCCTAATCATCCTTATTGCCGACCATGGGCATCGGCAACCGGGCAACCATCCAAACCATGAGCCATTAAAGTATGGAATTCCTATGGTTTGGCTTGGTGGCGCTTTGACACAAAAACCTATGGTAATTGATAACACATGCTCGCAAATCGATTTGGCCGCTACGCTTTTGGCACAGCTTAATTTGCCTCATGATCAATTTACTCTATCAAAGAATATTCTTGCAAGTAAGGTTACACCCTTTGCCTACTTTGCTTTTAACGAAGGCTTCGGCTACGTAAACCAGACCGATACTATAGTTTACGACCTAGTAGGCCAAAAATACCTTCATGAAAAGGGAGTGAACCTTGAACAAACCAAAACCGATGCATGGACGTTTTTCAAGGCTTACCAGGAGGTATTCAGTAATTTATAACCTTTAAAGGCATTACTCTATATTAAACCCTAATTTGTCAATAGAAAAACCAATTGACGAGTCGACTAGTAAAATTTGATCAATCCGAAAGTTCGGAATGAAAGATTTTGATAAGTCGGGGTTGCCTCGATAGGTCAATAGAAATAAACAACCTAGATGTTTTTTTGCTTCTATTGTCCAATCTCAGCTAAACAAATGACAACATCAGTTGTTTGCTCGGCAGTAAGTAATTGTCATTTTTACTAAACTTGATAAAACGACTGGCTGTGGTTATTATTTTAACAATATCGCTCCTGTTAACATTTATTTCGATACCTGTTCACCGATTATCCCCAAACAGGACAGGTAACTGGCTAAGCCTATTCCCTCTTGGAATCTTTGCATTAGCTTTATCAAAACTAGACCATGTCATACGGCAAGGATCAATAATAGAGAAATACAGCTGGATTAGTTCGCTCAATCTGAACTTGACGTTCCGGCTCGATGGACTGAGTGTTTTTTTTGTATTGCTCATTTCGGGGGTTGGCTTTTTCATTTTTAATTACGCCAATGGTTATTTATGGGAGGATAAAAACAAGCGGCTATTCTACCTTTACCTTAGCTTATTCATGACTGCCATGCTCGGCCTGGTGATGTCGGGAAACCTAATCGTGCTATTCATTTTTTGGGAGCTGACAAGCTTAAGCTCGTACCTTCTTATTGGCTACTATCACAATAACGAGGAATCGCGAAAATCGGCCCTAATGGCAATGCTTGTAACAGTATCAGGTGGGTTGTTCATGCTTGCCGGGTTCATACTAATTGGAATTGAGGTTGGTTCATACGAATTAAACGATATAATTACCAATATCAATGTTCTTTCTGAGAGTAAAGTAAAACCGCTGATAGCCATACTGATTTTAGTGGGTGCATCTACAAAATCGGCTCAATTCCCTTTTCATTTCTGGCTGCCCAACGCCATGGCTGCGCCTGCTCCGGTAAGTGCATTTTTACACTCTACAACTATGGTAAAAGCCGGTGTATTTTTGATAGCACGGCTTATACCTCTATTTGCCGATACTGGTGTTTGGAGCCTAACCCTCATCCACATTGGAACCATAACCATGGTTTATGGGGCACTATCGGCCTTTTTGCATAACGACATGAAAAAGGTGTTAGCCTATACTACTATTAGCGCTCTGGGTATAATGACCATGTTGCTTGGAATTGGAACCACCACTTCCGTTCAGGCTGCCATGGTCTTTCTATTAGCACATGCGCTATACAAAAGCACGCTCTTTATGGTTACCGGTAACATTGACCATGAAGCAGGTACTCGCGATTTATCGGCACTATCTGGTTTAGGGAAATTTATGCCCTTTACTTTTTACTCCTCAGTATTGGCCTCCCTCTCAATGGCCGGAGTAATACCCTTTTTTGGTTTTATAGCCAAAGAGATACTGTACGGCGCTACTTTTAGCGCCCCATTCGCCAGCGGACTTATTGGCTTTTTAACATTTTCGACAGGAGTAATATTTACCTCTATTGCATTTGAGTTTGGTTACAAGATATTTACCGGGGAAAAAAGCACTATGCCTAAAAAACCTCACGAAGCACCCGCATCAATGCTCATAGGGCCAATTTTTTTGGCAACATTAGGATTGGTTGGGGGTATATTTTCCGAACAGCTTGCACAACCCATACTACATCACTCCTCAAGTCAAATCTTAAACATTGAAAAAGTATTGAAGTTAGGTATTTGGCATGGGTTTACGCTAATATTTGCCTTAAGCCTACTAACACTTTTACTGGGATATATCCTATATAAATCACGAAAAAACATATTAACCATTTCATCAAAATTTAAATTGACCGAATTGTTTGGCCCGGAAAAAATCTATACCAAAAGCATTACTGCTCTTTTGGAGATTGCAAAAAAACAAACGCTTTTCTTCCAATCGGGTAACCTCAAGAACTATTTCCTTGTAATAGTTGCAACCTTACTCGTTCTAGTTTGGACACAAATGCTTTACTTAGGGGAATTTCCATCCCTACAAAGCTTTGAGGAGTTGACACGCTTAAAGTGGTACGAAATTATATTCATACTGATAATGGCAATCGGATTGGTTAATACAATAGCCGCTCAATCAAGAATAACCTCCATAGTATCGCTAGGGTTAATAGGATATGGTACCGCAGCCACGTTCCTCTACTTTGGTGGCCCTGATGTTGCAATGACCCAGTTCCTTGTTGAGACCCTTACCATTGTACTATTTGTTTTAACCCTGAACCACCTTCCAAAATTCATTCCCCTGTCAAGAACTTCAAAACCCAAACTGCTTTTACTACCTTTACTATTCGGGGCTACACTTACCATACTACTGCTATGGATACACACCTTACAAACCCCTTCACCTGTTAAAGATTTTTATGCACAATCGAGCTACTTGCTTGCTAAAGGTCGGAATGTTGTTAATGTTATCCTTGTGGATTTCCGTGGGTTGGACACCATGGGCGAAATTGTAGTTCTAGCTATTGCATCGTTAGGAATATTTTCATTACTTAAATACACATCGAAAAACACATAACGGAAAATCATTATGCGCACGGTAATTCTCCAAACGTCAATTAGGTTACTTATGCCACTTTTCATTATATTCTCACTATTTCTACTTTTCAGGGGGCATAATGCGGCAGGAGGTGGTTTTATTGGTGGGTTGCTTGCATCTATTGGCTTGTTTACGCGATCGATGATTCTAGGAGTGAATAATACCATTGCCAAATACAAAATCCAACCCATTGGAATTATTGCATCTGGGCTGCTGGTATCGGCCATTAGTGTAATATCCCCTATATTTCTTGGGAAGCCTTTAATGACAGGTATTTGGTTTGACTTCACGATACCTTTAATTGGAAAAATAGGAACTCCCTTGTTTTTCGATATAGGGGTTTACATTCTGGTAATTGGGGTGGTTTCTAATATTACATTTACCCTTTCAAAAAATTAAAAATGGAAATTGTTTTAGCCATATTAACCGGATTGCTTTTTGCGGCAGGACTTTACCTAATGCTCCATAGGGGTATAGTAAAACTGATTATCGGAATAATGATGCTGAGCTATGCAACGAACTTGTTTATTTTCCTAATAGCTAGGATCACCCGGGGTGTTCCAGCAATAATAAATCAAGCAAAGGAGGTATTGACACCACCATTTGCCGACCCAATTCCGCAAGCGTTAATACTAACAGCAATTGTAATCGGGTTTGGCATACAAGCATTTGTTATTGTTCTAATCCGAAAGGTTTATAAAGTAACCGGAACTTCCGATATGGAAAAACTGAATTCAACGGAAACGATTGATTAATACTCAATTCGAAATGAATATGAATGTTGCCATAGTTTTAACCCTCACCATTCCATTACTAACTGCAATAGCCATGCTTGCCTTGTGGGGTAAGTCTAAACTTCAGGTGTTTATAGGCGGTTTATCAACCCTGTTTCACCTTGCAGCCACACTATGGCTTTTTAGGGATGTAAAAGCACAAGGAATACAACTGCTAAGCATAGGCAATTGGCCCAATGGTTTTGGAATTATGCTAGTTGCCGATACCATGGCATCGCTCTACCTTGTCCTTAGCGCATTTATGGCACTTATGGCTTACTGGTATGCCATATCATACATAAAGTCGAAAACGTCGCTTTCGATTTTTTTGCCTGTATTTTTCTTTCTGATATTTGGATTATCGGGCACCTTTTTAGCCGGCGATTTATTCAACTTGTACGTTTGGTTTGAGGTAATGCTGGTTAGTTCGTTTGTACTATTTACAATAGGTGCCAACAGGCAACAGTTTGAAGGCTCATTGAAGTATGTGGCCATAAATGTATTAAGTTCTACTTTTTTCCTGGTTGGGATAGCTCTGCTATACGGTTTAACCGGCCATTTGAACATGGCATACATAGCAAAAGACCTTCCATTGGTTAGTAATCAGCAACTACCCAATATTGCTGCAACCTTTTTCTTCATTAGTTTTGGTATAAAAGCTGCCATTTTTCCCCTATTTTTTTGGTTGCCCGCAACCTATCATACTGCACCTATAGGTTTAACTGCCTTGGTAGTTGCACTTCTTACTAAAGTTGGCATTTACGCATTAACTCGATTTTTTACTTTAATTTATCCACTTCAGGGAACAATATTACAAACAGTTATGTTAGTGCTTGCAGCCTTAACAATGGTTATTGGAGTACTGGGTGCAGCAGCTCAAGTAGATTTCCGAAAAATATTATCGTTCCACATTGTCTCCCAAATTGGCTACATGGTAATGGGTTTAGCCATTTATACACCACTTGCCATTGCCGGCTCATTGTTTTTTGTTGTTCACAATGTTCTGGTTAAAACCAATCTGTTTTTCATAGCAGGTAGCGTAAACACAATTTCAGGCAGTTATAAACTTAAAGAACTCGGAGGGTTAATTCAACAAACACCCTGGTTAGCTTTGCTTTTTGTTATCTCGGCGTTTTCACTTACCGGAATTCCACCCCTAACAGGGTTCTGGGGTAAATATTTACTTGCACGTGGTGGCTTTGAAGAGGGAAACTCATTGGTTATTGGGGTAACCGCTATATCGCTAATGGTTAGCCTACTAACCCTGTTCTCTATGACAAAAATATGGAATGAGGTCTTTTGGAAACCTAACCCTGCGGGGGAGCAACCTAAATTAGATTTGTTAAATCTATTAAAAAATCAGCCAGGAATGATGCTCTCCATTCTAGCCATTACCATTTTGGTTTTGGCCATTAGTTTTGCCCCCGAAACCTTAATTAACTGGTGCAACGAATCAACATCAATTATTAGTGGCAGGCAAAACTATATCAACAGTGTAATTGGCGTTAACAATTAAGCCTTTGCAAAGCAAAAAAATAACGCGCTATGAAAACAATATTCTGGCTAATAACTACCGCGACAATCCTAACCCTGGGTTATCTTTTTTATGTTGATTTTGAAATTGAAGCCCATTGGGTTATCCTGATTTTCATTTCCTTGAACTTATTCTTCTGGCTAGTTTCTTATTTTTTCAGCAAGAAAGTTTTTTCCCAAACAATATACTTGGTTGAACTTATAGTTTACTTCACCAAAGAAATGTTCATAGCCACGTTTCTTGTTGTTAGAGAAGTCTTATCGCTAAAATCCCGCATACAAGCCGGCATAATCTCAATGCCGCTCGATGTAAAAAGCGATATTGAAATTACCATACTGGCGTCACTAATATCCCTTACCCCTGGCACTTTGAGTATCGAAGTTTCCGAAGACAAAACATATTTATTTATTCACGCAATGAATATACCCGAGGGTGATGTAGATAAAATAAAATCGCAACTCAAGAATGGTTTCGAAAGGCGTGTTCAACGAATCTTTAACTAGTTTTGGCAATGGTAAATCTAACACTTAAATTATCAATTGTCCTAATAGGCATATCGATGCTATTGGTAATAATACGTTTCCTGAAAGGGCCAACGCTACCCGATAGGGTTACTGCTTTTGATTTATTCACAACACTCGTAATTGCATCAATTGCAATTTTTTCACTAACATGGGAAAATGTGAACTTCCTTGACGTAGCGGTAGTCCTGTCATTAATTGCATTTTTAGGGGCACTCTCGTTTGCATACTATATTTTTAAACGAAAAGATTAGCCATGCTTATCGACATAATTTCTACCATACTCATTACAACGGGCTCGCTTTTCATGCTAATTGCCTCCATTGGCATTTTAAAACTTCCTGATTTTTATACCCGAATGTCCGCAATCACCAAAGCCTCGACCCTTGGATTAGGTTTAGTGTTGCTCGGCATCTCATTACTCTTTGACCAAATTGGAGTGTTTGCCAAAGCATTTATCATTATTTCTTTTTTAATGCTTACCAACCCCATAGGTGCCCATGCCATTGCCCGTGCCGCCTACAAACAAAAAATAAAACTCAGCGGTAAAACCATAATTGATGAACTTCTATCCCTTGCCCAAAAAGCAAGCAAACAGGAAACTGCCTGGCTAAGAAACAAGACCAATGTCGAAATTGCTGAAGAACTTGTTTATACAATTATTCGTTTACCGGCTTCCCATGGGGGAAGTTACAGCAAAGCGCTTGAAATTGCTCATGAAATACTTAAAATTGATCCAGCAACAGGATATAGGGTAGCAGGTGTTATATACAGCAAAATGGGTAGATTTGAAAAAGCTGAAAAGCACCTCGAGCAGGCTTGCGAACTGTGTAAGTACAGCCACAAAGCTACATTTGCATTAGTAAATTTCTATGTGGAAAACAACCTGCCCAATAGAGCCTTAAATGTAATTGAGGCAGCCATGAAGATTCACCCTGAAAACTTTGATTTCCCCATAAAAGCAATTCATATTGCCTTTGACTTTGAGGTCAGCAACAAATTTGCCATTTGGTGCTGTAACAAAATAATAGAACAAAGCCATGTAACTCCAACAGAGTATCTATTACAGGCATCGAGCTTTAAAAGATACTTTGTAGAAAGAAGCATGGGAAAATAATTTCTATGCCGAAGTTCCATGAACTAATAAATTCATGGAACTTCATTTAAATGCAGTTAAAAAGCACCATAGTTTTTTAACATAAAAGCCAGACCTGAGCCTGGTTTTCATATATCACTTACAACCTATATCTATTAAAACTCAGCGGCAATACGCTTAGCCAATTCGGCAAACTCCTCAGGAGTAAGTTTAAGTTTCGGCTTGTGAAAATCGATATCCGACTCCTTATTCAGGGGCACCAGATGAATGTGGGCATGAGGAACTTCGAGTCCAAGCACTGCAACCCCAACTCGCTTGCAGGGCACAACCTTTCCGATAGCCTTAGCAACCCGCTGGGCAAAAAGGGTAAGCCCGGCAAGGGTTTCGGGATCGAGATCGAAAAGATAATCAACCTCAACCTTAGGAATTACTAGGGTATGGCCTTTGGCCAATGGATTGATATCGAGGAATGCGTAGAATGTATCATCCTCAGCTACCTTATACGAAGGTATCTCGCCACTTACAATCCGGCTAAAAATTGTAGCCATAGCAAAATGATTTAGAGTGATATTCCTAAAATCTCAAACCGCATTAAACCCGATGGCACCTGAACATCAACCACATCGCCAACCTTTTTACCAATGAGGGCTTTACCTATAGGGGTAGAGATTGATAGTTTATTCTCCTTAAGGTTAGCCTCCAACTCAGCCACAAGGGTGTACTCAACCACCGCATTGGTTTTAAGGTTTTTAAACTTTACCTTATTGAGTATCTGCACCTGTGTTGTATCAATCTTTGACTCATCAATAATGCGCGCATTGGCAATCAAATCTTCAAGCTTCGAAATTCGCAACTCAAGCATACCTTGTGCCTCCTTGGCAGCATCATACTCGGCGTTTTCCGATAAATCGCCTTTATCGCGAGCCTCAGCAATCATTCTTGAAATTGCTGGCCGTTCCACAGTTTTAAGGTGCTCAAGTTCCTTGCGTAATTTCTGGAGCCCTTCCTCGGTTAAATAGGTTACTTTACTCATTTTGCCTCCTAAATATGAAATAAAAAAGAATCCCGACAGGGAATCGGAACTCTTTGATGCAAAGATATAAAAAAATTTAATTCAAATACACCACTAAAAGTTACAGCTAAAAATACTTTGGTCGAATAATTTCGGCGTAAATAATAGCTTTCATGGCATCAAAATCGGCCAAGAATGGTTCGATTAGCTCTTCCTCCTTGTTGTGCACAAATTCCTCGGTTTCCGGGGCGGTCATATCAACAGCCTGCATGCTTGCGTTGAACGACTCCTGGTAGGAATAATCGCCAATTGGGCCTTCAACTTTCGATTCGGCAATATCAATTGGGGTGTATTCTATTGGTTTAGCCACATCGAGGGGTGTTTGATCAAGAAGCGGATAAAGTTCCTCCTCGGCTAACGGTTTATCAATGGGTTCCTTCTCGTATTCAATTTCCCTAGCAAAAACGCTGTTCTCTTGTTCCGTTTTGGAATGATGAACGTATTCTTCATTTTCTTCAACATCAACTTTATCCATTGAATTATCATCAGATTCAAAAATCACCTCCTGCCCAAGCAATTCCTGCGTTTTCATGGTTATTGAATCCTCGTCAACCGGAACAGGGTTTTGTGCCTGCCGCTTTTGCTGGGCAGCCTGTTTCTTTTTATTATTGGCAACAGCATTTAGTATGGCCAGTCCAATTGCTATTAGAATGTATATAAAATCACCAGCATCCATAAAATCAACTTTTTATCTATTTATATTTCCAAAACCGTAACCTCTGCCTTAAAGTCCGTTTAGGCCTGTTTTTTTCTGCCTCTTTCAACGATGCCTTCATCCTTTCCTGAACACTGGGTGGCTGATTCTTGATATGCCTATCAACCAACTTTTTCTGGGCTTTTGCTGCCTCTTTTTCCCTCTTTACCGGTTTGGCATTAACCCTTCGGGTTATCCTTTCGGTTTTCCGGTTGTGCCAATAGGCAATCCAGGTCCTTCGGTAACCCTCACGCTTAACCTGCCATTTGCTCCGGCCGGGGGTAGCAGGGACGGACGAAGAGGTTAACTGCTTCCCACAACCAGTCAGAATTAAAAGAACAATAAACGCAAACCGTATCTTTTTTATACCTTTGTCCAAGATACAAATTAAGTTTTCGGTATGCAAACAAAGATAATCTATATTTTACTTTTTTCAAGCCTTTTTTTTGTCAATACAGCCTGCGACGATACCATTGACGACATTATTCCCGATGTTCCTGTGAACATTGAGTTTAACCTAAAAGAGCCTCAATTTATCAATCTCAACGTTGTAATGGGTGCTGTAAAAATTGATGGCTATGGCTATAGGAACAATGGAGTAATTGTTTTTAGGCTTAGCGATAGTGAAATTTTAGCTTTCGATGCCACCTGCCCCAAGCATATCGACATTAATGCATCCGTAAATCTCGATTCAAGCGGATCGGGAACTGCCACCTGCCCGCACTGCGGCACCGTTTACTACCTGGTAAACTATGGTTATCCCAAAGATGGCTACCCCTTGAAAAGGTACCAGGTACTCCGTAGTGGGGATTATGTAAGGATATACAACTAAAATCTATTTTACCACCAGGTTATCGTCAATCATTCGGGTGTTATACTGCTGTATAATAGCTTTTAGTTTACGTTGCATTTCCACTTCCCTATCGGGCATTTGGCCTTGAAGGTTTTTGGTTAGCATCGCATCATCCTTAAAGTTATAGAGGCCCAAAGTTTTTGAACCATCGAATATCATCACACAGTCATCAACATAAAGTTGATAGCAATTATTGGTGTAGTTAACCACGAATGGTTTCTCCTTGGAATCAAAAACATTACGCCCAAAGGCTATGAATGGTTTGTTGTAGTGTAAATAGCCAAGAACTGATGGCATGATATCGATTTGCTGGGCAAGCTCATCTCTGCAGCCAGCAAGGCTGTTATCGGGGCGAAAAAACACAACGGGCACTGCGAATGCCCCGACACTGGTTTGATATTTAGGGTAGTATGATTGATTGCTGTGATCGGCCGTTATGACAAAAAGGGTATTGGGGTACCAATCCATTTTTGATACGGTTTCAAAGAAGCGTTTCAAGGAGTAATCGGTATAGGCAACGCACTGGTGAATGGGTAATGTTCCCTTGGGAAACACCACCTCATAACGGGAAGGCACCTTAAAGGGATGATGCGATGATACTGAGAATAATGCTGCGCAGAAAGGCTGGGGGAACATATCAAGAGTTTGGGCAAAGAATTGAAAAAACTCTTCATCCCATACCCCCCACATGCCATCGAAGTGAGAGGGATCGGGGTACTCACTCATGCCGTAGTACTCCTCAAAACCGGCCACATTGGCAAAGGCCTGAAATCCCATTGATCCATTAGGGGCGCCATGAAAGAATGCCGTATGGTAACCCTCAGCACGAAGTACTGAGGCTATACTGTTTATTTTATTGGTTGAGTAACTGGTTAAAAAGTAGGGTTCCACAAACATAGGTATGCTGGCCAAAACCGAAGGCATTCCATCAATCGACTTCCGACCATTACCATAGGAATGCCTATACCATAAGGAATGCTCCATCAGTGAATCGAGGAATGGTGTAAAACCGGCGTAGCCCTCCTTTTCCTTCAAGTGCTTGTTGTAGGCGCCAATGTATTCCCTCCCAAAACTCTCGAGGATGAAAATAACCACATTCAACCGCTTAAGCGAATCGGTAACCTGCGGTTCATGTAAAGGCGAATAAACGGCGTCAAGTTCCTCGGGCGTTCTGAAATAATCAACCTTAACCAGCGATTTTTTCCCAAGGGTACGGTATATAGCAAAAGGGGTATTAAGTACAATGGCAGCCTCAAGGGGCTCGCTAACAAACTGCCCGGCATTGCTTAAGGTAATTGGGCGGGTGCTATGGCGAAAACCACCACGCATACCACCAACCATAAGCGTTGCAAAAACCAGTAAAAGCACAAGCCCATTAACTCCGTAAACCAAATGGTAACGGAATCCCTTCCCCTTTTTTAGTGGGCGAACCCTCCCGTAAAGCAGAACGAGTAATGCCGTCAGGGCAATCCAAATCAGAAAAACATACCAGTAATCGGCTATAAATTGGGGAATAAGTGAGCCAAAATTGGTTTCATGCCTAAACTCGTCGAAAACCGTGGCAGTTGTCCGGCGCAAGGTAAACCGGAAGTAGATAGAATCGGCACAGTTGGCACCAATTGCAATGCTGTTTGTGATAACAAACAGGTACTTTTGAGCCTTTTGGTACCAGGCATTATACCTAAAGGTAAAAGGCAAAAGGAATAAAGCTATATACAAGGTATTGGTATAGATCAGGGCGCTGGTATCGAACCATAGGCCTCCAGCCAGAATTCGCAAGAAGCCTGCAGCGGTAAGGTTGGCAAAGAAATCGGCATTAAACACGTAGAAAAGCACCCTGCAAGCTGTAAAGATTAGCATCAGCAAGGCAAAGCGCCAAATCAATATTAAGTAGATATTCCCCTTTATGGAAATATCGGAAAAGTATGCCCGGAATTCTTTATACATGGTTAATTTGCTTTAAATACAACCTACAAAGTTAACATTATATTGACATACGGTTTACACTTACCCAATAAGTCAACCTTGAGCCACTCCCCCAAAAAATTAAAAAACCCGGCATTGGCCGGGTAGATTTGAATGCAATGATCAACTACTTTGTAAGTTCGCTAAGTTTAGTAAAATGCTCGTCGATGGCTTTGAGTACATCATGCTGAATTTCACGGTAGTGAGCCTTAACTGCTTTTCGGTCATTCTTTTGATCAGGATGCTTAATACGATGAATCAGCTCATTGCGCTTTTCAAGTATCGACTCGATAATAGCAATAACGTCATCGCGTTTCTTTTGGCCATTTATTAACATGTAGGTGTAACAATCGCTAATAACCTCACCAACTAAGTAATCGATATCCTTTTTAAGTTCTCTCTTGCTTGCCATAATCAGAAGTTTTATTTATCAGTATGCAAAGGTAATACTTTTTGTGTTACCACCAACAGCAGTATAAGCTAGACCAAATCGGTAGCCACGCCATCATCATCAGTGGTAGAGGACTTTACAACGGATTTATCCTTCCAGTTTCCAAGTCTATAGTAAAACGCAGATGCCACCGCACCCATAAGCCAACCTATTGGAATAGACCACCAAATGCCCGCCTCGCCCAGCCCAAAAGTTTTGCTAAGCAGATAAGCCAATGGGATGCGCACAATCCAGAGTGATAGTAAGGTAATATACATTGGAATTACTGCAGCACCTGCCCCACGCAGCAAACCATTAATGCAAAACATGACAGCAAAAGCCACATAAAATATGCTAACAATCATGAGGTAATGGTAGCCAATATCAACAACCCTTGAGTTTGTTGTAAAAATCACCATCATCTTATCGCCCCAAACTAGTATTATTGCGCTGATGAAAATGCTGAATAAAACTGACATTTTAATGGTAGCCCACAGGCCACGCTTAACCCGGTCAATTTTACCGGCACCAATATTTTGACCTACAAACCCTGATAGCGATGCTGAAAAATTCATGATAGGTATTACAGCCAACGAATCGATTCGGCTGGCCGCTGAGAAACCAGCTATTACCTCGGTTCCAAAAGTATTTACTATACCCATTAATGCCATACCTCCCAACGCAACTAGCGTTTGCTGAATGCCGGTAGGCAGTCCAATTTTTACGCTTTGCTTAAAAATATTCCAATCGAACACCAAGCGGTTGAGTGTTATTCGAAGCATATGCCTAAGCCTTTCAAGGTAAATAACTGCAATAACAAACGAGAAAGCCTGTGCAACTACAGTAGCCCATGCAGCACCAGCAATACCCCACTTAAAAACAAGAACGAAAAGGATATCGAAAGAAATGTTAAGGAACGTCGAAACTATCAGGAAGTATAGGGGTGTTTTGGAATCGCCAACGCCCCGTAAGATACTCGACACAGAGTTAAACCCAAACATCAAAACCAAACCATACATGTAGATATTGAGGTAGGTTTTAGCCATAGGCAATATTTCCTCGGGCAAACGCATCAGCCTAAAAATGTATTCGCCGCTCAGTAAACCAACGATGGTTATTACTATTCCCGCAAAAAAAAGGAAAATGTAAGTGGTATCGGCTGCCCGTTTCACCTTATCGTAATCCTTGGCACCAAAATATTGCGAGATTACAACCGACGACCCAATGCCAATTCCAATAATGAGAGCAATAACCATAAAGATAATAGGAAACGATGCTCCAACGGCAGCCAATGCCTTATCGCCAAGGTAACGCCCTACAATAATGCTGTCCACAACATTGTAAAGTTGCTGGAATATATTTCCAATTAGCATTGGCAGCGCAAACCGGAAAATGTGTTTGGCCTCGTTACCGGTTGTAAAATCTTTCATGGCTAGTAAAATACTACGCAAAGTAGGCTAAAAAAATTGAGACCTACAAAGGCAGTGATTAGTGTTTAGTTTTTAGTGTAAAGTGTTTAGTGCAGTTGGTATTGTTTTTAACCACGATTAGTAATTCAATAAATTAAGGTTGATGAAAAAAACATTGATAAACTTGCAAAAGAGCCGGATTTGATTGTCCGGCTCTTACCTCAATAAATAATGGCGTTACTTAACTGGTTTAAGTTCTACCGTAAAATGCCTCATAATTGGGGCTTCCCAAACAATTTCAAGTCCTTTGGTTATTTGGTTTCGCCTATCGTAAACATTTTTAAGCGCTACGGCAACCACATCCATGTGATTGTTGGTGTAGGTTCGGCGGGGTATGGCAAGGCGCAGAAGTTCGAGTCTGGGGTAACGGTTCTCACGGGTTTCCGGGTCACGGTCGGCAAGCAACGTGCCAATCTCAACGCCACGGACACCAGCCTCAAGGTAAAGCTCTATGGCAAGGGTTTGCGCCCTGAACTGCTCACGGGGAATATTGGGCAGCACCTTGTTGGCATCAACAAAAATGGCATGACCGCCGGCAGGCTTTTGGTATGGAATACCAAACTCATCGAGGCGCTTACCAAGGTACTCAACCTGCTTGATTCGGGTTTCCAGGTAATCGAACTCGGTTCCCTCGTCAAGGCCTACGGCAAGGGCATTCATATCGCGACCCGACATTCCACCGTAGGTAACATACCCCTCAAACATGATATTAAACTTTGAGCACTGTCGCCAAAGTTCCTGGTCGCGCATGGCAATGAAACCACCAATATTAACAATGGCGTCCTTTTTGCTGCTCATGGTCATGGCATCGGCGTATGAGAACATCTCCTTTACAATCTCCTTGATTGATTTATGGGCATAGTCCTCCTCGCGGGTTTTGATAAAGTATGCGTTTTCGGCAAAGCGTGCGGAATCAAAAACCAAGATCTTACCGTAACGATTGCATACCTCCCTTACCTCACGTAGGTTTTTCATTGAAACCGGCTGACCTCCTGCCGTATTGTTGGTAATGGTTACAATCACAAAGGGAACCTTATCGGCATGCTTCTTGAGAAAATCGTCGAGTTTTTGGGAATCGACATTACCCTTGAAGGGATGAATGAACTCAGTATCGGCAGCCTCATCAATGGTACAATCAATCGCATGGGCATGGCGAAATTCAATATGCCCCTTTGTGGTATCGAAATGCGAGTTACCGGGAATATAGTCGCCCTCCTTAACTAACACCGAGAACAAAACGTTTTCGGCAGCACGCCCTTGATGGGTTGGCATCACATAATCGAAACCAAGTATGTTTTTGATGGCATTCTTTAGGTTGAAATACGACGATGCCCCTGCATAGCTCTCATCGCCAAGCATGATGGCACTCCACTGGCGGTCGCTCATGGCACCGGTTCCGGAATCGGTCAGCAAATCGATGTAAACCTGATCGCTACGCAGGTTAAAAAGGTTGTACTTTGCTTCCTTTATCCATTGCTCACGTTCCTGACGTGTGCTACGACGAATGGGTTCAACCATTTTAATCTTATACGATTCGGCAAATGGTAGTTCCATACTATAATATTTTGATTGTTAAACAGATATGTATTTTAAAAAAGTATAAATCTTCACCTGAAGTGAAAACCGACAATATGCTCTTATGGCTTAAGTGAAATTAAAACCGATCGCGGTTCTTAATATTCAGAAACACGTACTTTGCAGCAAACTTGAGGTGTATGTTTTCCTTAAATATCAACATTGTAGGATAACAGCTAATGCAAAAATAAAAAATTCTACAAATCGAAAACGATTTCGCAATAAAAAAAGGGGGAACACCCCCCTTGAAGAAGCATTGAATTTGCGGCCATCAAAAGAAAATGAACATGGCCAGGATTGGTAAAACAAGCCCTGCGGCAACCAGTACAGCACCACGACGGGTAATTCCGTTTTTGCCCTTTATGAGGAACAGTCCGGTTAAAGTGATCATTATTAAGCCTACCGCAAAGATATCGCTGAACCAAGTCCACCATGCCTTGGGTCGGTTACGATGCATCATGTTGAGCTGGTATAGAACTGGTCGCCGAATACTATTCTCAATTAGTGCGGTTTGTTCATTCAGGTTTACCGTAGCGGTACCATTCCTGAAGAAAACCTTCAGGGTTGATGAGTCGGGGTAATAGTGCGATCTGATCTCGGTTTCACCAAATGCGCTGAAGACACCTAAAAGCATCTGACCATTCACCAGTGACGAATCCTTAGGAATATCTACCTTTACTGTTTTCACATCGATGTAATAGTATGGGTTAAGCGGATGCCCATGGTTTAGTAGAATTCCAGTTACAGAGTACAGAAAAACCATTCCTGCAAAGAAGTAACTAAAATCCCTGTGAATAACGCGTAAAATTTTGAAAGAGTCATATCTACCTAACTTTAATATTTTGGTATGCTATAAAGTAAAGTTCACCCAGATGGTGTGCCGCTTCGGCTTCGCAAATTTCATTTGATTTCTCTACCCTTTTGAAAATGCCGGTAACAAAAGCCTTAGATCCTTTAATGGATATATCGAACTCTGGAACGGTTTCCGATGCAGTAACACGCAACTTCATATCGGGTGAATTTGCCATTAGCGTTAGCCTCTTGCCAGTATGAACACAAACATGCTCAACAATGCCACTCACGCGAACCACTTTACTTTCGTAACTACTTGCATTTAAAATCAGTGGATCATGCGTAACTTCAACAATCGCATCTTTTACCTACCGACCACTGGAGTTAACGTTTTGGGTGTTACCGGAACAGCCAAAAATAAGCAAAGCAATGCCTAAAAGTAAAAATCTAACTTTCATCTCAAATAGTAGTTAGAATTGATATAATATTGAAAATGGCGAACACAACACTTGCCAAACCATTGGTGGTGGCAAAAGCCATGTTCACTTTCGAAATATCGGTATGACGGACAAGGTGATGCTGGTAAATCATTAGGGCTTCAAAAAGAAATGCTCCAATCCAATAGTAGAAGTTAAAGCCTGCAAGTAATCCAATTGTTACGATAATTAATGCGCTTATAAAATGCAAAGCTAAAGCAATGGCTAGTGCCCAACGAGTCCCAAGCGCAGCAGGAATTGAATGCAATTTGAAATTGCGATCGAATTCCTCATCCTGAAGCGCATAGATGATATCGAAGCCTGCCACCCAAAAAAGGACTACCAATGAGTACAGAATTGGAACAAGGCGGAATTGTCCGGTAACCGAAAGGTAAGCACCAATTGGTGCAAGGGATAGCCCAAGTCCTAAAACCAGGTGACTGAACATGGTAAACCGCTTGGTGTAACTGTAAAAAAGCACTACCCCCAAAGCAATAGGCGACAAGAATAAGACCAGTGGATTAATAAAATAGGTAGTTAAGATGAAAAGAATTGCATTGATAATGGTGAAAGCCAGTACCGATTCAGGTGAAATAACACCCCGCGGTATCTCGCGTCCGCTTGTACGGGGGTTTAGCCTATCAAAATGCCTATCAACTAGCCGGTTAAAACTCATTGCAGCATTGCGGGCAAAAACCATGCAAAGTATCACCTTAAAAAAAAGCCACCAATCGTGGTTTAGCGGCCGTTTATAGTAAGCAAAAAAATAACCGATAAGAGCAAAAGGCATTGCAAAAATTGTGTGGCTGAATTTTACCAACGACAGATAGTTTTTAACTTTTAAAAACATACTAGCATAAATTAGTCAAGGCTATAAAAGTAGTTATTTTTGAATATTGCTATATTAGCAACAGCAAAGTAAGATGAAAAATCCAATACGAATAGTATGGCTTACATTAAGCCTTGTCGGATTAGTGCAAATTGGCCTAAGCCAAGCCGATACTTTGCCCCAAGAGATTGCGCCAAAGGGCAACTCAAAAGCTGCCGACCTAGTTGTTCAGGGTAAAACCCTATTAAAAACCGACCCCGATCGCTGCCTCGATATTGGACTTCAAGCTCTTGTAGCAGCTAAAAAGGAAGGTGACTCCTTTACGGAATCGATGGCCCTAGAACTTCTTGCCGAGGCAAACTACAAGCTTGGCGAGTTTGAAACCTCGCTCCGATACTTTAACCGTGCTGCCAACCTTTATTCATCAATCAACAAACACGAATTTGCCGTTAAATCGATTTTGGGAATGGCTAGGGTTTACGAGGCAAATCAAAATTTCGACTTGGCTATACAACAACTCGAAGCGGGTTTAAAAACACTTAAAAATATTCCGAACAAAAATGTTTACCTTGAGCTGATCCTTAAGCTCGGCAACTTCCACTTAAACCAAAAGAACTTTAAGCAGGCAAAGCAATATGGTATTGAAGCCCTTACCCTGATAAATAACCAAACTGCCATCGTTTACAATAAAAACAAAGCCCTGATTGACACCTACACCTTACTTGGCCAAGCCAGCAAAAACTCAGGCGACTTAGGAGCCAGCCTCCATTACTTTAAAAAGGTCAGCGAAACTGCTATAAAACAATCCGATACAGTTTCATACAGCAAATCGCTTAATGAAATTGGAGTGGTTTTTATGCTTACACAAAAATACGATAGCGCCTACCAGTATTTCAACCTATCGTACACCATCAGCCTGAATGCCTCCGATACCATTGGAATAATCCAAAGCTTACAAGGTTTAGGTAACTACTATTATGAGAAAGGGAACTACAACCAAGCCATAAACTACTATACGCAAAGCCAAAGCATTACCTCAAGACACAACGACATACCAACCCTAATAGCTGCATTGGTAAGCATATCGCGTTGCCACTTTCAGCTTGGCGACTATCCCACCTCATCGCGCTTTCTAAACCAAGCCCTTAGCATAGCACAGAAAAATAACCTCACCTCGTCAAAAGCAGATGTATACAGGTACCTTTCAGTGATTAACGAGGCACAGGGACGCTACAAGGATGCCCTGGATTACCACAAGATGTGGGTTGAACTGCGCGATTCGCTACAGTACGAAGAAACCGGACAACGGCTGGCGAAACTCCAAATTCTTTATGAAATTTCGCAAAAGGAAAAAGAGAACGAAATCCTCAAGCAAAACTCCGAAATCCAAAAGTTACAGATAGCCAAATCGAGGTATCAAATGCGTTTCCTGGTATCAATGCTAGGAATTGTAGCAATAGTACTTGCGTTACTTGTTGTGCTTTTCCGTAACAAACAAAAGGAGATTGCTAAGCAAAAGGAAACAGAACAGCGTATAACTGAGATTAACCGCAAACTTGAACGCCGAATGATTGAGGAAATAAAAAAGCAGGAAAAGCAACAGCAACTCCTTTCACAAAAATCGAAACTCGAATCGTTAGGTACGCTTGCAGCAGGTATAGCTCACGAAATCAATCAGCCACTGGGTGGTATTTCCATGGGGCTCGACAACATACTTATGCGCATTCAGGACAAAAACTGTAGCGAGGAGTACCTGAAGGAGAAGCTAAACTCACTATTCGAGAATGTTGAGCGCATCAAAAAGATAATTGATCATATCCGCTACTTTTCCCGCACCCAAAAGCCAGCATCCTTTACAATGGTCAACCTAAACGATGTGGTAAAAAGCGCCCTTTTCATGGTATCGGCACAGTTTGAAAACCACGGAGTAACCATTGAAACCTACTTGGATGAGACCATTCCCCCAATTACGGCCGATAAGTACAAACTTGAGCAGGTTTTACTAAACCTCCTTTCCAACGCAAAATACGCTGTTGATGAGAAAGAAAGGAAAAGCGACGACAAGACATACCGAAAGAAGATTAAAGTCAGTACCCGCAAAGATGAGCAAAACGTTTACCTCACAGTTTGGGACAACGGACCGGGCATTCCCCAAAAAATAGTAGAGAAAATTTTCGATCCATTCTTCACAACTAAGAGCGAAGATAAGGGTACTGGGTTAGGTCTATCAATATCCTATGGGTTTATCAAGGATCTACTAGGTGATATTCGCGTTGAAAGCGAGCCTAATGAGTACACCCTTTTTGAAATATCGATTCCAAGAGAGTAAGTATTACAAAACTGTATAGAATGATGAAAGAAATTAGCATTTTGGTTCTCGACGACGAAAAGGTTTTTCGTAAAGAGATCAAAGAGTTTCTGGATGGTGAAGGCTTCTCCGTGCTAACCGCTGAGCGACCCTCGGAAGCATTCAGCATCCTCAGCGAGAACCAAATAGATATAGTTATCCTCGACCTCCGCCTACCCGAAATGGATGGCCTACAGGTTCTCACCACGGTAAAGGAAGAATACCCCGACATTGAAGTTATTATGATTACCGGGCATGGCGATATGGATGCCGTTATTAACGCCATGCGCTTAGGTGCAATTGAATTCTTCCCAAAGCCCTTCCGCTTGCTCGACATGCGAGCCGCCATTCAACGCACCAAACGCTATATAGCCCTACACGAGCAATTAAAAGAGATTAACCAAACGTACTCCTTAGTATCAAAGGATTTAATTGAAAGCATTGGCACCGAAATCATTGGCAACTCATTTGGAATCAGGCAGGTAGTTGACCTAATGGGCAAGGTGGCCAAAACCGACAACACCTCAGTACTAATAACTGGAGCGAGCGGAACTGGCAAGGAACTTGTTGCGCGAGGGATTCACTACCTTAGCTCCCGAAAAAAATCGTACTTTTACGCCGTAAACTGTTCAGCAATACCCGATACCCTTTTCGAGAGTGAGTTTTTTGGTCACAAAAAAGGGGCATTTACTGGAGCAAACGAAGACAAGGCCGGTTGGTTTGAGGTAGCGAATGGCGGTACGCTCTTCCTCGACGAAGTGGTTGAAATGCAACCAGCCATGCAAAGTAAGTTGCTGCGAGTTCTGGAAGACCGGAAAATCCGCAGAATTGGATCAAGCATTGACATCCCCGTTGACGTGCGAATTATTGCAGCCACCAACCAGGACATTCATAAGCTAATTGATGAGGGCAAGTTCCGCAGCGACCTATACTACCGTTTGAACTCGTTCCAAATACACATACCTCTGCTCCGAGAGCGCAAGGAGGACATTCCAATCCTATTCGATTACTACGTAAAGCACATATCAACCCGAATGGGGAAAAAGATAACACAGGTTGACCCCACCATAGTTAAGGCTATGATGAACTACACCTTTCCAGGTAATATCAGGGAGATGCGCAACATGATTGAACGCGCTATAATTCTATCGGAAGGCGGTAGGTTAACCATGAAAAATTTCAGCGGATTAATTGCTCCTACCGATACTACATCAACTACCGGAGTAATAGGTGAGGATATCTTTGACCTCGACCTTATTGAAAAGATTGTTATTATGAAAGCGCTTGAACGAACGGGTTATAAGAAAACAGAAACAGCTCAACTACTCAACATTACCCGGCAAGCACTCGACCGAAGGCTGGAAAAATACGACATCAATTTATAGCGTTGCTAACCCAGTATTTCCTTATAAATATTGTAGTTTTCATGGTCAAAGCAGACAAATACTACCCTTTCGGGTAAACGATTTTTGGCAGTGAACTCTTCAACTGCCCTTATGGCAATGTGGGCAGCCGATTGCTTAGGGAAATGGTAAACACCCGTACTGATGTTAGGAAAAGCAATGCTTTTTAGCCCATGCTTATGGGCAAGCATTAAGCTGTTAACGTATGCATTGCGCAGCAAAACAGTTTCGTTATGCTGGCCGCCCCTCCAGATTGGCCCAACGGTATGGATAACATGCCTGGCTTTAAGGTTGTAACCCTTAGTAATTCGGGCTTCACCTGTGGGACATCCGCCAAGAGTTCGGCATTCCTCGAGCAGTTGCGGGCCGGCGGCGCGATGAATTGCTCCATCAACACCACCGCCACCCAATAACGACTCGTTTGCCGCATTTACAATGGCATCAACATCCATTTGGGTTATATCACCTAACACCAATTCAATTTTGGCCATAGCTGTTTTAACGAATTTGCGCACCTAACTCCTTTACGTAAACGTCAATCAAGCGCTTCATTGTCCTATCTATTTGCTCATCGGTAAGGGTTTTGCTTTCGTCCTGAAGAATGTAACTAATTGCATACGACTTTTTCCCCTCAGGTATATTCTTCCCTTGATAAACATCGAAAAGGTTGACACTCTTCAGGAGCTTGCGCTCGGTTTCAAAGGCTAACTTTCGGATTTGCTCATACTTCACCGACGAATCGATTAGCAAAGCTAAATCGCGACGAACCTCTGGGAATTTTGGTAACTCCTGGTACTGTATCTTAGTACCTGCAAGCATCTCCATTAAGGGTTTCCACATAATCTCGGCAAAGAAAACATCGGCCTTAATATCGAATTGCTTGAGTATTTCGGAGTTTACCATCCCAAAAGAAACAAGATGCTGTCCTTGATTCTTATAGGTTAATCCGTAAGCGTAGATATCTTCAAGGGCTTCAGCTACGTCAATCCTATCGGTATTAAAACCGAATCGTTTCAATATGGCATGAACATAACCCTTCATGTGATAAAAATTCTGCTTTTCAGGTTTGGTCATCCAGTGTTCCTTTATATTATCGCCGGTTAGCCAAACGCCAATACTGAAATGCTCCGAGTATTTATCAAGCGGTTTCTGCGATTTTACAAGCGGTTTGAACACATAGCAATTCCCAAACTCATAGAGTTTAAGGTTTGGGTTACGGAAATTAGTGTTACGCCGAATGCTTTCAAGCCCGCCAAAAAGCAATGTTTGCCGTAAAACATTCAACTCGTTGCTTAGGGGGTTGAGAATTTTAACTGAGTTCGCCTCAGGGAAAGAGGTAAGCCTCTCATAGTAACCGCCCTTAGTCAATGAGTTACTCATAATCTCAGCAAAACCATTGGACGAGAGGTAGTCCGATACAACATTCTGCATCTGAAGGCTGTCGGGTTTTTTGGTGTAGCTTAATGTTCCATTAACCTTAGAGCCTATTTCAACGTTATTATACCCGTAAATCCTGAGAATATCCTCAACCACATCGGCTTCGCGGCGAACATCTACCCTGTAGGGGGGAACTGCTAAAAGCCACTGCTGGCCATTTTTCTTTATCACCTTAATTTCAAGGCCATTGAGTATTTTTTCAATATCGGCCTTGGGGATTTGCTTACCAATTAAACTCCATGCCCTGTGGATGTTGAAATCCACCTCGAAGTGGTTAACAGGAGTGCTGTTTACATCCACAATCTCCGACGATATAGTTCCGCCAGCAACCTCTTTAATCAAAAGCGCTGCACGCTTTAGTGCCCAAATTGTTATATTGGGGTCAGTGCCCCGCTCAAAGCGGAACGAGGCATCGGTATGCAAATCGTGCCTACGTCCGGTTTTACGGACATAAACAGGGTTAAAGCAGGCGCTTTCAAGGAATACCCTTGTGGTCTTTTCGGTAACCCCTGAGTGCAACCCGCCAAAAACCCCGGCAATGCACATGGGTTCGCTCTCGTTGCAAATCATCAAATCGTTAGCCGACAGCTTACGCTCAACCCCATCGAGTGTAACAAAAGGTGTACCCTCAGGCATAGTTCTTACAACTACCTTGTTGCCCTTGATGGCGTCGGCATCAAAGGCATGGAGTGGTTGGCCAACCTCGTGCAGAACAAAATTGGTTACATCAACCACATTATTAATGGGGTTAAGCCCAATGGCGCGTAAGCGCTTCTGCAGCCACTCGGGCGAGGGGGCAACCTTTACACCGCTAATGGTAATACCGCAGTAACGCGGGCATGCCTCAGTGTTCAATACCTCAACCGGTATGGGCAAACTATTGTTATTCACCTTAAAGTTCGAGACATCCGGAAGATTTGCCTTAACTGGGCTCTCATGGTATGTTAGGTATGCAGCCAAATCCCTGGCCACACCGTAATGTGAGGCTGCATCAATCCGGTTAGGGGTTAAGCCAATTTCGTACTGGTAATCCTTTTCTATTTTCAGGTACTCGGCTGCTGGCATACCAACAGGGGCATCGGCGGGTAGAACCATTATACCATCGTGGCTATCGCCTAAACCCAGTTCATCCTCAGCACAAATCATACCCTCGGAAAGTTGCCCGCGAAGCTTTGCCTTTTTAATTACTATTTCCTGATTGTTAAAATACAGCTTGGCCCCAACAGTTGCAACCAAAACTTTTTGTCCTTTGGCCACATTGGGTGCGCCGCAAACAATATTCAAAGGCTCACCTGAACCAACATTAACAGTTGTAACACTTAGTTTATCGGCATCGGGGTGCTTTTCGCATGTTAAAACCTCGCCCACCACAACTCCAGCAAGTCCTCCCTTAACGGTCTCCATCGCCTCTAAACTTTCAACCTCTAATCCAATTGATGTTAGTATCCTTGAAATCTCCTCAGGTGTTTTACTCACATTAAGGTATTGCGTAAGCCAGCTATGCGAAATTTTCATAAAGAAAAGATTTAGTCAACTTGTTGTCAATCAATTTTAGCCAACAAAAGTAACATTTATCAGTCGTACCCACAAAGGTGCTTCATAAAAAAAATTAAAAACATTTTTTCCCAAAAGTTGGTTAGATATTAGAAAAAATGTATTTTTGCAAATACAAAATAGCGTAAAAATGGAATTTTCGGCTTGCTATACCATGGGTAATAAACAGTTTTTCATGCACACCATTTGCATGAAACAGATGGTTATTACCATGAAAAAACAGACCCACAAGCAGGCCGTTGACACATTGATAAAATCATCATAGAAGTATTACACTGATATTAAGTGATAGGCCTGCAGAACACTGTAGGCCTTTTTTAATATTGAACCCCTAAAATTAACAAAAATGAAAGTTTTAAAGTTTGGCGGAACATCGGTGGGTAATGCCGATAGGCTTAGAAAGGTATGCAAGCTGCTTAATGGCGATGAACCCATTGTGGTGGTTCTTTCAGCCATGGCAGGAGTTACAAACAGTTTGGTGGAAATCACAGAGCTTGTAAAGTCGGGTAAAATGCTTCAGGCAATTGAAAAAACTAAAGAACTTGAGGACAAGCACATAAAAACCGCCGAAGAACTATTTGATTCAAAAATGTACCGAAAAAGGGGTGAAGAATTTATAAGCAACCTGTTTCTGCGGATTCTATCGAAATTGATTGATGGCTACAACCAATCCGATTCGCGAAATATAGTTGCCTTAGGGGAACAGCTATCGGCAGGGCTATTCCACATACAGCTAACTGAGCAGGGGAAAAGAACCGCGTACATTCCAGCGCTGGAATATATGAGGATTGACAAGGATGGTGAGCCCGATTTCTTTTACATTGAACAAAACCTGAAGCGGCTACTACACACTAACCCTTTCGCCAATATATATGTAACAGAAGGTTTTATTTGCCTTGATACCAATGGATTAGTGAATAATCTTGGCCGAGGAGGTAGCGATTTCACCGCTGCCATTATTGGCAATGTGCTTAACGCAAACGAAGTACAGATTTGGACTGATATTGATGGGGTTCACAATAACGACCCGCGCTATGTTACAAATACTTGCCCATTGCGACAATTATCGTACGACGAGGCTGCTGAGCTTGCCTACTTTGGGGCAAAAATTCTACACCCCCAGACAGTTCATCCCTGCAAGGCAAAGGATATTCCTGTTGTACTTAAAAACACTCTGAACCCAGCAGACGAGGGAACGGTAATTTCATCCGTGAAAAACCGAAAAAGAATTAAAGCAGTAGCTGCAAAGGATGGCATTACAGCAATTAACATCAAGTCGTCGCGGATGCTATTAGCTTACGGTTTTTTGCACAAAGTTTTTGAGGTTTTTAACACATACAAAACCCCCGTCGATATGATTACTACATCGGAGGTATCTATATCGCTTACCATTGATAACACAATTAATCTTGAAAATATTGTAAATGCTATAAGCCAATTTGCCCATGTGGAAGTGGAGCGGAACCAAACCATTGTTTGTTTAGTTGGTGATTTCCCTGCATCGCACAAGGGATATACCGCAATGGTTTT
Source organism: Bacteroidales bacterium (assembly GCA_011045955.1). Lineage (GTDB taxonomy): Bacteria > Bacteroidota > Bacteroidia > Bacteroidales > Tenuifilaceae > Tenuifilum. Next base: position 1,631 of record DSBV01000053.1, on the reverse strand, counting down.
CGATTGCCTGCGCGAGATTCCTATACGGATGATCTCTTACGGAGGAAGCGTTAACAACATATCGTTCCTGATTGATTCGCACTATAAAGTTCAGGCCCTAAGGCTGCTACAGCAGCTCTTCCCTGCTGTAAGTGTAAGTAACTCAACCCAACAGAGCATTGAAGCAAATATCTTTTAGCCATGCAAACCCCATTCTACCAGTACGATTTAGCGCTACTGAACGAAACACTCGATACGGCACATGCCCAAGCAGCAAAGTACGGGTATATGGTTCATTATGCAATCAAGGCCAATGCCAACCCTACCCTTTTAAAGGTTATATCGGATGCGGGGTTTGGAGCCGATTGTGTTAGCGGAAACGAGATTAAAACTGCCCTGAAAAACGGTTTTAAGCCCCAGAGCATTGTATTTGCGGGTGTTGGCAAAACCGATTGGGAAATTGAGTATGCCATTGAACAGAACATACACTGCATGCATTGCGAATCGACTCAAGAATTCCATGTGATTAACCATATTGCCAAGAAGTTAAACAAAATGGCCCGTGTAGCTCTTCGTATCAACCCTAATGTGAACGCCAAAACCCACAAGTCAATAACCACTGGACTGAAAGAGAATAAGTTTGGAATGAGTGTTGAAGAAGCAAGCTTAATATTCAATTCAGCAAATAAGTACAAGAATATCAGCCTGATTGGGCTACACTTTCATATTGGCTCACAGATAATGAACATGGAAGTGTTCAAGAACCTAGCTCGTGAAGTTAATCGCATTCAGGAAAGGCTGCAAAGCAAAGCGCACCCCTACCTAAACCTGGGGGGAGGCTTGGGAATTGACTACAATAACCCCATGATTAATAGGATAGCAGACTTTGAAGGGTATTTCAAAACTATCAACCTGTGGCTTAAGCCCGGGAAGGATCAAACAATCCATTTTGAACTAGGTCGATCGCTGGTTGGCCAATGCGGCCAACTCTATACCCGCGTGCTCTACACCAAAACCACAAAGACTCGTAGTTTTGCTGTTGTTGATGGGGGCATGAATGCTCTTATCCGGCCTGCACTATATGGCGCCTACCACTGCATTGAGAACATTAACAAGATAGGCCAGCCCGTGAACCAAACCTACGAGGTGGTAGGACCGATATGCGAAACAACCGATAGCTTTGGCGAAGCAGTTTCGCTACCCACCACTGAGCGTGGCGATTTGCTTGTTATTCACTCCTGTGGAGCCTATGCGGAATCCATGGCCTCGGATTACAACCTAAGGGAACGGCCACAATGTGCGTTTATTCGGAATTTCGAATTAGAAAAAAAGTAAAAGGCTGCCCTAAGGGCAGCCTTTAATAAATAAATTCACTACTGACCGATTAAAATTTCAGAAAAATAGGGCTACCACCACAAGGTTTCGCCCTAATGTTGTAAGTTTTTTTATTACTAAAAAAATTGCAATATGGACAAAGATACAAAAAAGTATTTAGTCGGTCAGCCGATTTTCAAACAGGTTATAAAAACTCTTCCGCGAGAACAATTTGACCTTTTAGTAAGGCAATGCGGCAGCGACCGCTATTACCAGTCATTTTTTTCGTGGGAACAACTGGTTGTGATGTTGTTCGGGATATTTTCCCGCTGCAATTC
>DSBV01000125.1 GCA_011045955.1 Bacteroidales bacterium | reverse complement strand
CTCAATTTATTTTGCATGTTACAAACAATAAGCTAAATTTGCATCATCGAAAACAGGAAAAATCTTCCTAATCCAAATCAAAAGGTTTTAGAATTTCAATTACTTTTTTCCATCTTCATTTTCACACAAAACACCATTTTACAAACTATGTACGATATACTTGAACTAAACAAAAAGTTGCTTCCCGAATTAAGGGAAATTGCTAAAAGTTTGAATATTAAGAAAGTAGAGAGCTTTAAGAAGCAAGAATTAATCTACAAAATTCTCGATCAACAAGCTATAAACGCATCGCTATCAGTTGACGATGAGCGGAAAAAGGATCACCGAAGAGCTTTACGAAAGGCAGAGAAACAGGTAGAGGCAAAGAGGGAAGAAACCCAACCGGTTGCACCTAAAAAAGAGGAACCGCAAGCTACTAAGCCTGACGAGGCATCAAGTAGCCAGGAAGCTATAAATGAAAAGAATAAACGCAAAAGGATTATTCGTGCAAAAGAGGTTAGAAAGGAGTTCTCCGCTACCCCCACCAATAACTCCAGCGAAGAGAAAGAACGTAGCAATAAGACTACTATAAAATTTAACAAAAAAGCCGTTATCCTTCCTGAACTCGATACCGAAACCCATTCGGAAACCATTCTTTTAAGTAACGACGAAGAGGATACTGTAATTCCTGTGGTTGCTGAGGAAGTTCATACGGAGGCCATTATTCAGAAAAAACCTGAACAGGAGGCGCAAACATCGGTTACTGATGTAGTTGAACCAGTAAAGGAGGAAAGTATTGCTCAACCCGCTCCGGCTCAGGAACGACGCCCTGGAAGCGAGCGCTTCGACTTTGATGGCATTGTAACCACAACAGGTGTTCTTGAGATTATGCCCGATGGCTACGGTTTTCTAAGGTCATCGGATTACAACTACCTGAGTTCGCCCGACGATGTTTACGTATCGCAATCGCAAATAAAGCTTTTTGGTCTTAAAACCGGCGATACCGTTGCTGGCACCATTCGGCCACCCAAGGAAGGAGAAAAGTACTTCCCTTTAATAAAGGTGATTGAGATAAATGGTCGCGATCCGGAGTTCATACGCGATAGGGTTCCGTTCGATTACTTAACCCCACTTTTCCCAAACGAGAAGTTTAAGTTGATTGGGAATGGCATGAACCTATTATCGGCACGGATTGTCGATATGTTTGCGCCCATTGGCAAGGGACAACGAGGATTAATTGTTGCCCAGCCCAAAACCGGTAAAACAATCCTACTTAAGGATATTGCCAACTCAATTGCGGCTAACCACCCCGAGGTTTACATGATAGTCCTGCTGATTGATGAACGCCCCGAAGAGGTTACCGATATGGCGCGCAGCGTAAATGCCGAGGTAATAGCCTCAACTTTTGACGAACCTGCCGAAAGGCACGTTAGGGTAGCCAATATTGTTTTGGAAAAAGCCAAACGCTTGGTTGAGTGTGGCCATGATGTGGTTATACTTCTCGATTCAATTACACGTTTAGCTAGAGCTTTCAATACCGTTCAACCCGCCTCAGGTAAAGTGCTTTCTGGGGGTGTTGATGCCAATGCATTGCAAAAGCCCAAGCGTTTCTTTGGCGCTGCCCGAAATATTGAGAATGGCGGTTCGCTTACCATTCTGGCAACAGCCCTTACTGAAACCGGTAGTAAAATGGATGATGTTATTTTTGAAGAGTTCAAGGGTACCGGCAATATGGAGTTGCAGCTCGATCGCAAGTTAGCCAATAAGAGGGTATTCCCTGCTGTAGATATTATGGCATCGAGTACACGCCGCGAGGATCTGCTGCTTGATAAAGAAGTGCTTCAAAAGATATGGATTCTCCGTAATTACCTTACCGATATGAACTCGGTTGAGGCTATGGAGTTCCTGCGCGATAGGCTAGTTAAAACCGCCACAAACGAGAAGTTCCTTTGGAGTATGAATAGCGATTTCTAATGATTTTTAGGGGCAATCGTAAAAGCAACATCCCAAACCGGATATTGCTTTTTATTTAGATGTACAGCTGATTGAACTTAAAAAAATGTATTTTTGCTTTACTCCATAATATTCGAATGACCCTACCAAGTGGAAACTATACCAAAGAGGAGTTAAACTGGTTCCGTAGTATTTTTGACCAATACTACGAAAGCATTCGGCATTTTGCCTACTACAAAACCGGAGATGTTGACCTTTCCGACGACATTGTGCAGGAAACTTTTCTTAAGCTTTGGGATATGCGCGGTAAGGTTAATAACAACACGGTTAAATCGTTACTTTACACCATTGCTGGTAATATAATTAAAAATCACTTTAAGCACCTTAAAGTGGTATATAATTTTCAGGTTGCGGTTAAAGGTGAGATGACGTCAAATCCAAGTAGCGCCGATGAGAGTATCAGAATGGATCAGTTCAATAAGCAATTGCAAGTGGTTTTAGCATCGCTCCCCGATGGGCAGCGGGAAGTTTTTTTGATGAATCGCATTGATGGGTTAACCTATGAGGAAATTGGTGCAAGGCTTGGACTTAGCGTTAAGGCAATTGAAAAGCGCATGTCCGAAGCGCTGGCAGTTATTCGTCAAAAATTTGGCTACAAAATATGAAAAGGGACAGCAATATAAACAGCACCGACTCTGGGTTTGATAGTAATCCCATTGAGTTTAACATTACTGTTCCTCCATCAAACCGTACCAAAGAGCAGGCGTGGGGCATGCTTATGCAGACCATTGAAGGTAAGCATGCAGAACCTGCAAGGGTTGTAACCTTTAAACTCCATTACAAATGGTTAGTTGTAGCCGCATCAGTTATTATACTTATGCTGGTTGGCAGCTTATTTATCCTGAATACTGAGTACCGTTTTGAAACGATGCAGGCACAAACCCTTGAACATACACTTCCCGATGGATCGGTAGTACATCTGAATGTCGGATCATGGATTTCCTATAAAAAATCATATGGTTGGTTTGGCCGAAATGTTAGAATGGAGGGAGAGGCTTACTTTAAGGTAAAAAGCGGAAACGACAAATTTGTGGTAACCGATCCCCAAAACCAACAGGTGGTGGTAACGGGAACAGAGTTCAATCTTATTTCCAGAGGAAATACCTTTGAGTTGAAATGCTTCGAAGGAACGGTAAAGGTTTCCATTTCGGGTTTAGAACCCGTTAGCGTTAAAAAGGGCGAGAGCGTAACCAAAGCCGATGGGGTGTTAATACATTCAAAGCAATCAGAGAAAGAATTAACAAAACCTGTATGGGTTACAAACGAGTTTGAATTCGCAGAAGAGCCGCTTTCTCAGGTTTTCCAGCAAATATCAAACTTCTACAATATACAGATTAGCGCCAAGGGATTTGATCCGGCAAGCCGATACTTTTCTGGTACCATACCGGCAGGCAGGGCAAATGATGTACTTAATGTAATATCAATATCTATGGGTTTGCGTTATGCTGTTAATGCCGATTCAACCGTCTACACTTTCAGGTAGGATAATGGGTTATTAAGTTGTATTAATCTTAGCATGAGATATAACCTGATCCCATGAGCAAAATAAAGTATTTACTTACATCACTTCTGGTTGGATTTGCACTACAAATCCAACAAGTTACATATGCCCAAAAGGTTAAGATTACCGAAAGTTTTAGCAATCAATCCTTAGATCAAATACTTTCTGCTTTATCGGGTAAGTACAACATAAAATTTGCTTACGACCCGGTGGCACTCAGCCAAATTTCCTTTACCGGACAGTTTAGGAACGATTCGCCCGATAAGGTTTTGAATCAGTTACTAAAAGATTCAGGGTTTGAGTTTATTGCGCTCAATAACGTTTATGTCATTAAAAGGGTAGAAAAACTGATTGTAGAAGAAAAAACCAAATCCATTCAGGGAATTGTACGCGATAGGATTTCGGGCGAAGCCCTGCCTTACGCGTCAATAAGAGTGGTAGATAACGATTTAGGAGCTACAACCAATACCGATGGTTTTTTTACGATACCCGATGTAAAATCCGATTCGGTTAGTATAGAGGTTCGGTATCTTGGTTTTGAACCCTTACAGATGAGGGTGGCTCGTGTACAGTACAATTCAAAACCTATAGTTGTTGAGCTCGATCCTAAAAAGTTCATCCTTGCCGATGTGGAGGTAGTACGAAACATCACCTCGATGCTTGCTACCGGCGAACGCCCGGGCGAGATGGTTTTTGACACAAAAAAGGTAGGCGATATACCAGGAATCTCAGGAATTGATATTTTGGCACCACTTCAGCTTCTTCCGGGAGTAGATGGTACTACGGAATCGCTTTCAGGGCTCATGGTTCGCCATTCGCCAGCCGATAAAAACCTGATCTCGTACGATGGCTTTACAATTTATCACATTAACCATCTTTTTGGCGCATTCTCAAGTTTGAACAGTAAGGCCATAAAGGATGTAAGGCTTTACCGTGGTGGGTTCGATTCGAGGTGGGGTGGTCGTGCATCGTCGGTAATTGAAATAATAGGTAAAACTGGCAACGAGAATAGCGTGAGTGTTGATGCGGGTACCGACCAGCTTGCTGGCGATATTACCCTTGAGGGCCCTATTGGGAAATACGCATCATTTATTGTTTCCGGACGCCGCTCTTATACCGATTTTTATCGCTCACCCCAATTCCTTAACCTTTTCGAAAGTGCCGCTTCGGATCTCATGCTTTCCAAGCAGAACTTTTCCGCATTTGGCAACGACTCCGATGCTCCTAAGTACTTTTTTTACGATGCCAATGCTAAGCTAAGTATTAAACCAACCGAGAATGATGTTATTTCGTTTAGCGGATATGTTGGACGCGATAAACTCGACTTTCAGCAAATGATTGCATCGCCTTTTATAAACGAAAATGCCCTTTGGGGGAATCGTGGCGCAGGGGCGCGATGGGCAAGGCAGTGGAACAAATGGCTTTACCAGAACTTTACCATTGGCGTTTCGGATTTTACGGGTAACTACTATCACTACGACAGCACCCTTAAACGACGTGGTGCGCAAGCCATTTACGATACCATTATCCGGAACTATGCTACCGAAACTAAACTGAACGATATCGCAATAAACCTAAATGCTCAAATAACGGTATCGAACGACTTAATGATTGAGTTGGGTTATCAAAGTAATCCTGTAAATTCACAATCTTATGAAAAGTATTATCATGCAGTAAATTCGATCCCAGTTGCCGATACTGTCCGACAAAACGATTTCGACTCAAAGACAAATACCGGCTGGCTGCAACTTAACTTCAAAACCAAAGGTTTAAAATCGTTAAGTATTGGAGGACGAATAACCCATCACAATCTATCAAGCCAGTATTTTTTTGAACCACGAATTCAAATGGTTATCAGTCCCTCGTCAAAGGTTGATTTAAAATTCGCAGCAGGTCTGTATAACCAATTTATAAACCGGATTTACCTGGTCGGCAATGGGGTTCGCTATTTGTGGGTAGCTTCCGACGAAAAGACCTTTCCGGTAGTAAAGTCAAAGCACTTTGTTACCGGTTTGAACTACACAAGCAATGGATTTACATTAGATATTGAAGGATATGCAAAGCAAACCGAGGGCTTATCGTACGTTCAAACTGTGATCTGGCGAACCTCATTCAACCGATTTGTAGAGCAATCCAGAATTTATTATGTTGATAGCCGATCGTTTGGGGTTGATGTTTTGGTACGAAAAACATGCCAAAATGCCGAGGGTTGGGTGTCGTATTCGCTTAGTAAGGCTTTCAATAAGTCATCAAACCTGAACGGGGGCGAAGAGTACAATGCACTCGACGACCATTTGCATGAGTTAAAGTTGGTTGGCATTTACAAATGGCGAAAGTGGAGAATGGTAGGTTCATGGATATTCGGTACACCCAAACCCTGGGATGAACTTTTGCTGATGCCAAACCTTACCATATCGCCTGAGTATGAAAAGAACTCGAGCAGGTTAGAACTATACCACAGGTTTGATGCAGGGGTAAGCTACTTGACAAAGGTTTCAGTTAGTGGTGAACTTGAGGTTGGTGTAAAAGTGTTTAACCTTTATAATAGGGATAATTTGCTTGCGCGCTCCTATTCGCTTACCGATACACCTGTTTCCGATTATCTACAGGGCAAATCAATCATAGAGTATCACGATATTTACGGCTACAGTATTACTCCCACATTCTTTTTTAATATCAAGTTTTAATTAGTTGAACTTAAATGGGATTAATACTTATGGACTCGGGTCAACCTTTAACCTTTATCCTTTATCCTTAAACCGTTTCACCTGTCCTTCACCATTCTCATTATCAACTTATCGGGTATTGCCACCAACCTGTAAACCGATTGGTAAAAACACTGATTATTGTGTACACATGCTACTTGGGCTACGTAGGTTTTATTGGCTTTTTCTCTGTCAAACCTTATTTTGTATTCAATAATTCCTTCAAACTTTAGTTCAGCATGCTGATTTACCCTAAATATTTCAAGCGTTTGGTAAAAGGGTGACACCTGATCGGGGTTGATGGCTTTATTTAGCAAACGGTTAATTTCCGTTTCCACCTCGGTTATTGGTTCCCTGATGGCTTTAAAAAGTGCAGCGCTAGCGTATGCTATTGTAAAAAGAAAATCGGATAGGGTGTTGTTGAAGCTGTTAGTTAGCTCCCTGAAGGTTTCCAGCTGTGTTTTATGGAACGGCATAGTTCTTACAATGCCATCGGGATGGAACTCTTTATACTCAATATTTCTCATAACTACTGACCGATCGTTTTTTGTGGAAAACATATCGTGTCCATTTATGGCGTATAGGTAATTTTGCTCGCCCTTGGTTTCAAAGCCTAGATCAATTGGCTCATTGGTACAAATTACGTTACCAAAAATCAGCTTGTAATAGTTGAAATACTCTTTGGTTTTCCTGTGAAGCAAATTGACTATTGTTGAAAACAGAAGCATGCCGGGAACAACAACTCCCTTGTTCTGGCTGTACATGAACTCAGGATCGTGAATAGGGTTATCGTCAACGGTAGCTTTGCAAAAGTTTGCAACAACGGAATCGGTAAACAACACTTTATTTTCCATATCGGGTAACAAACAGATGCACAAATTTAAAAAAATTAAAATAAAACAAACGACCGTACAATAAAAATTTTTTAAAAATTTACCAATCGTTAGGTTTGCTAAAGCCCTATTAAAATGATTGGTTAAAGCAAAGTGGGTATTATCAAAATTTCTAATAAAAACGGTAGGGTATTTTTTGAAGTAGATGTATTAGTAGTAAAACATAAACAGAACAAGTTCAGTGATTTTTTATTTGTGAATACGGTAGGGTGTTTTGGAATAGGGTTGTGTTAATAACAAAACGAAAGCAAAATGACTCGGGACGGGAAAATAGAAAGGCTACCTGAAAACATTGAATGGCTGCTTGATAGCTACAAGGTACCTGCAGGGAAAATGCGTTCTGAAGCATGGGAAGCGATCTTTGAAAAAATTGACCATAAAAACTTTGAGGGGAACCCAAAGAGTAGAGTAATACAATTGACATTAACTCGTGTTGCAGTAGTCGCATCAGTTTTAGTTGCCCTAATGCTTACCTCATACATCTATTTCTACAGGATGGGGAATGTGAACGTGCTGCTAGCACGTGGACAACACGGTGTGGTTTACCTACCCGATAGCAGTAAGGTTACCCTGAATGCCGAATCGCAACTTGCCTATAATAAAAACCGCTGGTTTTTTGATAGGAATGTATCGCTTACAGGCGAAGCTTTATTCGAGGTTACCAAGGGCCGGCGTTTTAGAGTATTGACTCCCGGTGCAACAACCACCGTAGAGGGTACTGTGTTCAACGTGTTTAGCCGGAATGGCGTGGTAAAGGTAACCTGTTTCGAAGGGAAAGTTAAGGTTGTTGCCGCAAACAGCAAATCGCGAACTTTACTTACAAAAGGAATGGAGGCTAATACAATGGGCTATACATTACAAGTTAAAAAGGCTGAGGCAATTGAAGTAGCATCTAAACCCACCTGGATTAATGATGAATTCTTCTTTCAAAATGCACCTTTAAACTCAGTGGTTGAGGAGATAGAACGCCAGTTTGATGTGGACATTTTCTTTAATACCGATTCCAGCAGATTTTATACCGGCTACTTCAAGCGCACCAACTTAGCCGAGGCCTTAAACCTGGTGTGCATACCGCTTGATTTAAAGTGGGGTTACAGTGGTGAAATAATTGTTATTACAAGCAAATAAATGATTTTAAAAACCAATTGTCTAACTTAAATTTTAAAGCTATGAAACGTACAAGTTTAATTTTTGCAGCAGGCCTCATGATGATGGCAGCAATCAGTTTCACATCGTGCCAAAAAGACGATGAGCAGGATCCAGTTATCGCTCAGGTGGCTGAGGATTCGGATGTGGACAGCTACTACGATGATGTAATGACTGAGGTGGACGAACTCACACTTGTTTGCGATTCAAAGGATTCGCAAATGATATATGCCACCTTGGGTGGACAAGGTACCCGTACTCGGAAAACATCTTGGGATGGTAATTGCCAAGTTGATTCAATTACTTACAACAATTTTGTAAATGCTAACTCCTGCTTTGAAAGGGTAAAGAACGGGTTAATTGTAATCCGTACCTGTGGTCGCTATAATGAGGCTGAATTTGAAAGGACAATAACTTTCAAAAACTTCACCATTAATGGTAACCTGATTGAAGGAACAAAAGTTATCCGTAAAACTGCTGAGCATAAGTATCAGATTACACTTACTAATGGAAAAATCACCTTTACCGATGGTACAACCTACACCCGAAATGTAGAGCGTACCCGTACTTGGGTTGACGGTTATGATACACCGTTCAACATTTGGGATGATGTTTACACTCTCGAGGGTTCTGCTACCGGTGTTAACCGTCAAGGGAATGCTTATACCCACCAAATCAAGAGTGCCCTAATGTTTAGGCTCAGCTGCCGATGGATTATTCAGGGTGTTATCGAAATAACAGTAGGCGATAAGCAGGTTGCCATTGATTACGGCAACGGCGAATGCGATAACATTGCCTACGTAACAGTAAATGGCAAAACCTACGAGGTAAAACTCAGGGGTGGTAAATAGTTTACCTAAATGTGATATTAAATAAGAGGGGAAACCCTCCTTTTTTATTTTCATAGCCATTATGTGAATTTTAAACCGAGATTAGTCAATAGAAATACAAAAAATATTTAAATACCTTGTTCCTATTGACTTATCGAAGGTAGCCCCGACTTATCAAAATCATTCATTCCGAACTTTCGGAATGAATAGATTTTGTTAGTCGATTCGTCAATTGATTTTTTCAATTGACGGATTTGGGTTAAGTTAGTTTTAGGGAGCAGCCAAAATCTCCTTTTGCTCATAATTTGATAGTCCGTGCTTATTGTTAAATATCAACATAAATTAACATATTGATATATGAAAATATATTATTTTTGATGCCGAAAAAAATGAACAAAAATGAGCGCTATTGTTGTTGATGAAGCACGATGCCCGCAGAACCATCCCTGCCCGGTGGTTCGTTACTGCCCAACAGGTGCAATAAAACAGCGTAACTGGAATAGCGCACCTGAGATTGATAAGGAGAACTGCAAGGATTGCGGTTTGTGCATTAGGATATGTGGGTACGGTGCATTTACCTTTGCCGATAGTGGCAGGTAGTTGAGAGAGGGTATAACCCTGCCCTTTGATTATGATAAAATTTAAACAGAGATAGATATGAGAAAACTTACTGTTTTTATCCCGGTTCTTTTGGTTGCAGTTTTTGCCCTAGGAGCATGTAACGGTACTGCCGCCAAGCAAAACGAGGGGGAACCTGTTGCTGCCTCAAAACCAGCAAAAGAGAAATACGCCATTGACATTACCCGTGATTTTTTCCTAACCAAGATTTTGGATTACACCAAGGGGCAAGAAAATATGAAATACCTTGGCGACAAGCCTGCCATTGTCGATTTTTGGGCAAGCTGGTGTGCCCCTTGCCGTATTGCAAGTCCAATCCTCGAGGAGTTGGCCAAGGAGTACGATGGTAAGATTTATGTTTACAAGGTAAACACCCAAACCGAGCAACAAATCTCAGCTGAACTTGGTATCCAGAGTATACCCACTTTTATTTTCTTCCCTATGAACGGTAAGCCCTTTGCAACCTCAGGTATTGCTCAAACACCCGAGGAAACCAAGAAAATGTTTAAGGAGATAATTGAAAAAGAATTGCTCAAGAGCAAGTAATTTTTGCATTACGTCATAACTGTTTTTGGTTGGTTAGCCGGCTTTTAGCCGGCTTTTTTATGCTTCGAAATTTGGGTTGGAGTTTTGCTTAAGTTCCTCAACGCTATAGATACGGCTAAACTCGCAATCGGTGAGCGTAATGTATTCGTAACGCTGGTTGCGGAGCTGAGGTTCGAACCCTGCATCAATAATGGCTTTCTGGATGCCATAGGCATCCATTTTATACTTAGCCCCAGCCGACGAAACCACATTCTCCTCAATCATTATCGATCCAAAATCGTTAGCCCCGGCGTGCAAGCATAGCTGGGCAGTATCGATACCCACCGTAAGCCACGATGCCTGTATGTTTTGGATATTGTTTAGCATGATTCTGCAAAGGGCAATGGTTCTTAGGTATTCCTCGGTTGTTACTGTATTTCGCACGCCCTCGCGTTGCAACTTGGTGCCCTCATCCTGAAAGGTCCATGCTATAAAGTTGAGAAATCCAGGTGCATCGGCAGGCTTTCGGGCTTGGAGGTTGCGGAGCTTAATCAAATGCTCAACGCGCTCCTCCATGGTTTCAATATGTCCAATCATCATGGTAGCCGAGGTAACTAACCCCATTTGGTGAGCTTGAGCCATCACATCGAGCCAGGCTTGGGTATCGGGCTTGCCCGGCGATATTTGCTTTCGTACCCTGTCCATAAGAATTTCAGCACCTGCACCGGGCAAGCTGTCGAGGCCTGCCTCCACAAGTTCTTCAAGAACCTGCCGGTAGGTCATCCCCTCTTTTTTGGCTATAAAAGCAATTTCCGGTGGTCCTAAGGCGTGTAGCTTTACGTTGGGAAACATCGATTTAAGTTCACGAAAAAGATTGATGTAAAATTCGATTCCCAATTCGGGATGAAGCCCACCCTGCAGTAAGAGCTGGTCGCCTCCGTAGCGCTCAAGTTCTTCAATCTTTACTTTATACTCAGCAATTGATGTGATAAAGGCGCTATCGGAGTGTAGCCCACAGTGGAAGTTGCAGAACTTGCACCCCGATATACACACGTTAGTGATGTTTACGTTACGGTCAATCTGCCAGGTTACCTTGTTGCCCGGAACATGAATTTTGCGCAACTCGTTTGCCACAAACATCAAATCGGGGGTTGACGCTAGGGAGTATATGAAAACACCCTCATCCAGGGTGAGCGGTTCAAGATTAATTGCTTTTTTTAAAATATCTTTAACTTGCATGTCCTTATATTGGTTGGGCAAAGGTATTAAAAGAATCAAAAAACATTCCCTGTAAAAACACAAAGGTTTTAAGTATGTTAACAGCTTTTTTTTACTTTTGCTGCATATTTACACGCCATTTAAAATACTACAAAGTATGAGCAACGAGAAGATTAGGGTAGGTATCACCCAGGGTGATATAAATGGAATTGGATATGAGGTAATTATCAAAACATTGATGGATCCTCGGATGGACGAGATGTGCACATCAATTGTTTACGGTTCGCCCAAGGTGGCAGCCTACCATCGCAAAGCGTTGAACATTGAAAACTTCAGCTTTAACCAAATAAAGGATGCCATCGAGGCCAACCCCAAGCGTCCGAATATTGTAAACTGCATGGACGAAAACGTTAGGGTGGAGTTGGGTAGGTCAACGGAGTATGCAGGTCAGGGTGCGTTGCAGGCCTTACAGGCTGCTATATCCGACTTAAAAAGAGGTAAAATTGATGTTTTAGTGACCGCACCCATAAATAAGGCCAACATTCAAAGTCAAAGCTTTAGTTTCCCGGGACATACTGAGTTTTTAGCCAATGAGTTTGGAGTAAAGGATGTGCTTATGCTGATGGTAAGCGATACCATGAGGGTTGGTGTGGTAACCGGGCACATTCCAATTTCTGATGTATCGAAAAGTATTACCACTGAGGCAATTCTAACCAAGTTACGTTTGCTAAACGATACGCTCGTAAAGGATTTTGCCATTCGTAGGCCCCGAATTGCAGTGCTTGGCCTCAATCCCCATGCCGGCGATAGCGGAGTAATTGGTACAGAGGAGACCACAATCATAATGCCAGCCCTAAAGCAGGCGAACGATGAGGGGATAGTTGCCATGGGACCCTATCCGGCCGATGGGTTCTTTGGTTCCGATAGGTTCACCCGTTTCGATGCCATACTAGCGATGTACCACGATCAAGGTTTATTGCCATTCAAGGTGATTAACTTTGATACGGGAGTGAACTATACCGCCGGTTTGCCTATTGTACGAACCTCGCCCGATCATGGAACAGCCTATGATTTGGCAGGTCAAAACCTGGCAAACCCCAACTCGTTCCGACAGGCAGTTTACCTTGCCATTGATATATTCCGTAACCAGCAGTTACATAAAGAGTTAACCGCAAATCCATTACAATCTGTCGATCCCGAAACGGCATAAAATCTATTGTATGTACGAGTATATTCAGGGTTCCCTTACCGATTTATCGCCCACCCATGCCATTATTGAGGTAGGTGGCTTAGGATATTTTGTCAATATTTCGTTACAGACCTATTCGCAGCTCGAAGGGAAAACGCAGATTAAGCTTTGGCTTCACCAAATTGTTCGGGAAGATGCCCATTTACTCTATGGCTTTTCCGAAGCGCGCGAAAGGGAGATCTTCCGTTTGCTTATTTCTGTTTCGGGAGTAGGAGCCAGCACGGCAAGGCTTATCCTTTCGTCGCTGACTACCGATGAAATTCAGGCAGCCATAACAACCGAAAATGTTAGCCTGATTAAGCAGGTTAAGGGGATTGGATTAAAAACAGCACAGCGAATAGTTGTTGATCTCAAGGATAAGGTGTCGTTAGGCGATGCCACTGTATCACAAATTTTATCGGCATCAAACAATACTTTGAAGAGCGAAGCGTTATCTGCTTTGGTGATGCTCGGCTTTGCCCGCTCAGCCGCCGATAAGGTAATTGACCAGGTTTTGAAGGAAATGGGGCAAATGCCGGTTGAGACGCTCATTAAACATGCGCTCAAACGCTTGTAGTAACAGTAAAATGCTTTGTAATTTGAGAGTAAAACACTTATCTTATAATCATACTATCCGGATAGTTGGAATTCTTACTCTCGTAACCATTACCATTACGAGAGCTTTTTCTGTTCCACTTTTTCAGGAGGATACATTAAAATTGCCCCTTCCTATTAAGCAACCCAGTATTTGGTCTATAGATACACAGTATTCACCGCTATACCTATCAAACCCATCAAACATTACCGAGGAGGTTGTGTTTGATCCAATCAACAACCAGTACATCATTTACAGAAAGGTTGGAAATACAACCATTGAAACACCACGTGTGCTTTCGGCGGATGAGTATCGATCGTATCGTGTAGAGAAGGCCATGCGCAAATACTGGCGACAAAAGCAAACCGGTGAGTTTGTGGGAAAAGGCGATGGCATTCTACCCCGCATTCAGGTGGGCGGTGAAACTTTCGATCGTATTTTTGGGAGCAACACCATCGAAATAATCCCACAGGGTAATGCTGAATTGGTATTTGGAGTCTCAAGTGCTAAAACCGATAACCCCGCGCTACCAATCGATCAGCGACGGAACACAACCTTCGACTTTCAGTCGAAAATCCAGATGAATGTTTCTGGTAAGATTGGCGAGAAACTCCAGATGGAGATAAATTACAACACCGAAGCCACTTTCGACTTTGAAAACAATGTAAAGATTGAGTACAACGGATTTGAGGATGAAATCATTCAGCGTATTGAAGCTGGTAACGTTTCGTTGCCCTTACCCGGAACTCTTATTACTGGTAGTCAGAGCCTGTTCGGTATTAAAACTCAGCTTAAGTTTGGTAAGTTAAACGTTACCAGTGTAGTATCCAAACAGAATGGTCAAACCCAGGTATTTGAGATTAAGGGCGGTGCGCAAACGCGCGATTTTCAACTTAAAGCCGATGAGTACGATGCCAATAGGCATTTCTTTCTTTCTCACTTCTTCAGGGAAAATTACAATCGTGCCCTGATGAATTTACCCATTATTAACTCAGGGGTGCAAATCACCAAGATCGAGGTATGGGTAACTAATAAACAGGCAAACTTTGAGAACTCACGCAATATAATTGCATTTGCCGATTTGGGCGAAGCACAGAACAACATCTTTGCTTCCAATATCTTTGTCCAAACCGGAAGTGGCCCAGCAAGCAACGATATAAATAACCTGTACGAGTTAATGACCACAACCTATGCCGGTATACGGGATGTTGCCGAAGTGAGCAATGTACTATTGCCTTTGGAATCGCAGGGTTTTATCGGTGGGCGCGACTATGAGAAGATTGAGTATGCCCGCAAACTTTCACCCAATGAATTCACCCTGAATCAGGCGTTAGGGTATATCTCGCTATCGTCGGCGCTACATGGCGATGAGGTGCTTGCGGTTGCCTATGAGTATACGTACAACGGACAAATCTACAAAGTTGGTGAATTCTCAACCGATGGGGTGGAGGCACCTAATGCTTTAATCCTTAAACTCCTTAAGGGAACAAACCTAAGCCCTAAAATGCCCACTTGGAGGTTGATGATGAAAAACATTTACTCCATGAATGCCTATCAGATTAGCAAAGATGAATTCAGGCTCGACATTTTTTACCAGGACGATGCAACCGGAACTCCCATTAACTATATCAAGGAAGGGAATATTGCCGAAGTTCCACTAATTAGAGTTCTTAATCTTGACAACTTGAACAATCAGCTTGACGCGATTCCCGATGGAGTATTCGACTTTATTGAGGGCGTAACTATTAACCCTGCTAACGGTAAAATTATTTTCCCACTCCTTGAACCCTTTGGTCGCGATTTGGCATATCGAATTGGTGATCCCACCATTGCCCAGAAGTACATTTTCCAAGAACTTTACGATTCATCGTTAACTAAAGCCCGACAGGTAGCCGATAAGAACAAGTTCTTAATAAAGGGTTCATACAGATCGGCTGGAGGGTCGGAAATCTTTTTAAATGCGCCTAACATTCCTAAAGGTGCCGTGGTTGTTACGGCAGGTGGGTTAAAATTACAGGAGGATGTTGATTTTATTGTTGATTACAACCTGGGCACTGTGCGAATTATCAATCAGGGGCTACTTGAATCCGGTACGCCCATAAAGGTTGCAGTGGAAAGCAACGCCCTGTTCAGCCTGCAAACCAAAACATTGGTTGGAACCCATTTTGATTACCGTTTCTCCGATAACTTTAACGTTGGGGCAACCATAATGAACCTCACGGAACGCCCCCTAACCCAAAAGGTTAGTTTTGGAAACGAAGCAGTATCCAATACAATATGGGGATTTAATACTTCGTACCAAACCGAATCCAAGTTCCTGACTAAGATGGTCAATTCCCTGCCATTCATTCAAACCAAGGAGAAATCGACTATAGCATTCGATGCCGAGTTTGCACAGCTAATTCCTGGGCACTCGCGTGCCATTGGTAAGGCAGGCACGGTTTATATTGATGATTTTGAAGGAAGTAGCGCATCGTACGATATTCGTTCCTGGGTGGAATGGAAGTTAGCCAGCACTCCGCAGGGGCAACCCGATATGTTCCCTGAAGCCTCATTATCCAACGATTTACGGTATGGCTATAACCGTGCCCATTTAGCTTGGTACTATATCGACCCGCTTTTTCTGCGTAATACATCACTTACCCCTTCGTATATTAGGAGTAATAAAGAGTTACAGGGTAACCATTTTGTACGCGAGATTTTTGAACGTGAACTCTTCCCAAATAAGAATACGCCACAGGGTCAGCCAACCAATATCTCAGTTCTTAACCTTGCATTCTATCCTGCTGAACGTGGCATGTATAACTTTAATGCTGCCGAACTCGATGCAAATGGCCGGTTGATTGATCCTCAGCGGCGTTGGGGAGGCATCATGCGTAGCCTGAGCACCACCGACTTTGAGGCATCAAACATTGAGTACATCGAGTTTTGGCTGATGGATCCATTCGTGTATGACACTCTCCATAGAGGTGGTGATTTTTACATTAACCTTGGCAATATCTCGGAGGATATCTTAAGGGATGGCCGAAAATCGTTTGAGAATGGATTACCCACATCGACCGAGGAGTTGGAAAAAGCCGATCAAACCGCATGGGGGCGCGTTCCCAAAAAACAGTATTTGCCGGTAGGTTTTGATAACGATCCCGCCAAGCGCCCTTTTCAGGACGTTGGGTTAGATGGACTTTCATCATCGTTCGATTTGGATGGCGATGGGATACCCGATGAGTTAGCCTTCTTTTCGGATTATATCAACCAGCTTCGGAATAAAATTACCGATAATGATATACTCGCAAGATTTGAAAGCGATCCGTCAGGCGACGATTTCAGGCATTACCTAAATGGCATATACGATCAACAGCGGGCTACAATTCTCGACCGGTATAAGTACTTTAACGGAACCGAGAATAACTCGCCTGTTGCAACCGGAACTACCTCGCAGCAGAGCTATTCAACCCCCGATGCGGAGGAGTTGGGAACCGATAACACCATGAACGAGAACGAAGCGTACTACCAGTACCGCATTTCACTTCGCCCTCAGGATATGGAGGTTGGTAAGAATTTTATAACCAACGTTATAGTTGGTGAAAAGGATAAAGTTCTAAATAAGCCCGTAAAATGGTATCAATTCAAGGTGCCCATTGCAGAATATGAAAAGGTCGTGGGGCCAATTGAGGATTTTAAGTCGATTCGTTTCATGAGGATGTTCCTTCGGGGTTTTGACGATACTGTAATTCTGCGCTTTGCTACTCTCCATCTGGTTCGTAGCGAATGGAGGAAGTATAATTACTCATTGATACAGGGACAGGAGGGAATGCCAGTAGGTGACTTACCCGTAGGCAGTTTATCAATATCAACCGTAAATATTGAGGAAAACGATAAGCGAACTCCGGTTAACTACGTATTGCCTCCGGGTGTTGACAGGGTGATTGATCCCAGTCAACCTCAGCTGATCCAGCTTAACGAACAAGCCATGGAGTACCGGGTAACCGACTTGGCCGATGGCGATGCCCGTGCTGCATTCAAAAATGTTAATATCGATATAAGGCAATATAAACGCCTTAAAATGGATGTTCATGCCGAGGCCATTGAAGGTTACCCCCTGAACGATTATGAGGTAACAGCATTCATCCGAATAGGAACCGACTACAACTCAAATTACTACGAGTACGAGGTGCCATTAAAACTGACACCTTACGGGTTTTACTACAATAACCGGGAGCGCGATCGTGAAGCTGTGTGGCCAAGAGAGAATGTGGTAGATATTGACCTTGACAAGCTTGTTGAAGTTAAGGTTGCCCGGAACAATGCCATGCAAAAACCTGGATCGCTCATCACTCTAAGCACTGTTTATGTTGTGCAGTGCGGGAAAAATAAACTCAAGGTAACCGGAAATCCAAACCTTAGCAATGTAAAGGTAATAATGATTGGAATTAGGAATCCGGCCGATGATAGAATGCCTAAATCGGTAATAGCATGGTTCAATGAGCTAAGGCTTACCAACTTTAACGATCAAAGCGGATGGGCTGCCAATACCCGTTTATCGGCGAAACTTGCCGATTTGGGAATGGTTACTGTAGCTGGTACCACCATTACACCCGGTTTTGGTTCAATTGAGAAAAAGGTGAATGAGCGGAGCAAGGAAACAGTTTACCAGTACGATATCAACTCAACCCTTGAGCTGGGTAAGTTCTTCCCTTCATCGTTCAACATTAAAATCCCAATGTTCTTAGGATTAGGCGAATCGATGGTAAACCCTCAGTACAACCCGCTTGACCCCGATATACTCCTCAACGATGCGTTACGTAACGCATCGGAGCGCGAAAGAGATTCCATTAAACGGATTGCCCAGGATTATACTCGCAGGCGAAGTATCAACTTCACCAATGTAAAGATTGATAAAATGGGCTCTAAGCCCCGCCTTTGGGACCCAGCTAATGTTTCGGTCAGCTACTCTTACAGCGAAATTTTCTCCCGTAACGTTAGAATTGATCATAGAATTCAACGCAATGTCCGGGGGGCATTTACCTATAATTTTAATCGACAGCCCAAATACATTTCACCTTTTAGTAAGATAAAGAGGCTAAATTCAAACTATTTGGCTTTAATTCGCGATTTTAACTTTAATCTATTCCCAACCCAGCTCTCGTTCCGAACCGATTTGAATAGGAGTTATTTTGAACAGCAATTCCGAAACATTCAGAACCCCAATCAGGTTTTTTTGCCCACTTTCTCAAAGGATTTCATGTGGAACAGGAACTACTCCTTGAACTGGGACATAACCCAATCCGTTAAGTTCGATTTTGTGGCTACCGCTACTGCTCGTATCGATGAACCCGAGGGTATGGTGGACAGGTATAGGGATAGGGATAGGTATGAGCAGTGGAAGGATTCGGTTTGGCAGAATATCCGTAGGGGTGGACGAAACACCATGTACAACCATCAGTTTAACCTAACCTACTCCCTCCCGTTAAGCAAGATTCCATTACTCAACTGGATTAGTGTAACATCGCGTTACACCGGGATATACCGTTGGCAGGCTGGGCCAATTTTGGCCGACACCTCCCGGTTTGACCCCGGAAATACTGTTCAGAATTCGAATACCATTCAGCTGAATGGGCAAGTTAACATAAACACCTTATTTAATAAGGTGGGATACCTCAAGAGGGTTAACCAACAGTTTGACCAACGGGCAAGGGGAGCTGCACCCCAAACCCGAACGGTTAAGTACGAGGAAGAAAAGGTAAACCTTAGGGCAAATGCAACTAAGGTTATTACCCATAAGCTAAAAACCGAAAGGGTAACCGTAAAGGTTTTTGACCCAAATGGCAAGGAGATAAAGGTAAGCTCTAAGGTGCGTGGCGATACCAAAGTGGCCATTAAAGCTGATGCTGACTACAAGAACTGTAAGGTTGTGGTTGAAGGGAAAGTGCCTGAAAAGATTAACCCCGCCAAATTTGCCCTTGAAACCACACTTCGACTTTTGATGAGCGTAAAAAGCCTTGGGGCATCGTACACGGAAACAAACGGAACGTTACTACCAGGATATAAACCTGGAGTGAATTACTTGGGTACTGAGAATTTCAATGGAATGCTTGCTCCGGGATGGGAATTTGTAGCTGGCTGGCAGGACCCCAACTTTGCCTGGAAGGCTGCTACCAACGGGTGGCTCACCCGCGATACCTCGTTTAACACACCTGTAGTTTTTACTCGCAATGAGAATCTTAATTTCCGTGCAACGCTGGAGCCTTTACCGGGATTCCGCTTTGATGTTAGTGCTACACGAACATTTGGCAAAAGCAACAGCAAAATTTTCAAATCCGATGGTTTGGGTTCATACAGGGTACTTAGTCCGCTCACTACGGGTAACTTCAGCATTAGTGTGCTTACCATTGGTACTGCATTCGAGGGTGGTAAACGTGCTAAAAGTTCCAAGGCTTTTGAAAGGATGAAGCAAAACCGATTGGAAATTGCCTATCGACTTCGCGATAGGAGGGTGGCAAACCCATCGCAGGGCTATGACCCAACTGAAATTGATCCGGTTACAGGATTTCCCGATGGCTATGGACCTCTATCGCAAGATGTTCTCAGGGCTTCGTTTTTAGCTGCTTACACCAATACCTCGCCAGGCAGGGTCTCGCTCCGCGATTTCCCTCTTATCCCCATGCCTAACTGGCAGCTCTCCTACGATGGCTTGGCCAAAATGAAACCCTTTAAGCGCTGGTTTAAGTCCATTACCCTGAACCATGGTTACCGTTCACTATACACCATTGGGGCTTTTACCAGCAATCTTACCTATGTGTCCGACGATGATGGGTTTAGCTACGTTCGTAATATCAACGGCGATTTTGTTCCGCAAAACGAGATCGCTAACGTAGCCATCAACGAACAATTTATTCCGCTTATCGGGCTCGACCTGGGCTGGAATAATAACCTCATCAATCGAATTGAGATTAAGAATAGCCGCTCGCTGGCCATGAGTTTTGCCAATAATCAGCTTACTGAAATTTATGGGAAGGAGTTAATTGTAGGGGCTGGTTATAGGTTTGAAGATTTACCCCTGATATTCCAAGCCGAGGCTGGCGGCAAAAAAGCCATAAGAAGCGATTTGCGTTTAACTGTTGACTTTTCGCTGCGCGATAACACCACCATTCTTCGAAAGTTGGTGGAGGATTCAAACGATATAATTGCCGGTCAACTTATTAGCACTATTAAAACTACTGCCGACTACCGGATTAACGAGAAGGTAACCATTCGCCTGTTCTTCGATCGTACTCTTAATAATCCTAAGGTGTCCAGAACTTTCAGGATAACCAATGCCAGCTTTGGATTTAGTGTGAGGTTTGAGCTGGTGAATTAGTCGTCCCTTAAAAACATAATAAACAATTGATTGTTAATAATTTAGTTTGATTTTTTTTGTAAAATATTTGCCAGAATTTGTATCTTAGGGGCATAAATCTTGCAAATTTTTATAAAATGGCACCTAAGAAAAAAAGAGCAAAATCAGGGAAGTCTGTTCTTCTCATTAAAGGACACCTTAAATCCAAAACATCCCCTTTATATTCTGGCCAACCAAGTCCAATGGGATATTTTCGAAAAGGCTTTTAAAGGGCTTTACTGTCCGGATAATGGGCGGCCTGCCAAACCCATACGTTTAATGGTAGGGCTATTAATTTTGAAGCATATTCGTAACCTGTCGGACGAATCGGTAGTATGTCAATGGAGCGAAAACATTTACTATCAATACTTTACGGGAGAGACATCTTTTGTACCGGGTGTTCCCTGCGAGCCCTCGGAGCTGGTACACTTTAGAACAAGGATAGGCGAGAGCGGGGCAGAGCTGATCCTGAAAGAGAGCATTCGTATCAATGGCAAAGATGCCCTAGACCCCGATGTAAATATCGACACCACTGTACAAGAAAAAAATATCACCTACCCCACCGATGCCAAGCTGCACAGGAAGATCATACAAAAATGCAAGGACATAGCCCAAAAAGAAGGGATTGAGCTGCGCCAAAGCTATAGCTGGGTATTAAAGCAGCTAAGCCGTGACCAGCGGTTTAGGAATCATCCCAGGAATAAAGCCAAAGCAAAAAAGGCCGACAAGAAAGTAAAAACTATAGCAGGACGCCTGGTGCGGGAGCTGGAACGAAAGCTTCCACCTACCAGCCCATACCAGAGCGATTTAGCCCTATTTTCACAAATTTTATCTCAGGAAAAGGATAGTAAACATAAAATTTATTCTCTTCACGAACCCGAAGTAGCGCGCATTTCAAAAGGGAAGGAGCACAAGAAGTATGAATTTGGCAACAAGGCCTCGTTTGCTAAAACCGACAGCGGAGTGTTGGTAGGAGCCCTTGGCTTTAGGGATGAGTACGATGGGCATACGTTAAAACCAACCCTGGAACAAGTGGTACGATTAACCGGTAAAACGCCACAAAAAGCGAAAGTGGACAGGGGGTACAGAGGGAATAAAAAAATCGGAGAAACAGAAATACTAATTCCTTCAACCCCGTGTAAAACAATGAGCTACTATCAGAAGAGAAAGTTAAGCCAAAGGCATAAAAAACGGGCAGGCATAGAGCCGATTATTGGGCACTTAAAGACGGATCATAGGCTGAATCGTAACTTTTACAAGGGAATAGTGGGTGATAACATCAACATTATGTTAGCTGCCGCTGCTTTTAACTTCAAAAGGATGATGAATAAGTGGAAAATTTATTTTTGTCAAGGTTTAAATAAGGCTATTCTATCTTTTTTCAAAAAATTTACTGCCAATTCCTATTTAATATTTTCAAATAAAATGCTCAAATTG
Source organism: Bacteroidales bacterium (assembly GCA_011045955.1). Taxonomy (GTDB): domain Bacteria; phylum Bacteroidota; class Bacteroidia; order Bacteroidales; family Tenuifilaceae; genus Tenuifilum. Next base: position 57,715 of record DSBV01000125.1, on the reverse strand, counting down.
ACTTTTTAAGGGACGACGAATTAATGTGCTGAATAACATGTAGCAATAATTAAAAAAGCTGCTCAACTTGAATATGCAATCTTAAAATTCACTACTTTTGAGCAATAAATCTTTAGTGTAATACTATAAACTAACAATGCTATGAATATTCCATCAAACTTAAAGTACACAAAGGATCACGAGTGGATCAAGGAAGAAGGCAATGGATTTGCAACGGTTGGGGTTACTGATTTTGCCCAATCACAACTTGGCGATATTGTCTTCATCGAGATTGAAACACAAGGCGAGACCCTGGCAAAGGAAGAGGTTTTTGGTACCATTGAGGCCGTTAAAACCGTTTCCGATATGTTTATGCCAGTAAGCGGTGAGGTAGTTGAAGTTAACCCTAAGGTTATCGAACAGCCCGATATCGTTAACAACGATCCTTACGGTGAAGGGTGGATGATTAAAATCAAAATGACCAACCCTGCTGAGGTGAACGATTTACTCAATGCCGAACAGTACAAAGAAATTATCAACGAGTAAAAGTTAAACCCCGCTTTAGCGGGGTTTTTTATTGCTATTCCTTTTGCAAGGCATTCCAACCCTGAGCTGTAATCCTAATATCCTCACCTGATGGCGGTATCATGTAAGCCCCCAGGTGGGGTTCAACAATATGACCTATAATTCTTACTCCTTCCATACTATCAACCACTTGATATTCCGATAAAGGAACAGTGAACAGTAGTTCATAGTCCTCACCGCCATTCATAGCTGCGGTATATACATCGATACTAAATTCCTCAGCCATTTTTGCGGTTTGCTCATCAATAGGGATTTTTTCCATGTAGATTCTGCATCCCACATTTGAACTCTTGCATATATGGAGTAGTTCCGACGAAAGGCCATCGGAAATATCAATCATTGAAGTTGGCTTAACACCTGCCTTGCGAAGGTTTTCAATGATGTTCCTGCGGGCCTCGGGCTTTAGTATTCGTTCCAGAATATAGTCGTAGCCTTCCAGTTTAGGTTTGGCTGTTTGGTTCGATATAAAAATTCGTTTTTCACGTTCAAGCAGTTGGAGTCCCATGTAGGCTGCGCCTAAGTTGCCGGTTACGCAAATCAAATCGTTAACCTTTGCACCGCTTCGATATACAATATCGGTTTCAATTGCCTTGCCTATAGCGGTAACGCTAATGGTCAATCCTGTCATCGACGATGATGTATCTCCTCCTACCAAATCAACATTGTAGCTATCGCAGGCAAGTTTTATACCTTTATAAATCTCTTCCAAATCTTCAACACAAAATCGCTTGGAAACACCAATAGAAACCGTAACCTGCATGGGGGCTGCGTTCATGGCATATACATCACTTAGGTTCACCACAATGGCTTTGTAACCTAAATGTTTTAAAGGGGTGTAGGTAAGGTCAAAATGGATCCCCTCGAGCAGCAAATCGGTAGTAACCACTAAGCACTCGCTATTACCTATCGATATTACCGCTGCATCATCGCCAATGCCTCTAAGTGTTTCTTGATGTTTTGGCGCAAACGGTTCAGCTAACCTATCAATCAGCTTAAACTCACCCAGTTCGTAAATCTCTGTTCTTTTCAGTATATCGCTCATCGTTTAATTTTTCTGCAAACCTACATTAAAATGGATTAACCAAAATGCAGTTACATTCTTTTTTGGTAATTTTGGGGCAAAATTCAGAAAATTTATGCTAAAAAAGATTTTACTCATATTGGTACTATCAGTAATTACAGTTCTTTTAATCGATTACTTTATTGGAACAGCGGACATAAAGATCTATACCCCATCACAAGCTACAAAGCCTACCGTAGAAGAGCCCCAACCCATTCTGGAGTATGGTATCCCGATAGATTCTTTTTATGTTACTGAGTTCACCGTAAAAAGGAATCAAACCTTAGGGAAAATACTCTATGGTTTAAACATCCCCGCAGATGTTAACGCTTTTCTGCTTTCGTTAACTCCCGATGTTTTTGATGTGAAAAAGGTAAGGACTGGTGCCAGGTATAAAATTTTTTCTCGGAAGGATTCGTTACAGTCACCAGCTTATTTGGTTTATGAGGTATCGCCAGTAGAGTTCTTCGTTTTTAATCTTACTGACTCGCTTTACGTTTACCCATTCAAAAAGAATATTATCCCTGTAAGGAAAATCTCCGAAGCTGAAATCAGAACATCGCTTTGGGTCGATATGAAAGCAAATGGTCTAAATCCCGTGCTTGCTCTGGAGCTATCCGATATATTTGCTTGGACTGTGGATTTTTTTGGCCTTTTTAAAGGCGATAGGTTCAGGGTGATGTACGATGAGCTTTATGTTGATAGCACATCAATTGGGATTGGCACTATTTATGCGGCATGGTTTGAACACCGCGGGGAGAGGTTTTACGCATTCAGATTCGAGCAGGATTCGGTAGCCAGCTACTGGGACGAGAAGGGGAACTCGCTACGTAAGTCATTCCTCAAAGCCCCACTTCGATTTTCACGCATTTCGAGCCGTTTTAGTGGGAATCGCTTCCACCCTGTGCTAAAAATTTACAGACCCCATTCAGGTGTCGATTATGCTGCTCCCGAAGGAACACCCGTTATGGCCGTTGGCGATGGCGTCGTGATTGATATGGGTTACAACAAGGCAGCAGGCAATTACATTAAGATTCGCCACAACAGCGTTTACACCACCGGATATAACCATTTTTCAAGGTTTGCCAAGGGAATGGCTAAGGGCGTTAGGGTTAAGCAAGGCGATATTATTGGTTATGTAGGAAAGACAGGCTATGCCACTGGCCCCCACCTCGATTTTCGTGTTTGGATGAACGGTTCAGCCATAGATCCTCTAAAAATGAAATCACCTCCGGTGGAGCCTGTTAAACAGGAAAACCTTGAAGCTTTCAGGTATGTGGTTGCCCATTTCTCTGTACAGCTCGATAGCATTATTCCCGGAAGCAAAACCTATTTTGCAGCACAAAAGGAGTAAGCCATGCTTTTAATTGATACCCACTCCCATATTTTCTCTGAAGAGTTCGACTTCGATCGAGAAGCTGTACTTAAGCGAGCTGCAGAGGTTGGAGTGCAGTATCACATTTTGCCAAATATCGATTCCGCTTCCACTAACCGTTTACTCGATACGTGCAATCGCTTTCCGCAATGTTTCCCTTTAATGGGATTGCACCCCACTTCAGTCCGGAACGGATTTGAAAGGGAAATTTACCACGTTGAGGAACAGTTGGCCAAGAATAAGTTCTGGGGCATTGGGGAAATCGGAATCGATTTGTATTGGGATAAAACATACTTTACCCAGCAGCAGGAAGCATTCAGACATCAGCTCAGGTTGGCTAAAAAGCTCAACCTCCCTGTTGTTATTCATTCCCGCAATTCCTTCAGGGAAATTTTTGCTATTGTCGATCAGGAAATTGACGACACACTTAAGGGCGTTTTTCACAGTTTTACTGGATCTATCGACGATTATTATCACATCGACGAATACAAAACCTTTTTGGTGGGTATTGGTGGTATTGTAACCTACAAGAATGGTGGGGTTAGCGGTTTAGTAAACCTGATGAATCCCATAAAAATTTTAATAGAAACCGATTCTCCCTATTTATCGCCAGTGCCTGTCAGGGGCAAGCGGAACGAAAGCTATAACCTTATTTACATTGCAGAAAAGGTAGCTGACCTGTGTGGATCTACTGTGGATCAGGTTGCGAAACAAACCACCCAAAATGCCGTTAAACTCTTCAACCTTAAGATCGATGAAATCGGGTAATATATCCATTCTAATTATTTATACAGGGGGAACCATTGGTATGAAGCAAAACCCCGAAACCGGAGCGTTAGCCCCCTTTAACTTTGAGCAAATTGAACAGGAGGTTCCTGAGCTTAAAAAATTTGGCTTCAACCTAAGTACTTACTCCTTTGAATCCCCAATCGATTCATCGGACATCAACCCCGAATTCTGGAATAAGCTCGCTGCTCTTATTGGCGAAAATTACAGCAAGTACGATGGATTTGTGATTCTCCACGGAACCGACACCATGTCGTTTACAGCTTCGGCACTTAGCTTTATGCTCGAAGGGCTTTCAAAACCAGTTGTTCTAACCGGGTCACAGTTACCCATTGGTATGCTAAGAACCGACGGTAAGGAGAACCTAATCAGCGCCATCGAAATTGCCGCCTCCATTCAAAACGGGCAGGCAATGGTGCCAGAGGTAACCATTTTCTTTGAGAATAGGCTATATCGTGGCAACAGAACAACCAAGCACAACGCCGAGCATTTTAATGCTTTCCGTTCCAACAACTATCCGCCACTAGCTGAGGCAGGAATATCAATAAAGTATAACTACCCGTTCATTCATTGCCCTACACAGGAACAGCAACTCATTGTTCATTCACAGCTAGATACTTCAATTGCTGTGCTAAAACTGTTTCCGGGCATATCGGAAAATGTGGTTGAGGCAATTTTAACCACTAAAGGGGTTAAGGCAGTAATACTCGAAACTTACGGATCGGGCAATGCACCCATGCAGCAGTGGCTTTTAAGGAAATTAGAACATGCGATAAGCAATAATATTGTTGTGTTCAACGTTACTCAATGCAAGGCTGGCGGGGTAGATATGGATAAGTATGATAATGGTATTATGCTGAAACGATTGGGTGTGGTAAGTGGCTTCGATATAACCTTTGAGGCTGCCGTTGCTAAGTTGATGTTTTTGCTGGGTAAGGGGTTTAATGGCATTGCCCTTGCCAAAGAGTTAGTAAAGTCCATAGCTGGCGAAATAACATTGAAATAGTCATTGTTTTTTTCAATATTTTTTTTGTAATTTGCGCCACGTTTTAAGCGTTCGTTATTTAGTATTTTAGTATTTTTGGAGAGATGGCCGAGTGGTCTAAGGCGCACGCCTGGAGAGCGTGTATACGCCAAAAGCGTATCGAGGGTTCGAATCCCTCTCTCTCCGCTAGCCTTTTTAATTTTTAACTAAATTTGAGAACAAGCAAAACAAACCTTTAGTAATAATTAAACGACAATCAAACCATGAAAAAGCTATTCACACTAGTAGCAGTATTGGGAGTGCTCTCGGTTGGAGCATCAACCTTTGTAAATGCACAGGACGAAGCTGCAGCTCAACCTGACTCAGCATTGGTTCAGCAGCAAGCTGATGAAGATGTAGCTTCCACTGCAGCACCTGTTGTTGAAGAACAATCGTTACACAAGGCCATTAAAACCAAATTCATTGAGGGTGGTCCAGGATTTATGGCAACCATTTTATTGGTTCTTATTTTTGGTTTAGCCATTGTAATCGAGCGAATTATTTATCTAAACCTTTCAACCACTAACACCAAGAAGTTGCTCAATGCCATTGAGGAGGCATTACAAAATGGTGGCGTTAATGCTGCTAAGGAAGTATGCCGCAATACCCGTGGCCCTGTATCCAGCATTTTCTATCAAGGTCTCGACCGCGTTCACGAAGGTATCGAAGTTGTTGAAAAATCAATCGTAACATACGGTTCGGTTATGATGGGTCAATTGGAAAAGGGATTAACCTGGATCTCTCTTTTCATCGCTATTGCACCTATGTTAGGGTTTATGGGTACCGTTATCGGTATGATTGGTGCATTCGACGCTATCCAGGCTGCTGGTGACATTTCTCCGTCGCTTGTTGCTGGTGGTATCAAGGTTGCTCTTATCACTACCGTGTTCGGTCTTATCGTTGCTATTATTCTTCAGGTGTTCTACAACTACCTGCTAAACAAGATCGACAGCATTACCAATGAGATGGAAGATGCTTCTGTAGGTCTTCTCGATATCCTTGTTAAGTATAATCTTCAAAAATAATTGGCCATGAATAGCACATTATCAACCTACACTAAGGTTTTATCGTGGCTATTAATGGGTGTTTCTATCATTATAACCATTCTATTCTTTTTGAGCGACCAGGATGTAAATTCTGTTGAGCCGTTCATTGATTGGGCTTACATCCTATTTGCTATTGCTGCTGTGTCGGCTCTTGTATTCCCAGTAGTTAACATGATTAGAAACCCCAAAAATGTCACCAAATCGTTGGTAGGATTACTGGCTGTTGCTGTAATTGTTGTTATAGGCTATTTATTGGCCGATGCTACACCAATCCCTTCTCCTACTCAAAACCCTAACCTTTCCAATCCTACCGTACTGATTATTAGCGACACGGGTTTAATAGCAACATATATTTTATTTGGTATTTCGCTTCTGTTGCTACTTTATACGGGTGTTCGTAGTGTATTGCGTAAATAAAGTGTTAACTAATGGTTAGCCGGATAACCGGCTTACCCGAATAATACCAATTAAAAAGATGGCAAGAAAAGTTCCAGAAGTAAATGCCAGTTCAACTGCCGACATCGCGTTCTTGCTTCTCATCTTCTTCCTAATGACCACTACCATGAATGTGGATACGGGTCTTACGAGGATGCTACCTCCTATGCCCGATCCAAATCAGAAGCAGGAGGACGTTGAGGTTAAGCGCAGGAATATTTTCCCCGTGCTTATTAACAAGAGCGACAAGTTGCTTGTCCGTGGTGAACCTATGGAGATCAGCATGTTGAAAGATAAAACCAAGGAGTTCATTGTAAACCCTAATAACGATCCTAACCTTTCCGAAATTGAGGAAAAGGAAATCCCTCGCATAGGGAAATACAGAGTTTCAAAGGGTGTTGTATCGCTTCAGAACGACCGCGGTACATCGTACGAGATGTACATGAAAGTTCAGAACGAATTGGTTGCAGCTTACAATGAATTACGCGATGAGCTATCAACTTCAGTTTTCGGTAAGCCTTTCAGTAGGTTGGCTAAGGAGGAGCAGGAAAGTATCACCAAAGCGATACCTATGAGAATTTCCGAAGCTGAACCTAAGGACGTAGGAGGAAAGTAGTTATGGCTAAATTTCAACGTAAAGGAAAACACGAGATGAAGGCTATTTCAACAGCCTCTCTCCCCGACATTGTGTTTATGCTTCTGTTCTTCTTCATGGTTAGTACAACCATGCGCGAAACCACTCTTATGGTTCGTAGCCAGTTGCCCGAAGCCACTGAAGTAAACAAACTGGAAAAGAAGTCGTTGGTTTCTTACATATACATTGGTCCTCCTATGAGGCAGTTCCAGTCTCTATTCGGTACTGAGCCCCGTATTCAGCTTAACGATTCATTCAAGTCGCTTGACGATATCCGCGATTTTATCGCATCGGAGCGCGAGGCGATGAAGGAAGAGGACAAGCCTTTGCTTACCACATCGCTAAAAATCGACAAGGAAACCCGTATGGGTATTGTTACCGACGTTAAGCAGGAATTGCGTAAGGCCAGTGCACTTAAGATTGTTTACGCTGCCCGTAAGGCTGAAAAGTAAATTTTTTTTAATAAAACTATTAACGGTAAGCTGCCCTTAAGGCAGCTTATTTTTTTTTAACTCCATTTAACGCATTAATCCCCTCTTTTGGGTATTGCCCTAACTTTTTTAGTATAGTTTTGTTTATAAGAAAAAAAGAAATATCAACTTTTTAAATTGATGCTGAAATGAAAGGTAGAAATCTGTTTATTATTTTAATAGTTTTATTGCTTGCTTCCTGCGGTAAACAGGAACAAAAGGCAAAATACGTTTTCTTCTTTATTGGCGATGGAATGGGCGTTTCACACGTTACCTTAGCTAAACTTTATGCTGACAGCGTATTACACGACAGCACGGCAATGTCTTTTACCAATTTTCCCGTTTCCTCCTTCTCTACAACCTATGCACATAATAGGTATATCACCTGCTCAGCTGCAGCAGGAACTGCCCTCTCAACTGGTGTCAAAACCTCAATCAACACCATTGGTCTAACTTACGACAGGGTAGATACGTTGTACAGCATTGCCAAAAAGTTTAAGGAAGCAGGACGAAAAGTAGCCATATTAACCAGTGTGAGCATTGACCATGCAACACCAGCTGCTTTCTATGCCCATGTGGGCTCTCGTAGTAGCTACTACGGTATTGCAATGCAGTTGCTAAAGTCAAACTACGATTTTTTTGCATCGGGTGGCTTTCTTGAACCCTATGGATCCAAATCCGATTCTAATGCCGTTAGCGTGTACGATTTGGGAAAGGTTAACGGATACCAATTCACCTCATCGTTAACCGCTGTAGACTCTTTGGTGGCAGTGGGTGCAAAATCCATTGTTTACTCTGCCCCAAATCCTGCACCCAGAAGCACCTTGCAGTATGAAATTGACCGTTGTGAATCCGATATCAGCCTTGCCGATATTACCCGAAAAGCCATTGAGGTTGTGGATAATCCCAATGGATTTTTCATGATGGTTGAAGGAGGTAAAATCGATTGGGCAGCCCACGATAATGATGCTGCAACAGTTATTCACGATGTGCTTGCCTTTGCCCGTGCCATTGATGTAGCGCTGGAGTTTTACAAAAAGCACTCTAACGAAACTCTGATTATAGTTACAGCCGACCATGAAACAGGCGGACTCTCCATTGGAAACAAGGAGAATAAATACGATGTACATATCAATTTACTCAAATACCAAAAGGTATCGAAAGAGCGGTTGCACAAGCTTGTTTCGGAATTTAAGGAAAATAACCCTGAGGCAAAATTTGATGATTTGCTTAAACTTTTAGCTGAAAACACAGGTCTCTCACAAGAGATTGAGTTAACCGCTAGCGATGTTCAAATGCTCAAAGAGGCATACAATACTGCCTTTACGAATGTAAAATCTGCTGAAAAAACCACCTATAGCGAAACCGATCCTATTTCGAAAGTAGCCATTCAGTTAGTTAACTCAAAGGCTGCTATAGGTTGGACTTCAGGTTCTCATACTGGCCAACCTGTTCCTGTATTTGCAATTGGTAACGGACAGGAACTTTTTATTCCATTGCTCGACAACACCGAAATTCCTAAAAATATTCTAAGTGCATCAGGAATAGTATACTAAAAGCATATTTAAGTAAAATATATTAGGAGGGGAGGTGTTTTTCACCTACCCTCTTTTTTGATGAATGGTTCTTTTTTATATTCAAGAGAGTTCCCTTTGTACATAAGCGAACGTTTTATTATGATATTTATCAATTTAATAACAAAAAAAATTATTATGGTATAATAATTTACCGTAACTTTATTCAATAACTTTTAATAACTGATAAGTATGAAAAAGGTATATTTACTTTTGGCCTTTCTGATTAGTGCCAATATTTACGCACAGGATATTCAAAAGGGTAATCGGATTCCCTCAACCTATGACAGGAATTCAATTACAGTTTTTTACATGAAGTTCCCGGGCGAGAATCACGCTTCCGAGGTTGAGGCAAAATTCCAAAAAATTAGGTTAACCGATAAGTATTACGACAACAGCCTCAATTACTTGGTATTTGAAGCACCATTCTCACGGGGTGATGCGTCGGTTGTACCAACCAAGGCCATTGAGAGCTTCCTTATGCAGAAGGGAGTCTCAAAGTCAATTGTAAGTAAATGGTACAACCGTAAGGATGATGGCTCCATGGATCTTGACCTCATCTTCGATAGGGGTACATTCAATGCCACCGATGCACAGTACATTAAAGCACAGGCCACTAAACGTGGTGAAAACATACTGAAGGATTACGGGAATCGCCTTATTGAAAAGAGCTACATTCTTGTTCTCGATTACCAAAATGTTCTAAACATGAGGGAGGCCAAGGTTGAAAAAATGAAGGGGTGGAAGGCAACAGTTAATGGATATCTTTACAAGATAAAGTACAAGGAGGAAACCCAGAACGTTCTTTACGATTGCTGGATCTATCCCGAGGATTCACCTGAGGTCCGTAATGAAAAAATAAAGAAATTCAAAGAACTGAATATTCCAATAGAATTTGTAACTCAAACCGTTGTATATGTTACTGCTTCACAGCCAACCGAGGATACCCAGTTGGGTAAATTGATCAAGCAAAAAACAGAGGAGCAGCTACTTGAAGAGTTAGTTCAAAAAGGCTATGACGAATCTCTATACTACCTTGAGATGAAGCATGAAGATTTTATGGTTAAAACAACCATTCATCAGGTAAGGCCAATACGTGCAAAAATAGGTTTGAAGGAGGGATTAAAATGCGATCATCGATATTTTGCCTATGAGTATGTTTACAATGAAAAAACCAACAGCGTGGAACCACATTTTAGAGGTGTAATTCGCGCAACCAGTAAAATTGTCGATAACCGGCAGGTTGCCAAAGGCGATATGCCTACCTCACAGTTTTACCAAACTGCTGGTAGAAGGCTACGCGAGGGATATCTGCTTCGTCAGCAGAACGACCTTGGTTTAGATCTGCTGCTTGGTTATGAGGCCGGTGAAGTTGGTGGGGCTTATGGACGAATTGATGCTCGCATGGGTCGATATGTTGGCATTAAAGCCTTGTTTGTTTACGTTGAGGGTGGTGTTCAGGCCAAGAATTATGACATTGGGTATTCAACTTACGAAGGAGTTGTTTTCTTGCACTACGGTGCTGGTTTAGCCAAGGGATTCATGCTAACGCGTAACCTCGAATTACGCCCCTACATAGGCTTAGGGCAGGAACAAGCCAGCCATTCCGATTTTGATGATGGTTCACTGAAAGTTCTTTACCTGAAAGCCGGTGCAAATTTGGCACTAAATTTGAAACATAACATCCAACTAATGGGAGGTATTGGTTCATACTCGTTTATAGGTAATGCCGAAGACGATAATGGTGATACCGGGTTAGTATGGGACGAAAAATTCACCAACCGTAAAGGTGCAGCAACAATGTTTGGTATTAAATTTATGTTCTAACTTTAAAATAGTATAGGTGTATGAGAAAAGTATTATTGAGTATAGCTGTAACAGTGCTGGCTGTGGTAATGGTTTTACCAGCCAACGCACAAACCCGCAAGGAGCGGAAGATTTTGTGGAATAGCCAGTACAACTATGAGATTGAACCGGTTGGCGTTGGTCAGGATGGTACAAAGGTTTTCAAGGTATGGGGTTATGGTAAGAATGTAGGTGCTGCGGTAATGAATGCCAAGCAGGCAGCTGTGGCTGCGTGTATTTTCAAGGGTTTACCCGGAGGGGCAGGCTCTGCTCCTACCCCCCCAATTTGCTCCCAACCCAACGCTGAACAAATCCACGCCGATTATTTTGAAAAGTTCTTTGAGGTGGGAGGTAAGTACCTTCAGTACATTGCCGTAACCAACGATGCAGACCCTTCGGGTGAGGATCGCATTAAAATGAAGAAAGGCTACAAGGTGGCTATCTACGTTCAGGTTATGTACGATGCATTACGTAAACAACTCGAAGCCGAAGGCATTGCTCGTCGTCTCGATTCCGGATTCTAAAGTTTGAAGTAAATATGAAACAACTATTACTATCAATTTCGTTGCTTGCCTTTGCTCTAACAGCATTTGGCCAAGCCAAAAAACCCATAATAATGGTGGTTCCCAGCGACCAGTACTGCATTAGCCGCGGGTACAAAATGGAGTTTAATAACCAGGGTTTGAAACAGGTTCTACCCGATTACAAAACTGCTCTGCAAACTGACCCCGAATTACGTTTGGTTATAACCAAAATGGGTCAAATAATGGCCGATAGAGGTTTTCCTCTTAAAGATCTGGAACAAGAACTCAAGAATCTGGAGCAGGAACGCGCCGAATCGTCAATGCTTACAAGTTCATCGAGTGGTTCGGAGATGGCCGAAAGCCCAATCGATGCTTTAAAGCGTGTTGCCAAGGCCGACATCATAATGGACCTGGACTTTGAAGTAAAGCGTCAGGGGCCTCAGAAATACATTGTGTTTAACCTAAAAGGGCTCGATGCATACACTGCAAAGCAAGTATCGGGTGTTGCAGGGGCAGGTAGCCCATCAACATCGGCATCGCCAGAACTTTTGCTTGAGGAGGCAGTGCTTAGCCATATGGATAACTTCAACGCCGGTCTTATGCGCCATTTTGAGGATATGTTTGCAAAGGGCCGTGAGGTTAAGGTTCAGATTAAGGTTTGGGCTAACTGGGGCGAAAACCTGGAGTCAGAATTTGGCAGCGACGGCAAAGAACTATCATCCATTATTGAGGACTGGTTTGCCGATAACTGTGTGGAAGGTCGATTTAACCTTTCCGATGCAACCGAAAACTTCATGAAGTTTGAACAGGTTCGTATTCCCATGATGCGTACCGACGCAAAGGGTCGCCAAAGAGCAGTTGATACCCGCTCATTTGTTAGCGATTTGCGTAAATACCTGAATGGAATGGGAATACCTTCAAAACTGTACATGCGCGGTTTGGGTGAAGCTTGGCTAATTCTTGGTGAAAAGTAAATGATACTAAAATGAAAAAGTTAATACTATCGATAGTCGTGCTTACAGGTTTAGCATTAAACTTGAATGCACAAAATATCCAAGGGAAAACTGACGACTTGGGTAGAATAGCTCTTGCTGCTATTGTTCCCGAGCAGGCAACCGGAATTCCCCAGGAGGCTCGCCGGATGTTAGTTAACAAGATGAGCCAGATTGCTACTCAGAACGGCTTAGGCGCCACTGCTGCTAATCCACGATTCTGCATTGTTCCACTTGTTACCGAGATTAGCAAGGAGATCACCCCAACAGCACCCCCAATGCAGGCTGTTAACCTGGATGTTACCTTTTACATTGTTGACGCTGCTAGCCAAAACATCTTCAGCCAAACTAACATATCGGTTAAAGGGGTTGGTCAAACTGAAGCCAAAGCGTATATTCAGGCACTGAGAAATATCAATGTACGAGCCGGGCAATTCAAGGGTTTTATTGAGAAAGGTAAGGAAAAGATTATTGAATACTACAATTCCCAGTGCGATGTGGTGCTTAAGGGTGCCCAAGCCCTTGCCGGTCAAAGAAAGTACGAAGAGGCTCTTTTCGTTTTGCTCTCAGTACCCGATGTTTGCCGCGAATGCTTTGACAAGAGCATGGATTTGTCGGTTGAGATTTATAAGCAGTATGCCAACTATAAATGTACTGAGTACATGGCAGGCGCCAAGGCGGCTTGGGCTAACATGAATGCCGATAAGGCAGCTGAGTACCTAGGTAAAATAACTCCCGATATGGAGTGCTACACCGATGCCGTTCGCCTTACCGATGAAATCACCCAGAAAATGCTGGCCGATGGCGCTAATGTGTGGGACTTCAAAATGAAACAGTACGACGATTCCATTGAAAAAGATAAAATGATGATTCAAGCTGGCAAGGAAATTGCAGTAGCTTGGGCATACTGGGGTGCTGCTCCATACTTCAACTGGGATTGGAGTTGGCTTTACGAAAAAAAATAATTAATCTATAATTTTATGTCTATTTGATTTTAAGTTTAACCAAAAACAGAATGACTATGAAAATGAGAAATTTATTAATGGTTGCCGGCATTTTCACCTTTGCTTTCATGCTGGCTAGTTGTGGTGGCTCAAAGAAAGCTGCAGACAGTTCTTTAGGAAAGGAAGTAAATGTTCCTTGCAACGACGATGAGTTCCACACCGACGCTAAGTACTTCCGTGGAACAGGTAACGGTATTAGCAGCGATTTGAGCACAGCCAAGAGCAAAGCTCGTATCGACGCTCAAACCAATCTCTCGCGTAGTATAAGCACTACCATGAAATCGGTTGCCGATCGTTACGTTAATGAACGTCAGGTTGGCGATGCCATGGAATTTGAACAAAAATTTGAGCAAATGACCCGTGAGGTTATCAACCAGGAGCTGAATAACGTTGAGGTGGCTTGCAGCAAAACCCTTCAGATGAAGGATGGAAAATACCAGGTATTCCAAGCTCTTCAGGTTCCAAAGGATCAAGTGCTGAATAACATTAAGGATCGAATTTCAAAGGATCAAAAGCTGCAGCTTGATTACGATAAGATGAAATTCGAGCAAATATTCAACGAGGAAATGGATAAAATGGCCAAGGAACGCCCGTAATATTCCAATTCAATTGCTACAGCAGCCCCAGCTAATGGGGTTGCTGTTTTTGTAAACGGATAAATTATTTTTACTTGCCAATCCCCTTTTGGGGTCAAAAACATAAGTGTATGAAAAAGATATTGCTTCTGGCTTTATCCATTCTGGGTGTTATAAGTTTAACCTTTGCCCAGGATAAACTTCTGGAGAAAAGCGGAAAACAACCCAAATGGGTGAATGGTTTGGAAAAGGATTTTATTATTGTTACAGGTACCGGGCCTACCGCACAGGATGCTCAACAAGATGCCCTTTCGAATGTAAAAGCACAAATTGTATCGTCGGTAGCGGAGAATGTTAAAGCTAGTTCCGAGGTACGCAAGGAGGAAGCCAATTATAACAATAATGTTAATGTCTTCCTTGAAAAATTTGCTACCACAACAACCACGCAGTCGGGTAAAGTTCCATTTTTACAGGGCATTTCGATATCCAAGGTAGCTGAGTTTTACTGGGAAAAACGTCAGCGTGCCGATAAATCGGTTTACTTCATATACCACATAAAGTATCCTTTCCCGGAAACAGAGCTGAAAATGCTAGTGCTTGACTATAAGATGCGCGACCGTGAGCTAACACGCCAAATGGAAGATTTGTTGGATCAGGTTGATAAGGTTGAATCGGTTGAGCAGATTGAGAAAAACATGGCTGAGCTTACTTCGCTTAAGGACTACTTCATGGATGGTAGGGTTGACCAATGTAACCTTGGAATAACCCGATACAAATCGCTTCTTCGTTCAATTGAATTGGTTGAGTTGGAAAGCAACTTGGGCGAACTTAAGTATTACCTAAGGTTAAACGGACGTGCCATATCTACAGCCAAAAAGCCCACTACCAAGTCGGAATGTGCTCGTATAACTTCGGTCATAAACAATACCGACAATGTAACTATAAAGTATAATTACGAGAATTGTTACGAGGATCCTGAGAATAGTATCCTTGTAAAGTATATGTTTGGCGGTGAATCGGTACAAAAGCCTTTCTACTTTGATGTTGCAGCCAATAAGGCTTCAATCTTCCTTACTGATCCTATTCACATGACTGCTATTTCAAAGGATGATGCTGCGGTGAATGGAATACTTGTTGACATGACCATTCGCTCAAAGTACGACTCCCCATTTGTGGTTGAGAAGGTGGTACTAGAATGGAAAGGATTACCTCCAGTAGTTATTGAAAACATAGGTCAATCATTCAAAGGGAAAGGTAACCATACCTTAAAGATTAACTCCGATCAGGCTTTAAAGGTTGCCGAAACCTCTTCTTCGGGTAAAACACTATCCTTGCTATCGGGATACATCCATTACCGAGATGCTTCAGGCGAACTAAAAACCCACAGAATTTATAATCACAGCTATACTACCGATTGGTAGTGTTTATCGTAGCAATAAAAAAAGGCCTTTATGGCCTTTTTTTATTCCTTGTATGATTCGAGTTT
Source organism: Bacteroidales bacterium (assembly GCA_011045955.1). Lineage (GTDB taxonomy): Bacteria > Bacteroidota > Bacteroidia > Bacteroidales > Tenuifilaceae > Tenuifilum. The sequence continues at coordinate 42,321 of DSBV01000125.1, read as the reverse complement.
GAATGGTATCTTAATATGGTTTGATAGATCTTTTCCTGCATCTTTAATATCGATGTCATCCTCGTTATACATCCAAACTATGCTTATTTTGTGGCCATCTTGAGCAATTCTTTCAAAGCGCTTAAGAACCTGAAAAAGCATCTTTGAGCTGGGAGTGTTGTAGTAAATCATTTTAAATCGAACTACTGTTTCAGGGTTTGGGTTCTTGGCATACTCTTCAATCCAACCAATAATTGGTTCGAAAAATGATTTTGCATCCTCAGGTAATGAGTTCCCTTTAAACTCAAAGATACCTGCATCTTTATCGAGAGTTATGGTTGGGTATTGGCTGGTACCGTTAATCTTTAATGGTTCCATACAACTGTGGTTTTATTAATTTCAATAACTTCCCATAAAACAAATATACAGAGAATCAATGCAAAAGTAACATTAAATTGATATATTTTACCTGTTTTATGGCAGGAATTATATTTTTGTTGATAAAATTATTTTAAAAACCGCAAAAAAACCCCAAGCGGTAGTTTGCGTCCAGCCCTGTCGGCTACGTAAAGTTCTCCAATCTCAGTTTTATCAACATTAAAAATGCTTTTGGCTAGACTTTCGGAAATTAGGGGCGAGTAGCCCATTGAGTAAAGGTTAAGGATGAGAAAAGAATTTTTGCTAGCTAGTATTTTATGGCAATTCTCGAGCAAAGGGCATAAGCTTTTTTCAAGAATCCATTTTTCACCTTCGGGGCCTCTGCCATAGGCAGGGGGGTCAAGGATTATTCCATGGTAAGTTTTATTACGTCTTACCTCGCGTGCTACAAATTTTACGGCATCATCTACCATCCACCTAATTCCATCAAGCTTGCTAAGCTCCATATTTTCACGCGACCAGGTAATGGTTTGTTTTACCGAATCGACATGGGTTACATCGGCTCCGGCAGCTTTGGCTGCCAACGATGCTCCGCCGGTGTAGGCAAAGAGGTTTAAAACCGATGGTTTTTCAGACGATAGCTGCTGAACAGTGTCGTATATAAAATTCCAGTTTGTAGCCTGCTCGGGGAAGACTCCCACATGCTTGAAAGATGTTAACCCCAAACGGAATTTGAGCTGCATTTGCTTATAGCTGTAACCTATTGTCCATTGCTCTTTGCAACCGCTTTTTTTATTCCACTCGCCCCATTCGTTGACGTCCTCAGGGTTACCCTTTTTCTTAACAAAGTATGCATTGGCTAAGCTATTCCATTCGGTTTGCAAAAGAGCTTTTTGCCAAATGGCTTGTGGCTCAGGCCGAGCCAGTGTTTGGGTACCAAACCGTTCTAGCTTTTCGCCATCGCCGCTATCGATTAATTCGTAGTCGGGCCAGTTGGTGGGACTTTCAAGTAGAATCATCGAACAAAATTTTTAACGAACATTTATGTGTTGGGCTGCATAACTTTCATAATACAACTCTAACAATCGAAAATCAGTGGAAATTTGTTTTGGTTACTTTTAAGGTAAAGCCGTCCCGTTGGTTTTGCTCCTTGCTTGCTTGGGCATAAGCCTAACTCGTATTTAATACAGTAACGGGTAACCATTAACTCCACCTCGTCTTTGGGGCGCTTAATCTCAAATGCAGGTTCAATGCTTTGGGCTCCATGTTTTAGAAGAAAATCGCTGCTTGCCTTGTTGGCAACATCGGCTTTATACAATAGGGCAGTTTGGGGCGCTTTGGCACTGGGGGTTAATACTTTTCTTATGGGGCGTTGGTGAGTTTCCACTCTTGTATTGTGGAGTTGTGTTATTAATTCGCTGCGAGCCGAATTAATAACACTTGACAGGATAAAGGGAACTTTTGATGAAACGTCAATTCCTACCCTGTAAACCCTAAAAATGGTATCATCTGTTTTTCGGAGTTGATTTTCAATGAGTGCTGCTGCATTGGGATTTTTGGCTTCATCGAACCGGTTGGGTATTTCTATTGAAGTACTTATGCCATCAATATCAGTGATAGCTAGGGCGATATTTTCTGGTGTAATAGTTACCTCGAGGTTGCAATCAATTTTACGTTCGGCACTTTTCCGTTTCAGGATCTGTTCAAACTCAAAATCTTCGTTACGGTAAATAGTTGTTTCAATAGATAGGTCAGCGGGTATTTGGTTGGGAAATATCTTATTCCCTTCAGCCTTGTTTACAAGGAATCCTTTAAGCTGATTTTTGGGGTTAAAGAAGCATAAACCATCGCCATTGTGTATGATTTCACTTGTATCGATGCAAATGTAGTTATTGTATATGCGGCCAACCACACCTACTTTTATCCCTATGGATTTAGGGGTATTTACCGATGCTTGGTTGGTCATTCGACCATTTATAAAGTGATTAGAAAAGCCGCGGTTAAAGGTTCGTTCAGGATTGGGAGTGAATGTGTAGGTACACTTTCCGCTCGAAGCTCTTTTGTATTGTTGATTTTGACTTATAAAGTTGTTGAGCAGGTTGCTGTAGTGTGCAGTTATATTTTTTACGTAAGCAATATCTTTTAGGCGGCCCTCAATCTTGAACGAGGTTATTCCTGCCCTTATCAAATCGGCAAGGTGGTTGCTAAGGTTAATATCCTTGAGCGATAGAAGGTGTTTGTTTTCTACCAGAACGTTTCCCTTTTCATCGACAAGATCGTAGGCTAAGCGGCAGGGTTGGACGCATGCACCTCGATTGGCGCTTCGTCTTGAAAGCGAGTAGCTCATGTAACATTGTCCGCTATATGAAACATACAGCGCCCCATGAACAAAAAATTCCAGTTCAGCTTTTGTTTTGCTGCGGATGTTTGATATTTCATCAAGGGTTAATTGCCTTGGTAAAACTATCCTCGATACACCAGTGCTTTCGAGAAAATTAATATGGTCAGGGTCAATGTTCTGCATTTGGGTATTGGCATGAATGGCAATGGGGGGAATATCCATATTAAAAATGGCTAAATCCTGGATAATAATTGCATCGGCACCAGTGCGGTATATTTTACGGATGAGCTCCTGCATCTCATTCAGTTCATTATTAAAAATGATAGTGGTAACGGTAACGTAAACTCGGGCATGGTAGGCGTGGGCAAAATGGCAAAGTTCAGCTATGTCATCAACGGGGTTTCTGGCTTTCTCGCGAGCACCGAACTTTTGAGCAGCAATATAAACCGCATCGGCGCCATGAGTAATGGCAGCAATGCCAGTTTCCAAATCCTTGGCGAGGGCAAGCAGCTCAAGTTCGGTCATACGTTATGCGAATTTGAAAATGGATTCTAGAGTTTTGGCAACACCATCGTCGGTATTTGCCTGGGCAACCATATGGGCTTTCTCCTTTACCTCTACTGGCGCATTGCCCATTGCTACACCAATGGTAACTGTTTGTAGCATCTCAGTATCGTTAAAGTTATCGCCAAATGCAATAGCCTGTTCAGGCTTAAGATTTAGATGGTTTAAAAGGTTAAGGCATCCGGTTGCCTTATTGATCCTTGCAGGGGTTATTTCGATGTGTGTATCCTTTGAACGGTATATGTTGATTTTGCCCGCAAACTGGCTTGTCAGATGGTTGTGTAAAGCGTCAATTAGCATGCTCTCGCCCATTACCATTAGCTTGTGGATGTGTTGCTGGTCATTCTCCAGCGCGCTAATTTTATACTCCATGTTGGAGTAAATTGTTGCTTTTACCTTGGTGTTATTCTCCTCGCGTAACCGCCACTCGTCATTTTTTGATGCAAACCACTGGTTATTGGAGTAAAGGCTGAAGTGCAAATTAAATTTATGGCAAATGCTAAAAATCGATTTTGCCATGCTGTAACCAATTGTTGCTGAAAAGAGAATGTTGGCAGTGCTAATTCCTGCCTCAATGGATTTTAGTATGAGAGCGCCGTTGTAGCAAATGGCAGGGTTGTTCATTGGCACTTCCCTGTACAGGTGAATCATGCCTGCCGGCATTCGTGCCGATACCATTACGAATGGTATATTTTGTTGTGTAAGCTTGCGGATTTGAAAGATAGTAGCCGATGAAAGTTCGCGATTCTTGTTGAGAAGGGTTCCGTCAACATCGGAAAAAACTATTTGAAATTTATTTGACATCTTAATTGGTTTGATTATCAATAAAAAAGGGCTGCATTTGCAGCCCTCAAAGATAGTAAAAAGTTGTATTACTGGCATTTTAGCTGTTGAAGTTGGTAATCGGCATTAGGCTTAAATGTGCCAAATGCAGCATTTTTGTATGCAGCGCAAGCATCGCTAATCTTGTTAAGTTTTTGGTATGCTCCAGCAATTAGGAAGTAAAGTTCAGCCTTATCCTCAGCGGTTCCTTTAACAAGTTCAAGAGCCTTGTTGCCATACTCAATGGCATCGTTCCAACGCTCAAGCTTGCCGTAGTTGATGGTCATAAGGCGATAAATATCGTAATCATCGCCATCGTATTTTAAAGCCATATCGAGCAGTTTAACCACATCGTTAAGTTTATTGGCATTACGTGCTTCATCGGCTTTTTTCAGGAAATATGCTTTGCCTTTTGTTTTAGCTTTTTCAACATTAGAGGTATCGTTTGCCTTTCCTCCTAAATCAATGGTAAGATTGAGGTACTCAACCAGTTTTTCTTCGTTCTTGAGGCCTTCGTATGCCAAGGCTGCACCCAGGTAAGGATCAATGTAGTTAGGATCTAACTTAATGGATTTCTCGTAGTTTGCAATAGCTTCGTCAAACTTTCCTTCCTTGAATAGGTTGTTACCCATAGCATTGTAAAGCTTAGGAAGTGTCTTTTCAACTCGGGTTTTAATTGTACCATCATTGTACTTAATTGCTGTTTCCTCAGCCTTTTCAAGGTTGTCGAGTGTGGCTTGCAGATCTTTAGCTTTGTATTTAGCCATTGCAAGCTGAAAGTAAATAGTTGGGATTAACTCCTCACACTTTTGCTTGGTTTCAGCACCATCTTCACCCAGCTGTTCGGAAATTTGAAGTGCCGATTGAATATCCTGTAACGCTTTTTCAGGATCTTGCTTGTAGCTTGTAGCGGCATTGTTATATGCCTGAATGGCATCGTTAATACTTTGTCCGCTTACCGAAACGGAACCAATTGCAAAAATGCCCAATAGCAAAAACTGCTTCACTAATGTTACTCTCATAGGTATTGGTTTTATTGTATTTTAAAATTTGTTAATGGCCTCAAAAATATCACATCAAATTAAAAAACAAAAATTAAGCCATAAAATTATCGTTTTTTGTTAAAAAATGCAGTAACCATATCTGAACACTCACTGGAGAGAACCCCGCTAATGGTTTTTGTTTTGGGATGAAGTATATTTTTTGCAATCAAAGAGAATCCTCGTTTAGGGTCGGATGCTCCGTAAACCAGTTCGTCCAATTGTGCCCAATACATTGCTCCGGCGCACATGGGGCAGGGTTCAATGGTAACATAAAGGGTACATTGGTTTAGGTATTTACCCCCCAAATAGTTTGTTGCAGCGGTAATGGCTTGCATTTCGGCATGAGCCGTTGGGTCACAAAGGGTCTCAGTCAAATTGTAAGCACGCGATATTATTCGGCCCTTGCATACAACTACTGCACCAATGGGTACTTCGTCTTTTGCCAGTGCTTTTTGCGCTTCCTTAATTGCTTCGCGCATGAAAAACTCATGTTCCTTTGTGTTTACCATATAGCATTTTGGCCAAATATATCAAAAAATATAGTATAAGCATCGTTTTTTATTTTTACATTCGCACCCTGAAAACGATATTTAGATATGTACAGATCACACACTTGCGGAGAACTTAGAATTGCTCATGTGGGCAGCAATGTTACCCTTAGCGGATGGGTGCAGTGTATTCGTAACCTTGGTGCAATGACCTTTATTGACCTGAGAGATAGGTATGGAATAACCCAGGTGGTTATTGACGAAAGTTGTCCCAGCCCTGCCAAGGAGATAGTAAAGGAACTTGGTCGTGAATATGTTATTCAAATTTCGGGCCAAGTGGTGGAGCGCGCCAGTAAGAACAGCAAGTTGCCAACTGGCGAAATAGAGGTTCGGGCTAATGTGATTAAAGTGCTTAATGCCAGCGATATTCCTCCTTTTATCATTGAGGACGACACCGATGGTGGCGATGAGCTAAGAATGAAGTTTCGTTACCTCGATTTGCGTCGAAACCCGGTTAAAAATGCGCTCCTACTTCGTCATAGAATGGCACAAGAGGTTCGTAGATACCTCGACATGCAAGGATTTATTGAGGTGGAAACGCCTTTCCTTATTAAATCTACACCTGAAGGTGCCCGCGATTTTGTTGTTCCCTCACGTATGCATCCGGGGGAGTTCTATGCTTTGCCTCAATCACCCCAAACGTTCAAGCAGCTGCTCATGGTTGCAGGTTTTGACAAGTATTTTCAGATTGTAAAATGCTTTCGCGATGAGGATTTACGTGCTGACAGGCAGCCAGAGTTTACACAAATTGACTGCGAGATGTCGTTTGTGGAGCGTGATGATGTTCTCAACACCTTCGAAGGGCTAATCAAACACCTTTTTTCAAATGTAAAGGGTATCAACTTTACAGAACCTTTCCAACGCATGCCCTACAGCGTAGCCATGGAAAAATATGGTTCTGATAAGCCCGACCTGCGCTTTGGGATGGAGTTTGTGGAGTTAAGTTCAGTTGTCAAGAACAAGGGGTTCAAGGTTTTTGATGATGCTGAGTATGTTGGTGGAATTTGTGCTCCCGGTTGTGCCGGTTATACCCGTAAGCAGCTCGACGAGCTAACCGAGTTCGTAAAACGTCCTCAGGTAGGTGCCAGCGGCCTTGTTTACATTCGTTATGCCGACGATGGAATAAAATCGACGGTTGATAAGTTTTACTCACCCGACGATTTAATTACTATAGCCAATGCCATGGGTGCTAAACGGGGCGACCTCATTCTAGTTTTAGCTGGTTCAAAGAAGAAAACGCTCTCCGCGCTTTGTGAGTTGAGACTGGAAATGGGTAACAGGCTTGGTTTACGGTCAAAGGATGCGTTTGTACCCCTTTGGGTTGTAGATTTCCCCCTATTGGAGTGGGACGATGAGGCACAACGTTTCTTTGCCATGCATCACCCATTTACTTCGCCTAATCCAGACGACATCCATTTGTTTAAAACCGATCCCGCTAAGATTAGAGCAAATGCCTACGACCTGGTGATAAATGGAGTAGAGATTGGCGGTGGCTCAATCAGAGTTTATGATAGGGAACTCCAACAGATCATGTTCGATACCCTTGGATTTTCCAAGGAGGAGGCTGAGAAACAGTTTGGGTTCCTGCTTAATGCATTCCGATATGGAGCACCCCCTCACGGTGGTATTGCCTTCGGATTTGATAGGCTCTGCTCGCTTTTTGGTGGGAGCGACTCTATTCGTGATTACATAGCATTTCCAAAAAACAATGCAGGCCGCGATGTGATGATCGATTCTCCATCCACTATCAGCCAGCAGCAGCTCGATGAGCTATCCATTCAGATTAAAAAGGACTACTAGAACCCTTCATAATAAATAAAAAACATCCGGTTATTACCGGATGTTTTTTATTTTCTCTGCAACAATTAATTACTCAGCTGCAGGTACAGTGTCGGTTTGAACTTCAACAGTAGCAGCGGTGTCAACTTGCTCCATTTGTTGTTCTTCTTGAGCAGGTTGTTCTTCCTGCTTGGGAGCTGATTTACATGCAACCATTGAAAGCATTCCGGCAACCATTAGGAAAAATACAAACTTTTTCATGGCAATAAAGTTATTAGTTAGTTCAAGGCAAAGTTAATAAAAAAAAATATCAAATCAAAAAAATAAATAATTAATTGTCATAAAAAGTATTTTAGGAAATGCTAATTCTTTGCAATTAAGGGTGATTGGGCAAGATACACCTTTCAGGTAAACGATTAAACAATCTAGCTACCAGGCTGTGGGATTTGTTTTAGGATTATTGCTTACAGTTTGATTGGCACATTATATATCTTTGCAAAAATTTTACATTGCTCAACATAAAAAATCTAGGATCAATACTACAAGGTTATTTCTCAGTATCGGAAGACAAATTTAAGTTTCCCGATAGGTCATGTTTTATAAGGGGATTATCGGGGTTCTCCTTAAGTTTTATTGTTGCTGCAATGCAAGAATCGTCGGGAAAATCTACCGTGTTGGTTTTTAACGATAAAGAGGAAGCCGCTTATACTTTTTCTGATCTTTCCACTTTGCTTGGGATGGACAGGGTATTCTTTTTCCCGTCCTCGTACAAGCGGTCAATTCAGTACAACCAGATTCTTTCTGAGGCCATAATTCAACGCACCGATGTTTTGAACCTTTTACGGCAAATGGATGATGGTGAAAACCAAAAAGCGGTTATAGTGACCTATAGCGATGCGCTTTTTGAAAAGATCCCTCTTGGAAATATCTTGAGGGAGAATACTGTAACAATATCGAAAGGCGAAAGGGTTACCGCTGATTTCCTTACCGAGGTTCTTTATGAGTATGGTTTTGAACGAACCGATTTTGTGTATGAACCGGGCCAGTTTGCCATACGAGGTAGCATTGCCGATGTGTTCTCGTATTCGTCGTCAATGCCTTACCGTATCGATTTTTTTGGCGACGAGGTTGAGTCCATACGAACCTTTGACGTGGAAGACCAACTCTCACGAGACTTACTTCAATCCATTTCGATAATTCCCAACCTACAGGAAAAGGAGCAAACTGAAGGTGCCATCCTAACTGATGAGGTACCAGAGGGCTCAACGGTATGGATTAAAAACCCTGAGCTGGTACTAGAAAGGATAAACCAGCTAAACGATATTGCATTACAGATTAATTTTAAGGCTCAAGCAGGATATGCTTCGGGTAAGGAATTCTTTAACTCCCTTCAGAAACACCGAACAGCTTACTTTGGGTTAAGGCCACCCTTTTCGGTTAACCAAATCGTCGAGTTTGCAACCTCACCACAGCCTGCGTTCTCCAAAAACTTTGAATTGCTTGCCGATGATATTGAGCAAAAAAATTTAAATGGTTACAGGGTTTATCTGTTGTCCGAGAATCAGGTCCAGCTCAACAGGCTCAGCAACATTTTACATTCCATTGAGCCCGACTTGCATTTCGAGCTAATTAATGAGAGTATTACAGAGGGTTTTGTTGACCACAACTTGAGGATTTGCCTCTACACCGATCACCAAATCTTTGACCGTTACCATAAGTTCCGTTTAAAACACGAATTTACCTACCGCGATGCGCTCACCATGCAGGAACTGGTAAACTTGCAACCGGGCGATTACGTGGTTCACATCGATCATGGAATTGGGATTTTTGGAGGTTTAGTAAAAACTCAGGTGAATGGCAGATTGCAAGAAGCAATCCGGCTTGTGTATCAGGATAACGACACCTTGCTTGTAAATATTCATAATCTTCATAAAATATCCAAGTATCGGGGTAAGGATGCAGAACCCCCCAAGGTTTACAAGTTAGGATCGGGTGCTTGGCAAAAACTGAAACAGCGCACCAAGAGCAAAATAAAGGACATTGCAAAAGACCTTATTGCGCTTTATGCCAAGCGAAAGGCACAGAAGGGTTTTGCTTTTTCAACTGACACCTACATGCAGCAGGAACTTGAGGCTTCATTTATATATGAGGACACTCCTGACCAGCAGAAAGCAACTCAAGCCGTTAAACTTGATATGGAGGACGAACGCCCGATGGATAGGCTTGTGTGTGGCGATGTTGGTTTTGGTAAAACCGAGGTGGCCGTTAGAGCTGCATTCAAGGCGGTAGCCGATAGCAAGCAGGTGGCTGTTTTAGTACCAACTACCATTTTGGCATTGCAACATTACAGAACCTTTACATCGAGGCTCAATGGTTTTCCCTGTAATGTTGAGTTTATTAGTAGGATGAAATCAGCCGCCCAGCAGCGAGAGATTAGGCAGCGCTTGAAAGAAGGTAAAATAGATATACTTATTGGCACACACTCTATACTTAAGGAAGCATCAAACTTTAAAGATTTAGGGCTGCTTATTGTTGATGAAGAGCAAAAGTTTGGCGTAGCGGCTAAGGAAAAAATTAGACAGTTCAAGCTAAATGTCGATACTTTAACATTAACAGCAACACCCATTCCGCGTACTTTGCAGTTTTCGCTTTTAGGAGCCCGGGACTTATCAATAATCAACACCCCGCCACCTAATAGGTATCCCATTCAAACCGAGTTGCATGCTTTTAACACAGCAATAATAAAGGAAGCAATTGAATATGAGGTTTCCAGGGGAGGGCAGGTTTTTTTTGTGCATAACCGGGTTCAAAACATTGGAGAAGTGCAGATAATGCTGCACAAGATAGTTCCCAAAATTAAAACGGCTGTTGCTCACGGGCAAATGGAGCCAGCGAAACTCGAAAGCATTATGCTCGATTTCATAAATGGCTATTACGATGTGCTCATCTCAACATCTATCATTGAGGCAGGGCTCGATATACCCAATGCTAACACCATAATAATTAACAATGCCCACATGTTTGGGCTAAGCGATTTGCATCAGCTTCGCGGCAGGGTGGGACGTTCAAATAAAAAGGCCTTCTGCTACCTGCTGGCTCCGCCACTCGAGTCGCTAACTACCGAGGCAAGGCGTAGGCTAAAAGCTATTGAGGAGTTCTCAGAGCTGGGAAGCGGATTTAGTATTGCCATGCAGGATTTGGATATTAGAGGTGCCGGAAACCTACTTGGTGCTGAGCAGAGCGGGTTTATCTCGGAAATTGGTTATGAAACCTACCAGCGAATACTCGATGAGGCTATTCAGGAGCTAAAGGAAACCGACTTCCTTGAACCGTTTTCACCACAGCAAGCAGAGGCTAGAACCGATAAATGGGTGGGTAGTAATACCGATTGTCAGGTTGAAACGGACCTGGAGGTATTAATCCCCGACTACTACGTTTCGAATACTGCCGAGCGTATTAAACTTTACAGAGAGCTTGATTCCATTAAAAACCCTCAAGAACTCGAAGTGTTTGCTAGTGAGCTTCGCGATAGGTTTGGCCCAATTCCCGATCCTGTGGCTGAGTTGATGAACATTGTGAGATTACGATGGGTAGCCGTAGAGTTAGGCATCGAAAAGATTATTCTTAAAAACGGTAAAATTCACGCGTACTTTATTACCAATCAACTTTCACTGTTTTACAGAACATCTACTTTTGAACGAATCATTAACTACATTTTGCGTAACCCAGGAATTTTTTCCATGAAAGAGGGTAACGAAAAGCTCATTTTAAGCATTAAGGACGTACAAGGAGTTGGTAAGGCTATTGATATTCTACAACAAATGTTAGATAACGTTCGTTAGTCATTTAAAGCTGATTATGAACCTAATTATTGATATAGGGAATTCTTTAAGCAAGGTTGCCGTAGCCGATGGGAAGGAAATAAAATTCTTCCAGAACTATAAGGAGCTGGATATTGGCGATTTAATGCCAATCATTAATAATTTTAGACCACAAAGGTGCATTGTTTCAGCTGTTGGTAAAATCCCAGTTAACACATTGGTATGGTTAAGGCAAAACCTGCCGGTGCATATTGCTGGTGCTAATACTAATATCCCCCTAAAAAACGATTACTCTACCCCTGAAACCTTAGGCTTCGACAGGCTTGCGCTGGCGGTTGGAGCCAACTACCTTTTACCGAACCAGAACGTTTTAGTAATTGATGCCGGCACAGCTATAACCTACGATTTAGTAACTAGCGAAGGGGTATACAAGGGAGGTGCCATATCGCCTGGATTACGATTACGCTTTAAGGCGCTGAATGACTATACAGCTAAGTTACCTTTGATTGAACACTTTAAAACTGTTGAGATTGTTGGAGCATCCACGGTTGAATGTATAAGTTCCGGAGTAATTAATGGAACTGTTCTGGAAATTGACGGATATGTCGAAAAAATTAACTCAATTTATGAGGGTTGCATTGTGGTTTTAACAGGTGGCGATGCAAATTTCTTGGCTAATATGTTAAAAAATAGCATATTTGTGAACCCATTTTTAATGGTAATTGGTTTAAACAGAATACTTGAATTCAATGTATAGATTAGCATTTCCGCGTTTTTTGATTTTGGCTGGGCTATTATGCCTATCTGAATTTATGGGAGCACAGAGCCTCAACACCTATTCACCATACTCACGGTATGGCATTGGAGTAGTGAGTCAGCCCGGGTTTACTCAAAATCGTTCAATGGGAGGTATATCGCAACCCTATAGGAGCGAGACCATTATTAACTTCAACAACCCTGCCTCCTACACCCTAAGGGATAGCATGTCGTTCCTGTTCGATTTTGGCTTGGAGACCAACACTAGCGGTTTTACAGGTTATGACCAGTATCTTAATCCACAAACATTGAGAAATAGCGCAGGTGGCATTCACCATATTGCAATCTCTTTCCCTATAACTAAGCGAATTGGTTTCGCTGCGGGTATAACACCATACAGCTTTGTAGGGTATAGGTTACTTCGTTTCGAGACAGATCCTTACATCCTAAGTACCATTGGAAGGATAAAGTACTTCCATACTGGCAGAGGAGGTATAAACCAGGCATTTGTAGGAATGGGGGTAAATCCTATAAAAAACCTATCGGTTGGGTTTAATATGCTACACTACTTTGGAAGCCTTGATTACAACAACGAGATAGAATTTCCTCTTAGCTACAATCCATACACCAACGGGTATATTCGTTCCAGTTTTCAGGTAAGCGATATCAATTTTAACTTTGGTGTGCAGTATACTCTTATGCTCGACAAGGAAAACAATACAAATATTACACTTGGGGGAACTTATCAGCTTGGGAAAAACTTAAATATGACTCAGAAATGGTTTGCTACACTTGAAAGCAACCTGATCGACACGCTTTACCCCCACCCCGATAGGGAATCGAGCCTGGAATTACCATGGAGCGTGAATGCAGGATTAGCATTTACCTATAAAGATAAATTAACCATTATGGGTGAATACTTCACTCAGGATTGGTCAAAAACCACCCCTTTCAACGTAAACACTCCCATGGCTAAAATGGAGTCAGTACGATTTGGTGTTGAGTTCACTCCCAACAGAATGGATTTAAAGAGTTATCTCAAAAAGGTTAACTACAGGGCAGGATTTTTTGCTAATAAATCGAACCTACTGGTAAGTGGGAAGCAAATAAATGAATTTGGCATAACATTTGGAGCAGGTTTACCGTTAAAGGGTAAAACAAAGATTAATCTATCATTTGAAATTGGGAAGAGAGGAACAGATGAAAACTACTTGATAAAGGAAACCTTTGGGGCGCTGAATCTAAGCCTTACATTCTACGATTACCCGTGGTTCTTTAAGCGGAAATACAATTAAAGTTTAATGTCGAAATAAAACCAGAAGACATGAGGTTCAAAAGTTACATTAGTTTATTTGCAGGTGTTTTACTTATTACTGCAAGCACTTCAGTTATTGCACAGTCGTACTTGGAGAATCCAAAGTATGGGCCCGATGAGGAAACCCGTAAAGAATGTGCAAAAAACTTATCGCTTTATCAAACATTCTACAAGCAAAATAACTTTAAGGATGCCTATAAGCCATGGCAGAATGTTATTAAGATTTGTCCTGCTGCTAGCTTAAATTCATACATTAGAGGTGCAAGGCTTTTAAAGAAGCGGTACGAGGAGGTTGCGGATCCTGCTCAAAAGAAAGTTCTTGTGGACTCATTAATGATGCTTTACGACCTCCGTATTACTCATTTTGATAAAAAAGGTGTTGTTCTGGGCATGAAAGCTGAAGATCTATTTACTCTCGCTCCGGAACGTTACGAGGAGGCTTTTACCATTGCCAAGGAGGCTATAAGCATTGAAAAGGCTGCAACTAGCCCATCAACTTTCTATACTTACTTTTCGTTAACCAAGACCATGTACGACAACCAGAAGTTGACTGCCGACCAAGTAATAGAGCTTTACTCACAGGTTAGCGATTATATTGATGCTCAAATCATAGCTAACCCCAGTGACGATAAGGCTAAACAGGCAAAGGATGGAATTGATGCCATTTTTGCAAGCATGGGCGTAGCAAACTGCGATAACATTATTGCTCTTTTTGAGCCCCGGTTTAAGGCAACCCCAGAGGATATGAACCTTTGCAAAAAAATTCGTTCACTGATGTCGGCAAATAGGTGCACAAGTCACCCGCTATACCTAAATGCCAGCGTACAAATATTTAAGGGTGGGCCCAATGCCGATTTAGCTTTAGATATTGCAAGGCTCCAGTACGAAGCGAAGAATGCCAAGGAGGCAGAAAAATACTACAACGAAGCCATTAACCTTGAATCGGCTGTTGAAAAACGAGCCAATATTTACTATGAGCTTGCTCTGCTCACTTTTACTGAACTTAAGAATTTATCCAAAGCCAGAAAAATTGCCTTAAAGGCCATTGAGGAAAATCCCAACATGGGTAAAGCCTATAAACTGATTGGCGATGTATATGCCAGCGAACGCAATTGTGGCAGCAACGATTTTGAAAAGAAGACCGTTTACTGGGCTGCAGTGGATAAGTATATCAAGGCCAAGCAGGTTGATCCTGACCTTGCCGATGCCATGGACAATTTGATCAACACCTACAGCCAGTATTATCCTTCAAAGGAGGATATCTTCTTTTACGATTTAAAGGTAGGCGATTCATACACAGTAGGATGCTGGATTAATGAGCGTACAACTGTAAGGGATAGAAAGTAAAAATGATTAAGTTATGCAAAACGACAAGTAAGCATATGGTAGTCCTCACTCTGGTGGGGGCTACTTCTTTATTTCTTGTTTCTTGCAAAGGCGATCCTGAAGCAATAGTTTACCTTTCCGATATCAAAACTACACCCGGCGTTACCGCATATAACTCTGAGATGTTATATACTGAAGGGGGGAAAGTGGTTTTAAAGGTATTTGCGCCCGAAACAGTTTATTACCAGTTTGCCGATGAACCCTACACCGAGTTTCCTAAAGGAATAACTGTTTACACATACGATAATGAGCTAAAGCAGGAGTCGAGCCTTACCGCAAACTATGCCATTTACTATGAAAAGAAATCGCTTTGGCAGGCAAAGAACAACGTGGTAGCTAAAAACAGGAAGGGCGAACAGCTTTACGCAGAAGAGCTTTACTGGGATCAAAATAAACGGATCATATATACTAACGTTAATGTTAAAATTAATAGCGTTAGCGGTATTATATATGGAAAGGGAATGATAGCCGATGAAAATTTTGAAAACTGGGAAGTTAAAGAGCCCTACGATGGCGAGTTTGAGGTTGACCAGTAATATTTAATTTGATTAAAGCGCTTAAGGGTTGTTGTATTGACATACAATCCTTTTTTTGTACCTTTACCTTTTGTAAACCATACACACCTTTATATGTATAAGTTGGCATTTATCCTAGAGTTAATCTGGCTTGCCCTTGCTCTGTTTTGCTTGGGCATAGGGATATGGGCTACCTCTAACAAGGGATTCAACAACAGCTACATGTTTTTTGTTTTGGCTGTAGTTGCTCTACTAATGTATTTCTTGCGAAGGAGTAGGCGGAAGAGATTGGAGAATCAACAGTAAAAAATGGGAACACAGCTACTGGTAATAGCGGTTGCTATATTGTTTTCGGCTTTCTTTTCGGGTATTGAGATAGCTTTCCTATCATCAAACAAGTTACGCTTTGAGCTTGAACGAAAGCATGGACGTTTAACCTCTCGAATTCTCGATATCTTTTACCGGAACAAGGAGCAATTTATTGCCACCATGTTGGTCGGCAACAACATCACCTTGGTAATTTATGGTATTGTAACAGCAAACGTTTTAACACCACTACTTGGGCCGTTAAATCGGTTTCCCACCTTGCTTTTGCTTGCCCAAACCCTTATTGCAACAATGGTAGTACTGCTTACTGGTGAGTTTGTTCCAAAATCAATTTTCCGT
Organism: Bacteroidales bacterium; assembly: GCA_011045955.1. GTDB lineage: Bacteria > Bacteroidota > Bacteroidia > Bacteroidales > Tenuifilaceae > Tenuifilum. The sequence continues at coordinate 26,408 of DSBV01000125.1, read as the reverse complement.
CAGTACGCCAATACCTTGCTGAATTTTTTTGCCATACCGATGTACATCTTTTACGTGCTATTCTATCCGGTTAGCAAGTTTGTTTCATGGTTTTCGTACTGGATAATTCGTTTGGCTTTCAGGATGAAGATAAATAGTGGCGAGGAGCAACGAATATTCAGTAAGATTGACCTAGATCATCTTGTGGAGCAGGCTACCTCAGCCGACAATAGTGGCGAAGAGCAGGAACTGAAATTTTTTCAAAAAGCACTCGATTTTTCAGAGGTTCGGATTCGCGATTGCATGATTCCCCGTACCGATATTGAGGCAATTGACGTTGATGATACGGTTGAGCAACTTAAAAAGATATTTGCTGAAACTATGTATTCTCGAATCCCCGTATATCGCAGTTCAATTGACAACATCATTGGGTATGTCAATTCTAAATCGCTTTTCCTTAAACCCAAGTCCATTAAGGAATGTATTATTGATGTTGATTTTTTCCCTGAAACCATGAAGGCCAATGAACTACTAACCCACTTCATTAAAGCCCATAAAAGTATAGCGATTGTGGTTGACGAATTTGGAGGAACTTCGGGGTTGGTCACCATTGAGGATATCATTGAAGAAATTTTTGGTGAAATTGACGATGAACACGATTTAAATGAACTGGTTGAGAAAAAGCTTTCCGATAAGGAGTACATCCTTTCAGGACGCGTTGAGGTATCGCATGTTAACGAGGCTTATGGGCTTGGCATTCCTGAATCGGACGAGTATGAGACTATTGCCGGATTCATACTCCATCACTATCAGAGCCTACCAAAGCCTGGTGAATCGGTTAAAATCCAAAACTTCGACTTTAAAATCCTCAGAGTGAATAAAACGCGTATCGACCTGGTTCGCTTGGTTATTGATTAGGTTACTGCTGGTTTTTAACAGTTGTTAAAAAATTATCAAGCAGTTAAACTGCTTATTGTTGAAAATTACTATATTCGTAGCTCGAAAAATATTATTGTACCTTAAAATATACTTGTAGATGGCAACACTTGAAAGAATTAGAAACCGTGCAGGCGTGTTGGTTTCTGTGGTTATTGGATTGGCTCTTTTTGCCTTCATACTTGGCGATTTCATAACATCGGGTGGAGCGTTCTTTAACCGCACACATATGGAAATCGCTGAAATAGCTGGTAGTTCCATATCCTATGAGGAATACCAGGCTAGGGTTAGCGATAATGAGAATTTACAGAAGCTTTTATCGCAACAATCATCGCTGAACGAGCAGCAAATGTTTCAAATCCGTGAACAGGTTTGGCAGGATCTGCTTAGGGCTAATATTCTCCAACCCGAATATAAGCGTTTAGGGCTTACGATTCATGAGGACGAACTTTTTGACATGGTTCAGGGAAGGAACATACACCCATTTATCAGTCAACAGTTTGGCGACCCTCAAACCGGCGAGGTAGACAAAGCGTTTCTTACAAACTTCCTTCAGAATTTGGATAGAGACCCAAGAGCTAAAGCTTACTGGTTATTCATTGAGAATGAAATACAGAAAGATCGCTTATTCAACAAATACCTTACTTTAGTCCGTAAGGGCTTAGGCGTTACCTCGCTTCAAACCCAACGTGCTGTAAACGACCGAACCAGCAAGGTCAACTTTGATTATGCTGTTGCCTCGTACCAATCAATACCTGATTCGCTGGTAAAGGTTACCAATAGCGATATTAAGGCATACTACAAATCGCACCAGAACGATTACAAGCAAACGGCTTCGCGCGATATTGAGTACGTTGTGTTTCCCATTCTGCCCTCGGGAAGCGATGTAAACGATGCAGAAGAATGGATCAAGAAGGCTTTGCCCGATTTTATTGCGGCTTCCGATCCCGTACAGTATGTTACCCTGAATTCCGATACAAAATTCGATTCTAAGTACTATAAGGCTTCGGAATTACCTGAGAATGTTCGGGCATGGGCTTTTTCAAGTTCAATTGGAAGTGTGATGGATGTTTATCGCGATGGCGATAGCTTTAAAACATCTAGGTTGGTTGATGTAAAAATGATGCCCGATAGCGTAAAGGCTCGCCACATACTGATTGGTTTGAGAAGTCAATTCGCTGAAGAGCAAGAAAAAGCTAAAGCTAAGGCTAAGGCCGACAGTATTATGAACGTTTTAAAACGTGGTGGTAGTTGGGAAGAGTTAGCAGCTAAACATTCCGACGATCCAGGTTCAAAGGACAAGGGTGGTGATTTAGGTTGGTTCCCCAGTGGTATGATGATTCCCGAGTTCGATGAGGCTTCGTTCAGCAGCAATAAGGGTGAGATTAAGATTGTTGAAACCCAGTTTGGGTTTCACGTACTTCAGGTTGTTGATAAGGGCAAGAAGGAAAAGAAGGTTCAAATTGCTACCCTTGAACGCAAAATTGTCCCCAGCTCCTACACAACTTCACAGGTTTACAATAATGCTGCAGCTTTTGCAGGGAATAACCGCGACTACGAGAAATTTGCAGCAGCAGCCGATCAGAACAAGTACACCCGTCGCGTTGCAAACAATCTACTGCAGAACGATAGAAGTATTGCCGGGTTAGAGCAACCCCGTGAGTTAATCCGTTGGGCTTTCCGTGCCAAAAAAGGCGATGTTTCCGATGTAATGCAGTTTGGCGACAATTACGTTGTAGCCTCCCTTACAGCTGTCCGCGAAGAGGGTATTGCTCCGCTCAAGCAGGTTGCGGCCGATGTTAAAGTTCGTGTTATTCGTGAAAAGAAGGCCGAACTCCTTATGGACAAGGTTAAGAAAGCCATGAGCGGCAAAACCGATATCTATGATGTTGCTCAGGCAATTGGTGCTAATGTTGAGAAGGCTGAGAATGTAGCGTTCAGCTCTTTGAATCTACCCTATGCTGGTATTGAACCTGCAGTAATTGGAGTTGCCTCAGTATCGGCTGAAGGTAAGCTTGCTGGGCCAGTTAGGGGTAATAATGGTGTATTTGTGCTTACTGTTACCTCATCGGTTAAGGAGGAGGGCGATGCCAATGCCGAAAAGTTCAGGATTGCAAACATGTATCAATCCCGTTCATACTACGAGGTATTTGAAGCTTTAAAGAACAATGCTGGCGTAGTTGATAAAAGGTATAATTTCTACTAAAATCTTTATTTATAGTTACAAAAGGAGGGGATATTATTATATTCCCTCCTTTTTTGTATTCTGTACTACAGGAAATGCCCTACATTCAGCTAAAAGTACCCTGATTTGATGAATTTTGATTCAACGTTGATTTTTTACAAACCCTGTATTCCGATCACAACTTATAGAATTTTGTCCTAATAATATACTTAACTATATTCAGGGAAAATGAGTTCTTCGCCCAGTGATGCATTGAATTTGATTAGAAAGGATTGACTCGTATTAATATTATTCGTAATTTGAACACTCATTTTTAAAGATTTTTAATTTTGATTACAGTTTTAAAAAAGGGTTATGAAACACCAATGTAAGGCGGTTTGCCCAAACACAGATAAACAAGTTAAAGGTGTTTCATCCGCTCGGTAAAAATTATTAAAAGCAAGACAGTAACGTCTCATTAATTAGGAATATAAATATTTTTTACGGATGAAAACAAGGAAATTACTTCTCAAACCAATGTTTATTATTGGTTTAATTGTGCTGGGGGGGTGTTACGATTTTTCGCAGTTCGATAACATCAAGGTTGAATCCATTTCACCCAAATGGGTTGTCCCGGTGGTTAAATCATCCATTACGTTTAACGATTTAGTTGAACGTGAGGATGCTAATACAATAATATTTACTAAACCTGGCGATAGCCGGTTTTTTATAGCATTCAGGGATACGATGGATTTGTTTAGCGCAGCCGAAAGGTATTCGCTACCGGACTTCAACTTTACCAAACAATATCAGCTCGAGGCAGGTGAAGTTCCGGGGGCTCCTCTGCCACCAGGGCAAACCTTAGGTCCAATTACAAAGGTTTACACTGAAACATACAATAGCATTACTGGCGCTGAAGTAAAGTATGTGAAGTTTTCGGCAGGATATATTAACATGGTCGTTACCAATAATTTCCAGAACAGCATTAGCGCAACTATCCGGTTCAATTCCATACGCGACCAATTAGGAAATCCTCTGGTTTTTGAAATGAATACTACTCCTCCCGGCGGAACCTTCACTATTGACAATAAGGATTTAACAGGTTACTCCCTGTACCTTTCCAGTGGCTCTCAATATAATACTCTTACAGTAGAGGTTGAATTGACTATTCATTCGCAGGGTAATCCAATTTCTGTGACGGAGGATGCCAATATTCAAATATCACTAACCGGCTTGGATTTTGAATACTTACTGGGTAATCTAAATGAGACATTTCACTTGGACGACATCAACTTAACCCTCGATGCTTTTAACTCATTGATTGAAACCGACATTTTCCTTTCGGAACCAAAACTTACCACAACTTTTGAGAATTTATTTGGGATACCACTTGCATTAAGCATTGTTAACTTTGATGCCACAAACACCAACACCGGACAGCAGGTTAGCCTTGTGAATGAGGGAGAACCACCAACCGGGTCGTTGCTCCTTAATCAGCCCAACAACATTAAATATTTAACCTCGTTAGAGCAACAGCAACCCGAGGTTGACTCAAAATACGTTGACCATAACAATTCAAACCTTGAAGATTTTTTGGCAATTGCTCCCAATGAAATCTTAATAAGCCCAACGGTAACCGTAGGTGATGCCACTACCAATCACGACTACTTTGTTCGCAAAACTTCAACCCTAAGAATGATAAACGAGATTGAGTTTCCCCTTGCCGGATGGATTGACAACTTGGTAATAAGCGACACCGTAGAAGTTGAACTGCCCGATTTGGAAGAAGATTTAAAACTAATAAACGACAATGCACTTAAAATAAGGTTGAAGTTCAAGTTCATCAATAGTATTCCCTTTAATATCTATATTCAAGGATACTTTCTGGACGATGCCAACACATTACTTACCAAGCTTTACGACAAGGATTCAGAACTGATGCTGGTTAAGAGCTCTGCAATTAATCAAACCACAGGTAAAACATTAACACCCACAACTCACTGGGCTTACATTGATATTAGCAAGAGCAGGTACGATCAAATGAAAAACGCAACCAAACTGGTTATTCAAGCCCGACTGCAAACTGGAGGTAACACCCACCAAAATGTAGTTGTGGAATCAACCAACACCCTTGAAACAATGTTTAGCGTTGAGTTTGAAGGCAATGTGGATTTAGGTAATTAGTATTCAGTAATATATGACTCCAATGAAACGATATGTTTTTTTCACATTCATTCTATTTACCTCACTACTGGCAAAAGCCCAGCCCGAGGTAACCCTGCCATATATGCGTAATGTGTTTCAGGCATCGTTTGTAAACCCAACGGTAATGCCTGAACATACCTTTAGCATGGGATTTAGCGTATTTGGTCAAGCCATAAGCAATGGTTTCCAGCCAAAGAGTTTCCTGAACTATCGGAACGATACGATGTACGTTAACCTTAACAGCCTATTGGGCGATATGAACGATAAGAACTTAATCTATGTTGGGGAAAACGTCGATATCTTTCATATACGCGTTAAAGGGAAATCATCCTTTACATGGTTTGCCATACGTCAGAACGCAACAGTTACACTCCAGTATCCCCGTGACCTTTTTAGTTTGGCCATTGATGGGAATAAACAATTCGTTGGCTCAACCTTGGATTTATCGAATCTTAAAACGGATGTTGGCGTTTACAACGAGTACACCATTGGATACCTTAAAGATATACCCCAATGGACTTTTGCAGGAAGGGTAAGTTTACTGCAAGGTTTAGCCAATATCAATTTTAATCCTAAAGTAATGCAGGTTGAAATTGATACTGCCATGTTTGCTCATACTGCTACTGCCGACGGACAACTCCGTACCTCGGGCATACCCAAAAATAGTGAAGGCGATATCAGTTTTGACGATGTTGATGGCCAATGGGTTGCCAATAGGTTTACTGGTTTTGGGAACAAGGGGTTTGCCATTAGTGGAGGTGCAACATACAAGTACGATGAAAGGATGAAACTATCCTTTGGGTTCGCCGATATAGGATTTATAAAATGGAAGGATGAGATACAAACATATACCCTTAAAGGAACCACCACATTTGAAGGTTTAGATATTCTTGGCGATTTCCTGAGAGGAAATGATGTTAACGTTGACTCGCTACTACAGAAAATGGAGGACGATTTTACCCGCGATACTTTAGCGGTTTCCTATACCACTTGGTTAAATCCTAAGTTTAACCTTTCGGCCACCTACGATTTAACCCGTAGGACAACCCTTGGCTTTACCTTTGCAACATTTTATAATAAACGATTATACCCCTCAATAACACTTGGTTTTTCTCAGGGCATTGGCCGCTTCTTCCAACTAGTAGGAACAGCTTCAATTTACCAAAGATCTATACCGAACCTGGGTGTTGGAATTGTAATTAAACCAGGGCCTTTGCAGCTGTTTGTCGTTGCCGATAATGTGTACCCGGTAATTGACCCGCTGGCATTCACCAACGCCAATGTGAGGGTAGGAATCAATTTTGTTTTTGGCAGGGTTAATCCACCTCAAGGGTTGCCTTACCGCTAATTTTCCAAATACTGATTATTCAGCAATTATTCAATTTAAAGGTAAAAGCGATGAAACTAAAAGTTGTAAGCAGAATCCTCATAACACTCAGCATACTTAGCTTTGGGTCTAAGGTGTTTGCACAAACCGGTTTTGTTCCACAAAAGCTAAGTGGCGAAATTAGTTCAGGGTTTGCCGAAATCAATCCTATACTTAGTCCCGATGGGGAATCGCTGTATTTCACACGGGTTAATCACCCCGAGAATAGGTTTGGCAAGACTGATAGTCAAGATATTTGGTTCACAACATTGAACCCCGATGGCACATGGAGCGAGGCTAAACGCTTACCCAACGCCATAAACCTTGGTCGTTACAATGCAATTTTTGGCATACTCAATGATGGTAAAACGTTTGTAATCAACGGCCATTACTCTGACAATGGAAAGTACTGGATAGAAAGAGGCCTATCAGTAATTGAGAGGATTGATGAAAACACATGGGGTAAGCCCAGGCCGTTGAATGTGAAGGGATTTGCTAGGATGAACAAGGGTTTAACAACAACTGCATACCTAACCCCCGATGGGAAATATTTACTTACGTCGTTCAGTAACCGTGCTGGTGGGAAAAATCATTCAATTTACCTATCGGTAAAGGAGGGCGATGGATACTCTAAGCCCAAAAGGGTTAAAATTGGTGATAGGAAACTTGGCGAAAGCTATGAGGCTCCATTCCTAAGCAAGGATGGCAATGCGCTTTACTTCAGCTGTAAGGTTGGAGGGAACAACGATATCTACATGGCCAATCGAACCGACGATACATACCTAAATTGGTCAGAGCCCATTGCCCTATCCGATACTATTAACACCCCGGGTTGGGAAAATTACTACCGCTTAAACGATAAGGAAAGTTGGGCTTACTACTGCTCATTAAGTTCAAAGGATGAGCATTCGGAAATTATGCGGTTAAAAATTTACGAAGAGTTCCCCTATGTAAAGTTAACCGGGCTCGTGATGAACAAAGTCGAGGAAAGTCTTATGTTGGCCGATACCGGATACAACATTCTTGTAAATGGGAAAAAATCAGATAGTTTAAAAATAGACAGGGCTTCAGCTTCGTATGAGCTACTTCTCCCCTTTGGGCAAAAGCATTGCTTGCTGCCTGAGCTGGCCAATTGGGAGGGCATTCCCGATACGTTAGATTTAACCGCCGTTAAGGAATACTCTGAAATGTCAAAGAATTTATACCTGCAGCCTATACCATTGGTAAGGATTTACGGGAAAGTAATAAATACAAGGACCGGCCTCCCGATTAATCCTGAAATGAAATACCAAATTTTGGTAAACGGGGCTATTAGCGATTCGGTTAAGTATGAAACCGAAATAGCTAAGTACGCAATGACCCTACCCCTAGGAAACAGGTACATACTTTCACTAAACCTACCTAACTTTACAAGCAAAACCGACACTGTTGACGTAATCAATGCGAAGTACTTTACTGAGAAACAGGTTGATTTTTATGCCACAACAGTACCTTGGGTTGAGGTTAATGGCGTTGCACTCGATAATTCAACCTTTACACCAATAGTAGGGGCCTCAGCACCAAAACTTAAGATTAATGGTTCAACTGCCGATAGCGTTAGCATCGATCCAGTAACAGGTGAGTTCAAGGTACGTTTGCCCTTTGGCAAGAAGTATGTTACTGCGATTGAATCAAAGGAATACAGACCATTGGATAATCAGCTTGACCTTACCGGTTATGTTGAGTTTACACAAGTTAAGCATGAGGTTTTTGCTGAACGAAAAGATGCCAACATGGCTATTCTTAGCGGGAAAATAATTAACTTAAAGACAGGTCAGCCTCTTGAGAAAGAAACCCCCGTAAAATTGAAGGTAAATGGAACTGAAACACGTGGTTTTATTTACGATTCCACTACAGCAGGTTATACTTTAAAATTACCGGTGGGAGTGTCGTATGACATATTGCCCTCGGTTAACAACTTTTACAATAAATATGAGCAGGTTGACCTAACAAAAGTGAAGAAAGGAACCAAAATTGCCAAAAACTTCTATGTAACACCCATAGAGGTTGGACAGACTGTTAATATTGATTTTGTTTACTTTGACATCGGTAAGGCAACCCTGAAACCACAGTCGTTCCGATCACTTAACGCCCTGGTTGAGTTCCTAAATGAATACCCCAATGTAATTGTTGAAATTGGCGGACATACCGATAATACAGGCTCGGCTGCTGTTAACCAGCGGCTGTCCGATGCCAGGGCAAAATCCGTTGCCGATTATATTATAGAAATGGGTATTCCTCAGGAAAGAATTACATCAAAGGGTTACGGCCCAAGTAAACCCAAGGCAAGCAATGCCACAGCCAAAGGACGTGCTCAGAACCGACGAGTTGAGTTTACCATTGTTGGAATTTAAACCAAAAAAAAGAATTATTTTAGGTGGATGCTACAAAGTATCCACCTAATTTTTTAGCATAATGGCATTCAACTTAAAATACTTGCTAAGCTGCATGGTTGCCTTATTGGCATTGGTAAATCCAATACAAAAAGTATTTGTTATGACCACTTTACAGGCCCAGTTTGATGAGGCAAAAACTCGTTTTATTGCTACCAAGGCTACCGTTACAGCTTTTATTACCTTGTTGTTCTTTCTTCTCTTAGGAGAATTGGTATTTAGTTATGTGTTTCATGTAGAACTGTATGCTTTTCAAATTACATCGGGAGTTGTCCTTTTCTATAATGGTATTAGTGGATTGCAAAAGGGCACCTTTATTCAAGTTGATTCTGGGGTAAACTTGAGGGATATAACAGCGGTTCCAATAGCTATTCCCATGATTGCAGGGCCCGCCACCATTACTGCGGCTGTTACCTTCCCTGCGCATTACGGACACACCAACACCATTATATCAATGGCAGTTGCCTTGGGTGTTAATTACTTTTTCATGTATTATGCAAGACCAATTGGCAACCAACTTAACCGATTCAATTTAATGGGGCCTCTTGTGCGGATCTTTGGGCTTATTGTTGCCACCATTGGAGTGCAGATGATGCTTAACGGAATTGCTTCATTTTGGAATTCTATGCAATAGGAAGAATAGCAAGTATACGAATAACCATCCTTTGGTTTTATTATATTTGCACATAAATTTATTCAAGTGCAGCAAAACCTAATTGATATTGACAGGGTAATCGCATCCAAAAGCCCTCGACTTCAAAGGGCGTTACCCCGCTTTATTATTCGGTATCTTAAGCGAATCATACATCAGGACGAGATAAATGAGGTGCTTCAAAAGCACGGACATAAGCAAGGGGTTGATTTTATTGACGAAGCGCTTAAGGTTATGCAAGTGACCTATTCGGTAAAAGGAATAGAGAACCTTAAGCCCGATGGTAGATATCTGTTTGCCTCAAACCATCCACTAGGTGGTTTGGATGGGATGATTCTGATTCACCTATTAGGTAAACGATATCCTGAGGTAAAATTCCCTGTGAACGATTTGCTAATGCATATCACTCAATTACATAACATATTCATTCCCATTAACAAGCATGGTGCACAAAGTTCCCAAAATGTAAAGCTAATGGATGTTACCTTTGCATCCGATGCACAGGTGCTGTACTTTCCAGCAGGCCTATGCTCTCGCAAGCAGCATGGCCGAATAGAGGATTTAGAGTGGAAAAAGAGTTTCATTGTTAAAGCTGTTCAGCATAAGCGCGATGTTGTACCAGTTTTTTTTAGTGGTAGGAACTCCAATTTCTTTTACAATTTAGCGAGGTTGAGAACCTTTCTAGGAATTAAGGCAAATATTGAGATGCTTTACCTTGTAAATGAGATGTTTAAGCAAAAAGGCAAAAGCATTACTGTAATAATAGGGGAGCCAATTCCATACACTACTTTCGATAGTTCAAAATCACCAGCGGAATGGGCAAAATGGGTTAAATTGGTAGTTTACGAGTTAGGAAAAATGAACCCTAATAAATTTTAACCGACATGAAACAAATTATTGAACCGGTTGACAGAGAGCTGCTCCTCACGGAGCTTACCCCCGATAAACTTGTTAGGCATACCAATAACGCAAACAATGAGCTCTACATATTTGCAGCCCATAACGCACCCAATTTGATGCGTGAGGTAGGTCGGCTTAGGGAGCTTACTTTCAGGTCGGCTGGTGGAGGCACCGGTGAGGAGGTAGATATCGATGAGTACGACACCTGCGAAAATTGCTACAAGCAGCTTATTGTATGGGATCCTCACGAAAAAGAGATACTTGGTGGTTACCGCTTTCATAGCGTTGACCCCACCAAGGGCGAGGAGATAAATCTATCTACCAAGCATTTGTTTCACTTTTCCTATAAGTTTATTCAGGAATACATGCCTCAAATGATTGAATTGGGTCGATCATTTGTTCAGCCTAAATATCAATCACTTTCCCGTGGTGGAAAGGGATTGTATGCGCTCGATAACCTTTGGGATGGCCTGGGAGCGCTCATTGTGTTAAATCCTCATATCAGGTATTTCTTCGGCAAGGTTACCATGTATCGCACGTACAATGTTGAAGCACGTAATATGATTCTCTACTTTTTTGAAAAGTATTTTAAGGATACCGAGAACCTGGTAACACCAATTCATCCCATTGAGGTTAATATCGACAGGCAGGCTATGGCCCAGGTATTTACTGGTAAGAATTATGAAGAAGACTACAAGATTCTGTCCAAAAAAATTCGAGAGTTTGGTGAGCGCATTCCACCCCTTATCAACTCATACATGAACCTAAGCCCATCCATGAAAGTGTTTGGTACTGTTATTAATCCATACTTTGGCGATGTTGAGGAGACAGCCATTCTCATAACCATACCCGATATATACCAGCACAAGGTTGAGCGGCATATATCAACCTTTATAAAGAAGTTAAAGGATAAGTATCACCTGGGTTTAAAGTGGGGGAAGGATTCAAAATAACCCTGAAAATCCTAACCTCCACTATTTCTCCTTCATCTTTTTTATTTTTATCCTTTAACCTTTATTCCCGCTTTGCGGGACAGGCTCTTTAACCATTATCCTTTATTCTTATCAATACGCCCTTTGATTTCGGCCCTCAATAAAGTTGATAAACGAATTGTTTACCACTCGGTTACCACCTGGAGTGGGGTAATCGCCTGTAAAGTACCAGTCGCCTTGGTCGTTAGGGAATGCTTTATGGAGATTCTCAATTGACTGGTAGACAATCTTTACCTTGGCTTTTACTTCTTTTGGAGTTAAGAGCTGAGCAATTTTATCGGAAATTTGATCATCGGTAAAGGGTCTATATATTTCTTTCACGTAGTTAATAATTTGTTCCTTAGGCAGATTTTGCTGCTCCTTGCACTTGCGGTAAACGCTATTAATAACACCCTCCTGGCTGGTTTCCTTGAGCAGTTCAATAGCTGCACGGAAGGCCACAAAATCGCTCAGTTTGGCCATATCTATTCCATAGCAATCGGGATAGCGGATTTGTGGCGACGATGATACAACTATTATACTGACAGGATCAAGCCTGTCAAGTATTCGGAGAATGCTTTCCCGAAGTGTTGTTCCACGAACAATTGAATCGTCAATAACCACAAGGTTATCAATTCCAGGGCGAAGAGTACCATAGGTAATGTCGTAAACATGCCCCACCAAATCCTCGCGTCCTTTATCCTGTGAAATAAAGGTACGGAGTTTAACATCCTTAACGGCAATTTTTTCAACCCTCAGGCGTGTTGAAATGATTTCGTCGATATCCTTCTCGGTAAGATTTGCCCCTTTTTCCAGAATTCTGCGTTTCTTTTCGGTTTTTATGTGATCCTCTATGCCTTTAACCATACCAAGGAAAGCTGTTTCGGCTGTATTTGGTATGTAGGAGAAAACCGTATTCTCATGATCGTAGTTTATGGTTTTAAGTATGGCAGGCGTTAAAAGTTCGCCAAGCCGTTTGCGTTCCTGGTATATATCCCTATCGGTGCCACGTGAAAAGTAAATTCGCTCAAACGAGCATGATTTTCGGGTTTGGGGTATTCTAATTTCCTCATGTAAAATGTTCCCATTACGTTTAATAACAAGCGCGTAACCGGGCTTAATTTCTTGAACATCGTCGGTTTGAATGTTAAGTACTGTCTGAATAACCGGGCGTTCCGATGCAACAACAGCTATTTCATCGTTGGCATAGTAGAAGGCTGGTCGAATGCCCCAAGGGTCACGAACCACAAAGGCATCGCCATGGCCTATTAACCCGGCTATAGCATACCCTCCATCGAAATCCTTTGTTGATGCCTGAAGAATTTTTGCCAGGTTGATATTCTCCGCAATTAACCGGCTTATTTCAATATTGTAATGCCCATCGTTTTTATACTGCCGGAAAAGCTGTTGGTTTTCCTCGTCGAGGGAATGGCCTATTTTTTCAAGTACGGTAACCGTATCGGAGTAGTCGCGGGGGTGCTGGCCCAAATCGACGAGCTTCTTGAAAAGCTCATCCACGTTAGTCATGTTGAAGTTACCAGCCAAAACAAGTGTACGTGATTTCCAGTTGTTGTCGCGCATCACCGGGTGGACGTATTCAATTGAGTTGTTGCCAAAGGTTCCGTAGCGCAGGTGGCCCAGGAATAGTTCCCCCGCAAACGGAATATTTTCCTTGGCAAAAACCGGATCGTTTAACAGTTCGGGTTTTGATGAATACTTATTGATGCCTTTGTTAACGGCATCAAAAATATCCTTTATGGGAGTTGAAGAGTTTGAGCGTTCCCTGTCGATATACTTTTTGCCTGGGGCAAGGTCGAACTTAATAGTGGTTAAACCTGCTCCATCCTGTCCGCGGTTATGTTGCTTTTCCATAAGCAGGTAAAGCTTGTGAAGCCCGTATCGCCAAGTGCCATACTTGAGCTGATAGTACTCCAATGGTTTAAGCAACCTAATAAGTGCAATCCCGCATTCGTGCTTAATTTGCTCGCTCATATCTTCCTTAATTATAGCATTATAAATGGTAGACAGAATCTACCAAAACTTTACTGTTTAAACCGATTTACAAACTGAAAAACCTGTTGGGCTATTGCATCGGCATTAAGGCCATATTTCTGTAGCAGCTCTGCAGGTGTTCCCGATTCACCAAAACAGTCGGGTATGCCAATAATTTTCATGGGGACAGGGTATTCCTGCGAAAGCACTTCAGCCACTGCGCTGCTAAGGCCTCCATGAACCTGATGCTCCTCAACTGTTACAACACGCTTTGTTGCTTTGGCAACATCAACCAGTAGCTGTTTATCAATAGGTTTGATGGTATGAATATTTACCACCATGGCATTAACACCTTGCTTGGCAAGATGCTTTGATGCCTCAAGTGTCTCCCACACCATGTGACCTGTGGCTACGATTACAACATCGGTGCCATTTTTTAAGATCTCGCCCTTACCCACTTCAAAAGGCCGGTCGGGTTCAGTAAAATTAGGTACGGGTTCGCGACCAAATCGGATATACACAGGCCCGTCAACCTGTTTAATGGCCGCTAATGTTGCAGTCTTAGCCTGGTTTGCGTCGGCTGGGGAAATTAGAGTGATATTGGGTAGCGAACGAATTACAGCAATATCTTCAAGGGCTTGGTGTGTTGCACCATCGGGGCCAACCGAGATTCCGGCATGGGCGCCGCCAATTATTACTTTAACGTTATTGTAGCAGATTGAGATCCTGATTTGATCGGCAGCACGGAATGCCACAAAAACTCCGTATGTAGAGAATACAGGAATCTTATTGGTTAATGCTAACCCCGCCGCAACAGCGGCTATGTTTTGCTCCGCAATACCAAAGGAGAAGAACCTATCGGGGTAGCGCTCAGCAAAAAGATTTAATCCAACCGAGGAAGTGATATCGGCTCCAAGCGCCACCAGGTTTGGGTAAAGCCCTCCGGCTACGGCAATTCCCTCGCCAAATCCCAATCGTGTTGCCTTATTCCCTTTATTTATAAATTCATCCATGGATTAATTCACTGTAATGGGTTTCCAGTTCCTCCAAAAATACCTCTGCTTCTTTTATGCTGGGAGCTTTACCATGCCAACGGTAATCGCCGTGTATGCTTTTTACACCAAAACCCATTTGTGTTTTGGCAATAATAACTTTAGGTTTGCCTGTAATTTTTTTGGTTTTGCTAAAAATGTCTACCAGTTCAGCAATACTATTGCCATTGCATTCAAAAACGCGCCACCCGAATGCCTCCCATTTAAGTTTAAGGGGCTCAAGTTCCATTACATTATGGGTGTAGCCATCAATCTGGCAGAAATTTCGATCAACAATGGCAGTAAGGTTGTCGAGTTTGTAGTGTGCGGCACTCATGGCAGCCTCCCAAATGGAGCCTTCCTGCAGTTTTCCATCGCCATGAACTGAGTATACTTGCCATTGGGAATTTTCGATTTTAGCACTAAGTGCCATCCCAACGGCAACTGATAAGCCCTGACCCAACGACCCTGCGGAAATTTCTATTCCGGGTAAACCATGATCGCGTCCCGGATGGCCTTGCAGCCGTGAACCTAACTTGCGTAAGGTAAGCAGTTCCTCGCGCGGGAAGTATCCTGCATTGGCAAGCGTTGCATACAGAACAGGAGCAACATGGCCTATGGAAAGTATTAGCCTATCGCGGTTAGGGTGGGTTGGTTCCTTAGGGAAATGGGTAAGGGTGTTAAAGTATAGAACCGTGAAAATATCGGCAAGACCAAGCGAGCCCCCCAGATGTCCCGATCCGGCGGCCGTCAGGCTTCGAATTACATCCTGGCGGATCTTTAGCGAAGTCTTTTGTAGTTGCCGGATTGAAGGTGTTGCCATGTTAATTTAGAAGTGGAAAATTTATACGTTCGGGAATTATGAAAGCCTTGGGGTAATCCTTGATAATCTGGTTGTAAAACTTGATGGCCTCTTCGCGCGAGCGGTAATCGCCTACTGATACCTTCCAGTAGGGGTTTTGGTAATTCTGGTACACAGGTACCCCGGGATATTTTTCCATAAAGGCTTGCATGATATCCTCAGAATTTTTCCGGGCAAACTGTCCGAGTTCAAAAAATATTCGAATCCTGTAACCTTCCATCCCCGGCGATTTGGCATTGTGCAAATAGCGAATGCTGTGGATTTGAGTTATTGTTTCGTTTTGCCTAATTGTTACAGTTCCTTCGCCAGCATTGTGTGTTTGAAGTTCGATTACAATTGGTATGGGCATGGTACCGTTTGTGTTTTGGGCAAAAACGCCAAAAATTAAACTGAGCAACCCTATGAGTAGGAAAAATTTCCTCATAAAGAGTATTATTTCGTTGCAAAAATACAAAAATTTATCTATGGCATTACAGCAGGTTGAACTGAAAGGGTATCGGAAATAACAAATTTCTTCTGGAACGAGTTGGCTAGTTCGCTTAGTGGCTGCCTGGGGATATTTATTTTTTTTACAACCGGAAATTTACCCCCTTTAATGTAGCCTTCAACCTCAATTGCGTTAATCAGGTTTTTCCCTTCGCCTGTAAGTTTGAACGCATCGGCTGGGGTTCGAAGCACAATCTCTAGTGGAACTTCATAATCCTCTCGACTTTTTCCATCTATTTTCATTTTAAGGCTACTCCTTAACTTTCCAAGGTCCCTATTGTTTAGCCAAGCTTTAAAGTGAATATCTTTTATTACAATTGACTTCCGGTTAGGGTTTTCAACATCGAGCGTTAGGTTTAGGAATATAACACCATCCTTAATCCCTCTAAACCTATACTCCTTAACACCGTGGATATTTAGGTTGCTGTATTTACCACAGCCAGCTAATGCGAATAGTAAAATGGGAAGAAGTAAATTGAATGAAAATCGCTTCATGTTTTATGTTTTTATTAATAAGATCAAATGTTATACCATACCCACAAAAGTAATAAGTTTGATTGGCCTTGGCATATAGTAAGCATTAAATTAAAAGGGGATGCTGAAATATTTTAGAGGAATGATTCGGAATAGACAGAATAAGATGGAGTTAGAGTAAGTTAGAGGAATAGTAAAAAGTGGACAGCTAAACCGAATGACTTTGAATTAACAAATTCAGCGGGTCTGATAAAAATGGGGGGGTAACATTTTTAGAGGATATTAGTAAAATAGAAACAGAAAACGTTAAAAAACTTGTATTTATTGACTTATCTGGATAAAAACTCCCCAAAAGGGGAGTAGGGGGGCATAAAGTTTTTACTGTGTTTACTCGTTATCCATGGCAGCCATCACCTCATCGGTAAGCTCCAGGTTATGGTAAACCTGCTGAACATCGTCGTTATCCTCTAGTTCATCAACCAGTTTCAGGAACTTCAAGGCAGTATCCTTGTCAACCGATTTGAAATCGTTAGGGATACGTTGCAGGCTGGCATTTTCCACCTCTATTTTCAGTTCTTCAAGTTTCTTATTCATTTTGCCAAAATCTTCCATTTCGGTAGTGATCACATAGAAATCGCCGTTATCATCAATATTTTGGGCCCCAGCATCAATTAGGTCGAGTTCCACCTCCTCAAGGTTGATTTTATCCTTTGCGATGGTAAAGATCCCTTTCCTGCTGAAAAGGAATGCCAGTGAGCCATTGGTTCCAAGGTTCCCACCTTTTTTGGTGAGGGTTGAACGGACTGCACTAATGGTTCGGTTGTTATTATCGGTAAGGCACTCAATAAAAATAGCAATACCTCCCGGGCCATAGCCCTCAAAGGTAATTTCCTGAAGGTTTTCAGGATCTTTCTCAGCCTTAGAGATCGCCCTCAGGATATTCTCCTTGGGCATGTTTACCCCTTTGGCGTTGATAATGGCAAGTCTTAATCGTGGGTTGCCCTCTGGGTCAGCCCCTCCTTCCTTTACAGCAACGGATATTTCCTTGATTATCCTAGAGAATTCCTTTGAACGCTTGGCATCAAGAGCCCCTTTCTTGCGTTTGATGGTTGACCATTTATTGTGTCCACTCATAGTTTTTTATTTTTGTCTCAGGTAAAGTGCAAAGTTAGCAACAAACTTGTGCTTAACAAAAATATTTAGCCTCTATTGATTTGTATCACTTTATACAGCTAAATCAAAATGTTCATAAATTCTTACCTTTGCAAAAAAAACGATTTCCAATGGATTTTAATGCCGACGATGCTAACATTTTTGAGAGCACGCTGAGCGATGATAGCAGTTGCCCAAAGATTTATATTGAGACCTATGGCTGCCAAATGAATGCGAACGATAGCGAGGTTGTGGCATCAATACTAATAGCCAATGGATATGCAATAACCAGCAACATCAACGATGCCGATGTTATACTGATAAACACCTGCTCCATACGCGAGAATGCAGAAACACGAGTATTTGGTCGTATCGATTTATTTGGGCAAGTAAAGAAATCAAAACCTTCGGTTTTGGTTGGGGTATTGGGCTGTATGGCCGAACGGCTCAAGGATCAGCTTTTGGAGGAAAAGAAGGTTGTTGATTTGGTGGTTGGCCCCGATGCTTACCGTGAGTTGCCTGTATTGTTGCGTTCAGCAGTGGATGGTCAGAAGGGTATTAATGTACTGCTTTCCAGGGAGGAAACCTATGCCGATATAAGCCCTGTTCGGCTCGATAAGAATGGAGTTTCAGCCTTTGTTTCAATCATGCGTGGTTGCAACAATATGTGTTCCTACTGTGTTGTACCCTACACACGTGGAGCGGAGCGAAGCCGCGACCCCCATACCATTGTTAGGGAAGTTCAGGAATTGGTCGATGCTGGTTACCGTGAGGTTACCCTACTCGGGCAAAATGTAAACTCATACCACTGGGAGGAGCAAAAAGGGCTGGTTAAACATAGAGTAAACTTTTCCGATTTGCTTGAAATGGTTGCTCTAGTCGACCCGCGGTTAAGGGTTCGCTTTTCCACATCGCACCCCAAGGATTTAACCAATGAGGTACTCTACACCATGGCTATGTACGAGAACATTTGCAACCACATTCATCTTCCTGTTCAATCGGGGTCTACACGCATTCTTCAGCTGATGAACCGCAAGTACACCCGTAAGGACTACCTCGTTAGAATTGACGCTATTCGTTCCATCATCCCCGATTGTTCTATCTCAACCGATATTATTACCGGGTTTTGTACCGAAACCGAACTTGATCACGATATGACGCTAAGCCTTATGCGCGAGGTGGGGTTTGACTTTGCCTACATGTTCAAGTATTCCGAGAGGCCAAATACTAAGGCTGCCCGGCAGCTAGCTGATGATGTTCCAGAAGAGGTAAAAACCCGAAGATTAACTGAGATTATTGAGCTACAGGGAAAACTATCGGAGCAAAGCAAGAAAAACGATTTGGGTAAGCGTTTTGAGGTGCTAATTGAAGGGGAGTCAAAAAAATCAAAAGATGAATTTTTTGGCCGAACCAGCCAGAGTAAGGTAGTTGTATTCCCAAAGGAGAACCACAAAATTGGCGAGTTTGTTTTTGTAGAGGTAACCGATTGTACTCCTGCAACTTTAATTGGCCACATTGTGCAGGAATAGAACTATTCAATACGCTTTAGCCTTGCCATGTAAAACCCGTCAAAGCCAGTTTGTAAGGGAGAGATTGTTTTTTCCTCCTCCAGGGTAAAGCGTCCCTCCGTTTGTTCCAAGAACCACTGAACCTGCTCTTCATTCTCTGAAGGACGTATGCTACAGGTAGCATAAACCATGCAGTCTCCAACCTTGGATTTAAAAATGTTGGCCGATTCGGTTAGCAATATGGCATGGGAGTTGGGATTTTTTTTGTTTTATACCCTTCACGTTTCAAACAGTTATTCAACTCTTGAACGTTCGTTTTTAAAAGGTTTGTTCTTAGAATTATTGGGGCTTTATGATTTAAGTTATGAATCTCACTTGGCCATCTTTCGTTCAGTTCCTTTAACCCTAGTTCATCGAGCCAATCGGGAATAGACTCTTTTATTGCCCTATTATTTGAAAGTTGATTTAGTTTGTTCTGAAATTTCTTTTTAAACATTTAGGAATTTTACGCTCCTCTGGAAATCCAAAGGGTGTTAGGGTTGTGTAAATGGCTACAATGTTATGAGTATGTGAGCCAAATTTTGGAAATTCTCTATCGTTTAGTTCATTCAGCAACCGCCACTATCGGGTTGTACCCTCCAAAACGACTGCAAACTGGTACTTGTCAATTGGTTACCACTGCTTATTTTGAGCAATCCAGTACGATACTAACTGGTCTAAATTCCTATTTTGGTAAATAACCTCGCCAAGAACTCGTCCTGCCGTTTCAAATACACTTCCCATACAATGGGAATTAAAGGCCTCAATTTACGGCTTTTTTATCGATAAAGAATGAAACTTAGAATTTATTTTGGTATTCAGGCTTTAGTGTACCATCCTCATTGAACCATTCAGCTAAACCGTAATAGGCTATTTTATGGTCGGGGCGCGCATACTTAAAAATCTTTTTTTCGTATTTTGTAAGTTTTGTAAGATTGGTTGCTACAGCCATACGAGTTCTGTCCTTCTCTACTTCGGGCAGTTGAAGCTTTTCAAGAACTCTCATTGTAAGGTCCTTTGCCTGGAGCAATTTATCGTTTGATTTAAAAATATCGATAATTAAATCATTCCATTTAATTTTTTCGTCCTCTATAGTTGGTTTTAATCTTTTACGTAACGATTTTGGCTTCCGTCCCCTTTTTTTAGGTGGCGATGTTTTAACTTTTTTCATAGTTACTTTTTGGGGCTCTTTTTTTGGCTTTTCAGCTTTTGTTTCGGAATTTTCTTTTGGTTTTCTTCCTCTTTTCTTGGGTTCTCCTGTTTGGGCACTTTTATTGGCTTCAGCAGTAATTTTCTTGGGGCGTCCTCTTTTTTTGGGGGTTGTGGGTTCTGCTACTTCTTTTGCTTTTGGTTTGCGTCCTCTTTTTTTAGGAGCGGCAACTTCCTTTTCGTCGCCTAAATCGCCTTTTTCAATTTTTCGCAAAATTGATTTTAAACTATCAATTCGACGTTGTGCCCTATCAATCTCTGATTGGTAGAGATCTTTTAGATCTTCAATCTCATCATTTGAGAGAGTAATTTTCTTCATGGTTGTATAGTTTGTGTTTTATCTCCTGATTTTTAATTATTTTGAATTGCAATTTAAAAACATTTTATATTAAAATGCAAATATTTGCAGTTAATTGATAAAAAATATTATTTATAAAAATTTTTTGACAAATTTAACATTCAGAAAAAGAGGTAAATATGTTGATTTAATCTTCATGTATTCAAAATATAATTTGAAAATATATTTTAGTATTTAATAAAGTGGTAACCATTTTTTCCCTTTCAAATCTTGTTAAAGTTGAATAAACAAAGAATAACCAAGTATTATACGGTTAATGCTTTATGTGGAGAAATAAATTATGTTTACGGCTAATTGAGCGCAAAACGTATGGTAAGGGCGATGTGTATCTATAAAAATTCCTGAAGCTTTTGAACCATATTTTTTGAACCCACATAAAGAGGAACTCTTTGGTGAAGCGATTCGGGTTGAATGTCAAGTATCCTGTTTTTACCGTCGGAGGCTAAGCCTCCAGCCTGTTCGGCCAGAAAAGCTATAGGGTTGCACTCGTAAATCAATCGTAATTTACCTTTGGATGCCGATGCTGTTGGTGGGTACAAGAAAATGCCTCCCTTAAGGAGATTCCTATGAAAATCAGAAACAAGCGAACCGATATACCGGGCGGAGTAGGGTCGTTTTGTGGGCTTATCATCCTGCTTACAATACTCTACGTATTTTTTAACCCCCTCAGGGAAATGGGTATAGTTACCTTCGTTGATGGAGTATATGTAACCATCGGATGGCGTGATTATATTAAGGTGCGATAGGCAAAACTCACCAATCGAGGGGTCAAGGGTAAAACCATAAACTCCGCGGCCTGTGGTGTAAACCAGCATAGTTGAAGAACCGTAAATTACATATCCCGCAGCTACTTGCTTATTTCCAGGCTGTAGGAAATCTTCCATGGTGGGTTTTGTTCCGCGGGGGCTTATTCGTCTGTAGATACTAAAAATAGTACCAATGGATACATTTACATCAATATTCGATGATCCATCGAGCGGATCCATACAAAAGATATAATTGCCATCCTTGCTAAGCTCATCGTCCCAGGTAATTATTTCCTGATCTTCTTCCGATGCTACCCCGCAGCACTCCCTGCTGTTTTTTAGCGCTTGTACAAATTGCCAGTTGGCTAACAGGTCGAGTTTTTTCTGTTCCTCGCCTTGCACGTTTATGTTACCGGCCTCGCCCAAAACATCAACAAGCCCGGCTTTGTTAACCTTCTTGTTTACAAGTTTTGCTGCAACTCCCACGTGGTAAAGCAATCGGGTGAATTCCCCTGTAGCGTAGGGGAAATCGGCTTGCCTCTCAATGATAAACTGTGTTAGTGTTTTTACATTGTATCCGTGCATGATGGTTATTAATTCTAATTTGTGAGTAAAAGTAGCCATTTTTTCCGTTGCGAAGGCATGGCAAGACCAAAAAAATCAAATTTGAAACGTTTGCGATACTATTCCTTAACCAGCAATCGCTAAAAAAGTAGCTTGCATGTTAAGAGTATATACTTAACTTTTTTGTAAGTTTAAGAAATTTTTCAGCAATGAAACCCATTCGTGTCTTTAAGTTTGGCGGAGCCTCGGTTAAGTCGGCCGGTGCTGTTAGAAATTTAGCCAACATTGTAAAACGGTTTTCCACTGAAAACCTGGTGATTGTTGTTTCGGCTATGGCCAAAACAACCAATGCGCTGGAGGAGGTTTTAATGCACTGGATGAATGCCGATTTAACAGCGATGGAAGAAAAACTTAAAGAGATTGAGCAGTTCCATTTAAACGAGGCTATGGGTTTGGTTGAGGGGAACCCCAACCAGATGTTAATTACTGAGTTGCAGGTCTTGTTTAACCAGTTAGAAAACCAACTCAGTCAAGCTCCTACAAAGGGATATGATTACCATTACGATCAGGTTGTATCGTACGGCGAATTATTCTCCACTAGAATTATTAACCATTACCTTAATTCCATTGGCATTGCCAATACTTTAGTAGATGCAAGGCAATGTCTTAGGTCCGACACCTCATATCGCGAAGGAGTAATTGATGAATCAACATCGCGGCTATTGTGCCAGCGTGAATTCGATTTTTCATTGGCAAATATCTTTTTAACCCAAGGTTTTATTGCCGGAACCGAAAGGGGGACAACAACCACTCTTGGGCGTGAGGGTTCCGACTATACTGCTGCCATCCTTGCCAATCTTCTTGATGCTCAAGATGTAACCATTTGGAAAGATGTTGCAGGCGTGCTAAGCGCCGATCCTAAAATTTTCAGCAATGCGGTTAAGATTAACTTTGTATCGTACCAGGAAGCTATAGAGCTTGCCTATTGCGGAGCACAGGTTATCCACCCAAAAACAATAAAACCACTCCAGAATAAAAAAATACCTTTGTTTGTTAAATCGTTCATGGACCCCGAAGCTCAGGGGACAATCATAGCCCATTCCGATACTCCCGTTAAGTTACCGCCTGTGTTGGTGCTTAAAAGGAACCAGCTGCTCATAACTCTTACGCCACGCGATTTCTCGTTTGTAATTGAGGATTGTCTTAGTAAGATATTTGCGTTGCTCTATAAACATCGCATTAAGGTTAATATGGTGAATAACTCAGCCATAAGTTTTACCGTTTGTGTTGACAACGATAAACTCCGACTTGGTGATGCACTGGAAGAAATGAAGCATGAGTTTGTCGTTCGCTACAACAGTAACCTTGACCTGTTAACCATACGGCATTACACACCGGAAATAATTGAGGATTTTATTGGCAATCGGGTTGTTTACCTGCAACAGCGAACACGAAGCACTGCACGTTTTGTAATGGATGCCGGTAACGTTTAGTATTTTACCGTAAATAGCGCGCTATACCCTTTAAACGTGCCTTGTTTGCTGTATTCTGATTTACCAAAGGTTATGGAGAGTATCTTTTTATGGAGGTGCCCCTGTTTATCTATAAGCCACTGTTCGGTAAAAAGTAATTTACCAATTTGTGAAGCATCTATATTATTGTATTCAATTATCTTTCTAACCTCCTCAACGGTCAATGGTTCGTTGGTTGTATAGTCTAAAGCCCTTAATTTACCGTTAAGTATACCTTTAAAGGTACCATCTATAAAAGCTTTGTGATTTTGGTAGCCCTGAAGCCTTTCGCTATCCCAAATGTCGTTTTCGGACGCATGGACTACTACCTCATACTTAATGCTATCGGCAATTAAGATCAAATCCTGCTCATTACCAGTAATGTCAACAATTACATTTTTGGGTTGCGATTTGCTACACGACAAAAAAACTATGGAAAGCAAAACCAACTTATACTTAATGTTCATTGGGTGGAAGGTTAAAGGTTAGAGCTTTTCCCTTTACGGTTTCATTGAAGACTCCTTTGTTGTAAACAACTCTTCCGTTTACAATTGTCATTTCAACTGTGTGCGAAAGCGTTTCACCCTCCAGGGGCGACCATCCACACTTGTATAGTAGGTTCTCCGTGGCAACAACCTGTGTTTTGTTTGGATTAACAAGTACAAGGTCGGCAAAGTATCCTTCGCGTATAAAGCCTCGTTTTTCAATTCTGAAAAGTGTGGCAGGGGAGTGGCACATCTTTTCAACTACAAGTTCAGGCTTAAAATAACCTTCCCTGCTTAGTTCAAGCATGGCTAACAGCGAGTGTTGAACCATAGGGCTTCCCGATGCTGAACTAGTGTACACATTGTCTTTTTCACTAATCAGGTGTGGCGCATGATCGGTTGCCAAAACATCCAGCAGGTTTTTTTTTAAACCCTGAATAAGGGCTAACCGGTCGGTTTCAGTTTTTACGCTGGGGTTCCATTTTATTCGCCAGCCCAACCTGTCGTAATCGCTATCGTTAAACCATAAATGGTGAACACACACCTCTCCGGTTATTTTCTTTTTTTTTAGGGGGATATCATTATCTAAAAGTTCAAGTTCACTTGCTGTAGATAGATGAAGAATGTGCAAGCGCGCACCATGCTTTTTAGCTAGTCTAACAGCTTTTTCTGACGAAACATAGCAAGCCTCAGCGCTACGTATACTTGCGTGATATTTTATATCGATATTATTTCCGTATAACCCTTGGTATTTTTCAAGATTTCTGCGGATAGTATCCTCGTCTTCGCAGTGTGTTGTAATTATTGTTGGCGAGAACTTAAAGATTTTTTCAAGCGTTTCCTCGTTATCAACCAGCATGTTGCCGGTTGATGAACCCATAAAAACTTTTAATCCGCAAATACTCCTTGGGTCAATCTTTGTAATCTCTCCAATATTGTCGTTGGTGGCTCCTAAGTAAAACGAGTAATTGGCTAACGATTTCTGGCTTGCAATCTTAAATTTATCGTGAAGAAGTTCGATGGTTGTAGTTTGTGGTTTAGTATTAGGCATTTCCATAAATGAAGTAACACCACCGGCTACAGCTGCTTTCGATTCGGTGTAGATATCACCCTTATGGGTAAGGCCTGGCTCACGGAAGTGCACCTGATCGTCTATAACACCTGGTAAAAGCCATAAACCCTCAGCATTTATTACCTCTTCAGGCATGAACTTATCTACACTTAATGGGGCGGTACTAATATGCTCAATGGTTTCACCTTTAACTATAAGGTTACCCTTAAAGGTTTTACCCTCGTTAATAATGGTTGCATTTATAATGGCAAGTCGGCCCATTTTTTAGTTGTCTAGTTTGAAGCATGAAGTTTTTTATAGGAAACAAAAAGGCTTTTAAGTTTCATGTTAACAACGCCCCATAAGGCTTCATTGAAAATACCTCCACTCATTTTTGAAGTGCCAAATTTTCTGTCGGTAAATATTATCGGTACTTCAACAATGTTGAAGCCAAGCTTCCAAACGGTGAACTTCATTTCAATTTGAAAACCGTAGCCTATATGCTTGATTTTCTCAAAATTGATGGACTTTAGCACTTCGGCTTTGTAACATTTAAAACCTGCGGTGGTATCCATCACCTTCATTCTTGTTACCAGTCGTACATACTTAGAGGCAAAGTACGACATAAGCACTCTTCCAATGGGCCAGTTCACAACATTTACTCCATTAACGTACCTTGAGCCAATAGCCAGATCGGCCCCGTTAGCGCAGGCATTGTATAGGTTGATTAAATCGTCGGGGTTGTGTGAAAAATCCGCATCCATCTCAAAAATATACCTATAGCCATTGGCTAAAGCCCATTTAAAACCAGTAATATATGCTGTTCCCAATCCCAGTTTCCCTGATCGTTCAATCATAAAAAGTCTATCGGGATATTCCTTTTGTTTTTCTTTTACTATGCTGGCTGTGCCATCGGGTGAGCCATCGTCAACAATAAGAAGATGGAAGTTCCCTTCAAGCGACATTACCTTGCTAATCATTCGGGAAATGTTCTCACTTTCGTTGTAGGTAGGGATAATTACAAGTTTCTCTTTGAACGACATCTGAATATGATTGTAGTTTGAAATACTATATTAATAAACTATTGTGCGAAGATAGAGTTTTTTAGCCAAAAACTATCTATCTCAATTACGAAAGCAAAATTTTTGGTTTGATAATCAGGGGACAAACTCTCATGAAACACTCTTTAACAAAAATATTCGCTATAAGTCCTTGCGTAATTCAAAACGTTTTTCTACTTTTGCACCCGCTTTCGGAGGAGAGCGGCGCGCGGGTAGCGGGGCAGAGGGGATTAAAAAAAAGTTGAGGGGGCTCTTGCGCGGGACGGAAAAAGTT
>DSBV01000126.1 GCA_011045955.1 Bacteroidales bacterium | reverse complement strand
TAAAAAGCAACGAGAAATTGTTTTTGAGACGGACTTATTTTCTGGATAATTAAAAATTTATAGCGTATTCAGTGGGGTCCATAGGCTTTTTGGCTAATTTTCGAAAAGTTTCGGATGCTAGTGTTTAAAAATGAAATGTAGCCTGGTCTTTTTGGTTATGCATTGGGTTATTCA
Source organism: Bacteroidales bacterium (assembly GCA_011045955.1). Classification (GTDB taxonomy): domain Bacteria; phylum Bacteroidota; class Bacteroidia; order Bacteroidales; family Tenuifilaceae; genus Tenuifilum. Next base: position 79,964 of record DSBV01000126.1, on the reverse strand, counting down.
TTGTCAATTTTAACTATCAAATTTAGCAAAGAAACCTTAACCTAGCAAGGTTTTTAATTATTTTAAAAACAAATATTAGTGAATTTATTTATAGTAGTCTGCTAATTTGGGTCAAATAAACGAATTTCAAAAATCCGTTATGACCATGTAAAAGGAAAGTGATTGGTGGTTAATTACTGAAATCTAATTCACCAAAAACCTATCAATTTCCATGAGCATTTGATGGGTGTGGATGGGTTTTTTCAGAACGGTATCAAAGCCACACTCGGCAAGCTTTTTACTCGATATGGTTTCAGGATAGGCGGTTTGGCCTACAACTGGTAGCTTTTGGTTTATTGATTTTATGATACGGGTTGCCTCAAAGCCATCCATCTCGGGCATAACCAAGTCCATTAGTATTAGGTTAACGGGCTGGCCTTTGCGAACGTAATTTAGGGCCTCATGGCCGTTACGCGCCCAAATCAGGTTGGCTTTGGTTTTTTGTAGGGCAGCTTTAAAGAATACAAAGTTGGCATCAATATCGTCGGCTATCAGAATGGTTTTGCCGTCCCAGTTAAACTCCTTTAACCCGTTTCCCGTATTCACGTTTTCAAACTTAAGTTTAACCGGAATAAGGGGGATGGAAAAGAAAACGCTTGTTCCCGAACCGGGCGTGCTGTTAATCCATATCTTACCGCCCAACTTTTCTACCACGTGCTTGGATATGGCAAGGCCTAAGCCTAGGCCACCATGCCTGCGGGTGCACGAGCTATCGGCCTGGCGGAAAGGGTTAAAAATCAAATCCATCTTGTCGGGTTCAATGCCAATGCCGCTATCAACAACGTAGAATAAAAGATTGTTCTCATCCTTAAGCCTGTAACCAAACTCCACAAAACCGTTGGGGGTAAACTTAAACGAGTTGGAAAGCAGGTGCTTTAAAACCTGCTTTATACGGGCCGGATCGCTAAGCACAACCAGGTCATCCTGGAAAATCTCCTTGCGCAGGCTCAGCTTAATACGCGAACCTCCTCTTTCCTGCTCCTCAAAGTCGCTGTATATTTCGTTCATCAGGGCGTTAATCGAGAATTCGGTCTTACTAATCTTTATTTCGCCCGCTTCAATCTGCGATATTTCCAGCAGGTTCTCAATGATTTGAAGCAGTTCCTGTGAGTTCTTGTATATTAAATCGGAAAAACCGCTGAGTTCAAACTGGCCTAAGTGTGGGTCGGTTAAAACCGATGAGAATCCAATAATGGCATTTAGCGGTGTTCTAATCTCGTGCGAGATGTTGTTCAGGAATGTGGTTTTAATCCTATCCGACTCCTCAGCCTTGTTTTTGGCCAGTATAAGTTCCTTTTCGTATTCCTTACGGCGGGTGATATTCTCAAGTATTACAAGGATATGCTGAAGTTTCGATTCAAACATTACCGGGGTAAACGAGGCGCTTACCCATATCCGCTCCTTATTCTTGCCATTTAGTTGTAACTCACCCTGCCAGGTTTTGCCAGCCCTAACGGAATCGAGGGCTTTTTGAATGTGCTTGCCGCCATCGTACTCCAGGCCTAAATCGGAAATGCTTTTGCTAAAAAGGTTCTCAATGGTTAAGCCGGTTATCTCAGTAAAGTTCGGATTGATGAACTCAAACTCAAAGTAGGGCGACAGGATGGCAATACTTACCGGAGTAAACTCAATTGCCTTGGATAGTACATCGCGGTAATGCTCAATTTCTTTTTTGCGGGTATTATCAACAAACAGACCTCCAATCTTTAGCCTGTTGTTTACGCCAAGAAATTTGAACTGATGTAAATTGAAATACCGGATTATCCCGGCGGAGTCCATGAGTTGGAACTCAGTAACATTGTTATCGGCATCCACGCCAATTATTTCTGCCCCCTTGATGAACTCCTTAAAACCGGTATTACTGGTAAGCTGCTTAAGGTAAAAGTTTTGGTAAACAATTTCGTGGGTAAGTCCATCCTCAATGAATACCCCAAAGGGTAAGGAGTCGATAAAAACGGTAAACTGATTTTCGGTTTGCCGGAGTATTTCCTCGGTATAGTGAACTCCGGTGATATCCTTTATTTCCTCGGCAATCGCAATTGTTTTGCCACTATCGTCCTTTAATGGGTAGGCATGTAGCTCCACAAGAATCTTTTTGCCTGTAGGCAGGAATCTGGTCTCCTCGCGTTTAACCTCATCGGCTCCATTTACAATTCTTTGGACGGGGCACTCGTCGGTGTGGCAGTAAATGCTTCCGAACGATTCGTGGCACAAGGGGTGGGTTGGTTTATTGAGTGTAACTGAGGTTAGTTTTTCATACTCGCGGTTCTGAAATATCACGCTAAAACCGGTATCGATAAACCTAAGCGCAACGTTTGAGTTGTTAAGTGCCGATTTGATGTTGATTCGTGCTAGCACTTCGCTGGCATCATTGATTGCTGTTTTGCCGGAGGGCTGAGTTGCTGTAATGCGATAGTATGGTCTCTTTGCTATTGAATATATTAAAGCTGTAACCACAATCAACAGCAGCAATGGTAAAACAATTAAAACCCAGCTATAGCTCTTAATTCCCTCCACTGCAATTAAAACTGTTTTATCACCAGCAAGGTTTTTTGCCCGGGCAAGGGTTAATGGCTGGCTATGGGGGGGCTTTTCATTATCAGTTTTAATTGCTACTCGTTTCTCGGTTAATGCATTGTAAAGGTTAATGGTTCTGGCTATTGGGTACCAGTACTCAAATTCGTGGGTGCTAGTTTTGAACAATGCCATAGCGTAAAACCTGTTGTTATGGAGTAAAAGCACATTGGTGCCAAAAAGCGAACTATTGTCGATGTTGAAAAGGGTTAATTCTTCCAGGTTAATGTTATTTCCAAAAATGATTTCGTTATCAGCATCGTTCTGAGAGTTGGCCAACTTGATATCCCAGAAGCTACGCTCAATATCCCTAATTACCTCATTGTTTGCTGAACGAAGGTCAGCTACGAGGGTTTGAATATTCTGTCGGTCGATATTTTGGGCTAATAGCCATATTACAGCCGATAGCATAGTTATGGCAACCAATGATATTGCCAGTGCAAATTTATGTAACGAGTAAAACCTGAAAACCCTCAACGCTTGCTAAACACATTGATTTGTGCCAAATGTAAAAATATTTCGGTCATATAAAAAGAAATGGGCATGTTTTTATGCCCATACTTATTAACAATGTTGGTTTATATGGTTACCGCACAATTAGTTTTTTATGGTATAACCTGCCGTAGCCCAGGGTAAACCTTACCACATAAACTCCTGTTGGCAAGTTTAGGTTGATGGTATGCTTGTTATTGTTGATTTGTTCCCAATGCATTAACGTTCCGTTTATTGAGATTATGGAAACGGATTCAATTGTCTCATTTGCTTCAATCCTGACATGGCTTGTTGCCGGATTGGGGTACATTGATAAACTCTTGTCGGGGTCAACAGTATCGGTTGAGGTTAGGGTAAGGTTTACGCTTATGGTTTCCGATTTAGTAACATCTATGTTACCGGAAACGGTGTAAAAGTTGGGGTGTAAAACGCTAAACTGTAACCCCTTTTCGTACCCAACAGGACTAAAGGTAGCTAAGCCATTGACGTCGGTAAACTGGTCGGAATAACCGTTAATTTTTACAGTTGCATTGGCAACTGGGCTCCCCCCGCTTTGAACATCAAAGGTGATGCTGAAGGTTAGCTGGTTCAGCTGAACAGGAATTTCAATGGGGTTGCTGTTTACACTGAATTCAATCTGTTCCATGCTTTGGTACCCTTCAATGCTCACTTCGTATGAGTAGGTTCCATTGGGCAGGTAAAGTGTTGCAACACCATTATGGGTTTTACCTTGCTGGTAAAGGTCGGTACCGTTATAGATTTTAACCATGGCGTTATCCAGAGGCCACGTGCCTTTTGGTCCGGTTCCGGTTATACTAAACTTAACCAGCTGAACATTGCCGTAAACGGGTGTCAAGTATACATTAACAGAGCTATCGGAACTTAGTTCCAGCCAAAAATCAGAATTAACAAAACTCTCCTTTTGAACGCTTACAGTTTTTAAGCCTCGACGCAGGGAGAATATTGCCAAACCCTCACTATTGGTTTCGCCTAAAAGTGTATCAACATAAACCTTGGCATGAGGAATTTTGTTCCCGTTGATATCGGAGATAGTAAACTGTACATTATAGTTAACGGGTATAAGGTTAATACTGTAATTGCCTCCACCAGTTTGAACGGTTATGATTGTATCCTTTACATAGTATCCATCAGCGTTGAGGTTAAAAGTATAGGTTCCTGCGGGGATATAAATGGTTGCCACCCCAAGGTGCGAGGTGTAATAGGTTTGGTTGTTAACCAATATTTTAGCTAGCGGTATGGCGGCTTGGTCAAGGGCAGAACGCACTAGTAGGTGAATTGTGTCCTGTTTGGTCAATTCTACATCAATTGTTTGGGCAGAACTGGCAATTTGGGTGGAGCCAGAAATTGGCTCATAGCCATTGGCTCTTACTGTGTAGCTGTGTGTTCCGTTAGGTAAGTTAAAACTAACCGAACCCGAACCCGATGTAAACTTTATTGCATTGGTGATGCTTACAGCAGCTGCAGGTACTGCATTCCCGTTGTTTTTTATATTGAAGGTAACCGGGTAAGTGTCAACTCTTCCCGTAGTTGTAATCTTTGCCTTCCATCCTGTTCTAACCACGTTATAATCGGAAACAAACTTAAAGGTCAGCTCTCCGTTTGCGCTAGTCGAGGTATAAACAGGAGGAATATTTTCTCCGCAATATTTACCAAGCTGAGGGCTTAGGGTATTTGGGCCATCATATACAATTAGGTAATCATAGCTACAGGTTGATTGCCATTCCACATCAAACTCCACGAATTTAACCTTTACCTTTTGGCCGTTATTCCTTGGCTTAAAGGTTATTGTATAATTCTCATTATTGCCGTAATTTGAAGTGGGCCCTCCAGAGTCGTAAAACCAAATGCTATCCACTTCAACGGTGGAGTTGGTCATCAATACCTGTCCTATCACTGAAGCCGTAGTAAAACTCCAAACCTCGCAGGGTTTATCGCATACTCCCAAATGGTTGCCGGGTATTACACGCCAGTAGTAGCTGGTTTGTGGCATGAGAGGGATATCAATAAACGCCTCGGTAACCCTTTTCAGTAGAACCAATGTATCGGGATTGGTTCCTATGTAAACATCGTAGAAAAGGGCATCGGAGGAGGCTCCCCACGATAACCGGTTATACTCAACATTAAGTTCATTATTCCCGGGTTTTGGGTTTTCAACGCACTTGGGCAATTGCTTTGGGATAATACACTCTAGTTTTGCTTTCCACCCAGAGGAAGTTTGTGAGCCATCGGATGTGAAACGGAATGTAATACTGTTTCCGCTTGTGTAAAAGGGTTCGGGACCAGTATTGCCATTAAACGGGCTGTTCGCTATGGCGTTTGAGGTAATGCTTGCTCCATCGTAAATATAGAGAAAATCGTATCCCAATTCGGTGTTGAACGATGTAAACTCAACACTATATCGCTGTATATCGCTTAGGGTTTCAAAGGTTAGCGTATAGTCCTCGCTGTTATTGTAGTTGGCAGTTTCGCCACCGGTGTCGGTAAAAATAGTCCCACAGGTTTTTACGGTACCATTAGTCATTTTGGTAGTTCCAAAAAGTAAGACTGGTACCTTGCTGGTAAACTGATCCGAGGCATTGCTGTAGTTAACGGAGCTATAGCCTATGTCTATGGGGATTGTATCGTAGGTTAGGTTTGGTGATGTGCTTACCCGCAGGGTAAGAATGGCTTTTTCGTTAGGCTGAATGGTTCGGTTTGAAATGGGTTCAAAGTTGACACTTACCGTGTTGAGAAGTGAATCGGAAATGGTTGCCTGCGCCGAGAAATCGGGAATGGCGGCACCCCCCTTATTTTGGAATTCAAACTTTAGATCAACCACTTCGTTTCGGTCAACCAGCATGTTACGGTTGCCCATTAAGGAGTCAATTACCGTAAAGCCATTGTAAACAATTTTGGGTGCGGAGGCAGTTATTCTTAAGTTTGATATCCAGTTACCCTCGGTTGAGGTAAAGGTAATTGGGAATACGTGTGAGTATTTATCATCGATATTGGATGGAATGCTAAAGGTAAATGCTGAATTAATCCATTTTTCCGATTCGGCGTCAATATCCCCAATGCCAATTGAGTCGGCTGAAATCAACTCAATGAGTCCAGCGTTTGCGGTAATTTTTGCACCAATACCTGTTGCATTTGTTTTGCCCACGTTCTTTACCAGTAGGTTTACCTTGATGGTCTCACCGTAATCGGCAACAGCATTGTTATTCCCTTCGAAATCGTCGATAATGCTCGATGATAGGGTTAAGTAAGCATTGTCGGCAACAAATACCTGAATGGTATCAATAAAGGGTTGGGTTTGGGGGCGTGTGGCGGTTAAAACTATTTTTGCGGGCTCAGCTTGCACAGGTATGTCAATATCGAGTAAATCGTCGGTTGGATAGTATTTGGTACCAATAATTTGGCCATTTCTGGTCAACGATACATAGGTTTGTGCCTTGGCTCCAATGCTTACTGAATTTACGCCAACGGCAATGGTTGCAGGGAACGTTATTGAGTTTGGCTCGGGGATTTTGAAGTAAGGCATAAGGGATGGATCGCCAAGTATGTTGTAGGCTTCCCAGTAGTAGGTTGAGTTAATTTGGCGGGAGTAATCATTTAGTTCGGCTTGGGTAACCGCAAGGTTACCGCAAAACATTATAGCACCAGCGGTGGTGTATGCGCTCACAAAAGGAGCATCGTATCCACCGGTAGTGGATTCCTCAAAGCTGGGAACGTAACCATTGTTATCACCGCTCATGGGGAAAGCACCAACCGCCCAGTACATATCCTCTTTCCAGTAGCTATTGGGCGATGAGCCTATGTAGGTTACAGCGCCACCATTCGCTTTACGGAGCCATGCCTCGCCAACCGACTCGGAATAGCCAAAGTTGCCCGACAGGCAACAGTTTGCTATAACAAACGGGTACTGCTGGGCGTTGGTAAATGCATTAACAGCGGTTACGGTAAGGGCGGGGTCTTGCCAGTTGGTTTCGTTACAGTGAGCAGTGTAGTTTATGAAGCCAACTGCAATCCTTTCCGAGTCGTAACACCCCGTATAGCTTGGTGTAGCAGAGGGGTTATTTGGATCAGTTGTAACTCCATACTCGTAAATATTGCTCCATCCATTTGACGGTTTAAAATGTGTGGCTGTTGCATACTTTATGGTGGGCTGTGCTATAGCAGGGTTCCAGGTTGCATCGGCACCTGCTATCAAAGTGGAATTGTTCAGGTATGAAGCATCGGCAAACTGGAACCTTTCGTAGTAAAGTATCTTGTCGATAATGGCTGTTAGCTGCGCTTCGTTTGTTGCCGAGAGGCGACCGTAATACATCTCAGGGAACATATCGCCATCAACACTGGCATAGTATAGGTCGGTTAGTTTACCCGATTGGGTTCCCGTTGCCGACGCAGGCACTTGGTCAACATCGCCCACAATTACCAAAAAGGTTGGAGCAGGGTTTTCAGGTGTAGCCGAGTTGTACACATTTTGAATGTATGTTTTTATAGCATCGGCTGTTGAGCCAATCTCATCGGTGTACTTCACGGTAACACTAATACCCCGTTGGGTTTTCCATGTTATATAGGGTTGTAGGGCTGTTTCAAACATTCGGTGCGATACTATAAGCATGCTAACCGGGTATCGGGTTAAATCGGGGTGTGAATCGTAAACAGCGCCTCCAGCGTTTAACATCGATTGGTAAACCACATCAAAGTAGGGTGAATAGTAGGGATCGGAAGGAGATGAGCCTTTGGCAATGTCTCCTTGAACAGTAACATCAACATCAATATCATTAAATATCCTGATTTTTTGTTTGGATGGATTGTAGTCAATAGGTTGCACGGTAAGGCGGGCAATGGTGTACCCCCTGAGGTTCCCCAGAACCTCAACCGAGACCCCGGGCTTTACATTTTGGAAGGTTGACTTGCGATAAGCTTCGGGCTTAAAGTGGAATGGTAATTGCAGCGTATCCTGATCCTTACGTGCCGATGGCTGTACAGGGAATAATGGGTATTGAATACCTTTGGCTGAAAGTTGAACCTCGTCCATCCTGAATTTACTAACCCTTGCCGAAACCGAAGCGCCCAGCGGAATACGTATCAACTTTTTAATTACTGGCAATTCGGGTTCTCCGATGCCACCATCGGGCAAAGAGTTTTTAAACCATAGCTTTGTGTATGTTTCTCCGGTATTTGCTAGTTGTTTATCCCAGTTTAGTTCATCTATTTTAATGCTTAAACGGAATTCACTCTGCGAGGTAGCGTAGAATTTTTCAGGGATAACCTTTCCCTCTTTAATACCATCGGTTAGCAGCGTGATTTTTTTTGGTTGCGAAATAGCTGCTAGAGAAAAAGAAATAAAGAGTAAGGCCAAAATCTTTTTCATCAGTTTAAAATTTAAATAATCCTGCAATATAATAAAACGAATATACCAGCTCAATGGTTGCAAAAATTTTTCCAAATAAAGGCCAGTAATTTAGACAATAAGTAATTCAGCCACAATGGAATCGCTCACAAAGTAATGGTTAGGTAGAATTTTAAGGATGTTGTTTTCCATAATTATTTTACCCGACTTGGTAAAGGGTATGATTTTTTTGCGAAGATGGTTGTATATTTCGATTGAAAAGCCATTCGCAACCTCGTTAAGGTTTACACCCCACATGGTCCGAAGGCGAGTAATCAAAAGTTCATTAAATTGAATAGCCTCATCAATGGCTTCCGTGTTTTTTAGGAAGTTGCCTGAGTCAACTTCATTTCCCCATCCGGTAATTGACGATGGATTCCACCATCGCATTGACCTGTTGAATGAGTGAGCCGATGGCCCTAAACCGAGGTATTCTTCGCCCAACCAGTAACCGCTGTTGTGTTTTGAGGTATAGCCAGGTTTTGCCAGGTTCGATATTTCGTAATGAACAAAATCGTTTGCATGGGACAATTCGCGTAACAAATCGAACTGGGCTTTGCTCATCTCCTCATCAAGGGGCATTACAGCTCCCTTGGCTACCCTTCGGGTAAGCGGGGTTCCCTCCTCGTAGGTAAGGTGGTAGCACGATAGGTGCTGAATATCTAACCCAAATGCAACATTTAACGAGTGTTCCCAACTTTTCAAAGTTGAATTTGGAAGTCCATAAATTAAATCGATGCTGATGTTTGCAATACCCGCTGCCCTGAATATGCGAATAGCCTCCACTGCTTTACTGGCATCGTGTCGTCGGCCAAGAAAAACCAGTTCATTGTTGTTAAATGACTGAACGCCAATGCTTACCCTATTGATGCCAATTGCGTGGTATTGTTCAGCCAGCTCAAGGGTAACATCGTCGGGGTTTACCTCAATGGTGATTTCTGCATTGGGGTCAACCACAAAAAAATCACCTAAACCGGAAATAATTCTCTTGATATTGCCCACAGGCAATAGCGATGGTGTACCACCTCCAAAGTAAATGGTTTTTACTATTCTATCAGCTATTAAAGGGTTCCTAAGGTTGAGTTCTTTAAGCACAAAATCGGTAAAATGGTTATCCATTTTAGCTTCGCCCACCGAGTAAAAGTCACAGTAGTTGCATTTTTTCTTACAAAACGGAACATGTATGTAAATTCCTGCCATTTATTAGATTGATTAAGCAAAGTTAAATGTTTGTGTGTAAACCATAAAAACAAACTATCTTTGCAAAGGTAATTATTAGTTGAGAATTCAGAATTTAGGATTCAGAATGTGGAAAAGCTATGAATTCCGTAGAACGGAGCAGGTCCCCACTTCGCGGAGCAGGTTCTTAAGTCTGGAATCTTAAATCTGGAATATTGAATCTGAAATATTGAATCTATTGTTTATATGAGTAAACCAACGCTTGTCATAGCATCGGACCATGCAGGGTACACAACCAAGGAAGAGTTAAAGAAATACCTTGCAGAGTTAGGTTACAATGTTTGGGATTTTGGAACACACAGTGAAGACAGTGTGGACTATCCCGATTTTGCACACCCTTTGGCAACAGCCATTGAAAAGGGCGATTACCAGTTAGGTATTTTGCTTTGCGGTAGCGGCAATGGAGTATCAATTACAGCCAATAAGCACCAGGGGGTACGGTCGGCATTGTGCTGGTTACCAGAAATTGCTACCCTTGCCCGCAAGCATAACAATGCTAATGTTTGTGCCATTCCCGCCCGATTTGTTAGCATTAGCGAGGCCAAAAAAATAGTAAAGGCTTTTCTTGATGCTAAGTTCGAGGGTGGCCGTCATACCCGTAGGGTTGAGAAAATTCCTATGAAATAGAATACTCACAATGTGTTAAACTATAAACCTATTAGCAATGAACAGCAGTAAACCAATAACCTCGTTCATGGAGAAGCACTACCTGCATTTCAACTCAGCAACCCTAGTTGATGCAGCCAAGGCTTACAAAACTCACATTGAGAGCGGCAAGAAGATGATGATTACCCTGGCCGGTGCCATGAGTACCGCTGAACTTGGTATCAGTTTAGCCGAAATGATACGCCAGGATAAGGTTCAAATCATATCGTGTACCGGTGCTAACCTTGAGGAGGATTTAATGAACCTGGTTGCTCACAACCACTACAAACGAGTTCCGCACTACCGCGACCTTACTCCACAGCAGGAGTGGGAGTTGTATCAAAGTAGATTAAACAGGGTTACTGATACTTGTATTCCCGAAGAGGAAGCTTTTCGTAGAATTGAAAAATATATCATTGAAATTTGGAAAGAGGCTGATGCCAAAGGAGAGAGATATTTCCCTCACGAATTCATGTATAAACTAATTTGCAGTGGGGAGTTAGAAAAATACTACGAGATTGATCCTAAGAACTCTTGGATGTTAGCTGCTGCCGAAAAAAACCTTCCAATTGTAGTTCCTGGATGGGAGGATTCAACTTTGGGAAATGTTTTTGCAGCGCAGTGCATCAATGGTAAGATTAAACCTTCAACCGTAAAATCGGGTATTGAGTACATGATGTTCCTTGCCGACTGGTACACTAAGAATGCCGGCACTGAGGGTGTTGGATTCTTCCAGATTGGTGGTGGCATTGCTGGCGATTTCCCTATTTGTGTGGTTCCCATGCTCCATCTGGATTTAGGGATAACCGGAGTTCCTTTCTGGAGTTACTTCTGCCAAATCAGCGACTCAACCACCAGTTATGGTTCTTACTCGGGTGCAGTTCCCAATGAGAAAATTACCTGGGGGAAACTCAATATCGATACCCCAAAATTTATAATTGAGTCCGATGCTACCATTGTGGCGCCTCTAATTTTTGCCTTCGTGCTGGGTTGGTAACAGAAAGCATCTTTCAAATTCATACTCATAGGCCATGGACATTCCATGGCCTGTTTCTTTAGTAATTAGAAACGGAAATAAATTCCAACTAAGTTGTTTCAAGCCCTTTTAGCATTTTTATCTCCTCAGCCCAGCGCGACTTATCGGGTGTTTCAAGGATTATGGGGATTCCATTAAAGCGTGGGTCGGTCATAATGAGCCGGAACGGCTCTAATCCCAAGATTCCTTCGCCTAAGTTTTCATGGCGGTCAACCCTGCTGCCTAAACCTTTCTTGGTATCATTTAGATGAATGCCCTTAAGGAATCTAAAACCAATCACTTTATCGAAATGTGAAAACGTTTTAGCAAAAGATTCGGGTGTCGATATATCGTACCCGGCCGTAAAGGCATGGCATGTGTCAATACAAACCCCAACACGCGATTGGTCGTTAACGTGGTCGATAATAAACCTTATTTGCTCAAAGGTGTAGCCCAGGTTACTTCCCTGACCCGACGTGTTTTCAATTACCGCCGTTACTCCCTGTGTGCGCTCCAAAGCCATATTAATTGAATCGGCAATGAGCAGAAGACTTTCCTCTTCGGTAATTTTATTCAAGTGGCTGCCCGGATGAAAGTTGAGCCTATCGAGACCAAGTTGCTGGCAGCGCAACATCTCATCAAGAAATGCATTGCGCGATTTTTCAAGGGCTTCCCTATCGGGGTTGCCAAGGTTAATTAGGTAGCTATCGTGCGGAAGTATTTGAGCAGGTGTGTAGCCATTCTTTACGCAATTTGCTTTAAAAGTATCAATGCTCTTCTGGGTGAGTGGCGGGGCTACCCATTGGCGTTGGTTCTTTGTAAAAAGTGCAAACGCTGTGGCACCTATAATATGGGCATTTATGGGGGCGTTCTCAACCCCACCTGCCGCGCTTACATGGGCTCCAATAAACTTCATGACAGTAAAGTTGAAATGGTTTATCAATTTGCGTAAATTTACTCAATAAACAAAGACTTTGAGTTTGCGTTCACTATCTTTGTAAAAATTGAATTTTTTATACATGGATAGCTTAACAGGGAAATGGACATTTACTGAAGAGTTTGAGTGCGGTACCGATAAGGGTTTTGCCTATTTGGAGCAAAAAGGTGATATTATTGTAGGATACCTTGAGTACGAGGAGTGTATTGAGGATGAAGAACCCTTTATGGTAAGGCAAATGGTTGAGGGTAGCGTTCAGGGTCACACTATTGTTCTAAAAGGCCTGGAAGTGATGCATCCAGATGGAACTTCCATTCCGAACTACAACCTCGATGTGCTTGAGGGTACTTATACCCATGAAAAAAAGATTGTGGGTCACAGCTACGATTCCGAGGATGTTTGTGGGGTATTTGTGATGACAAGAGTAGTTGGCGACGAATTGTAAACTTAGTGAATAGCAATGTTTTTAACCTTTAAACAGTAAAGCGGAGCAGACTCAAAAATCTTAAACGCCTTTAAGCCAGGCATGTTTATGAATTTTGAATTTTGAATCTTGAATCTTGAATTTTGAATTTTGAATTATACCAACATGCCAAAAATCCGATTAACCAAAGAGTTTAGATTCGAAATGGCCCACGCCCTTGAGGGCTACGACGGCCTATGTCGTCATATGCATGGGCATTCATATATCCTTACGGTTACCGTTATAGGAGAACCCATTGATATTCCAGGCCATCCTAAATTGGGAATGGTAATGGACTTTGGCGACCTTAAGCGAATTGTTAATCCGCTCATAGTTGACAGATTCGACCATGCGGTGGCGGTTATGGCTAACACGCCAACACATACAAAGCTTACCGAGGCAGGTTTTAACCGCATTGAGGCCTTGCCTTTCCAACCCACATGCGAGAACATGATTCATTACTTTGCCGATATTATTATGGCTAATCTTCCTGACAAAGTAACGCTACATCACCTTAAGCTAAACGAGACTGCCACATCGTATGCTGAATGGTATGCGTCCGATAACCAATAACCGTTTCCCAGAACCATGAAGAAACGCTTACTGCTACTCGATGCTTACGCCCTGATTTATAGGGCATACTATGCCTTTATCAATCGCCCCATGCGCAACAGTAAAGGGCTTAACACTTCGGCTATTTACGGGTTTATAAGGGCTACGCTCGATGCCATTAAAAAGTTTAACCCAACCCATGTGGCGGTAGCTTTCGACGTGTCGGGGAAAACTTTCAGGAACGACATATACCCCGACTACAAAGCTCAGCGTGATGAGACACCCGAAGATATCAAGGCTTCGGTTCCCATTATCAAAAATCTGCTTAAAGCTCTTAACATTCCAATAATCGAGAAGAAGGGTTTTGAAGCCGACGATGTAATTGGCACCCTTGCCACTAAGGCCAACCCCAACGAGTTTGAGGTGATAATGATGACCCCCGATAAGGATTATGGTCAGCTCCTGAACCAGAATATTATTATTGCCAAGCCTGGCAGGAGCGGTAACGATATGGACATTGTAACGGCTGAGCAATTCTGTAAGGATTACGACATACAAAATCCCAAGCAGTTTATCGACATTCTTGCTCTTTGGGGCGATGCGTCCGATAACATTAAGGGGGTTAACAAGGTGGGCGAAAAGACTGCTGCAAAGCTGATATCGCAGTTTGGTAGTATCGATAATTTGCTTCAAAATCTCGATAAGCTGAGCCCTGTCCAGAAGGAAAACTTTGAAGCAGCCCGCGATATCATTCCGCTTAACCGCAAGTTGGTGAGCATTGTTACCGATATCCCTCTAAATGTTGATATTGACAAAGACCTTGCCCTTCAGCCACCCAAAACCGAGGAACTGGTGCCCATTCTGGAGGAGTTAGAGTTTAGGTCGTTACTCAAGGAGTTTGTTGCCGAGCCCAAAAAGGAAAAACCCCAATACGTTCAGGGCTCGCTTTTCGATACGCCGCCCGCCGAAACTGCCAAACCCGTTATCAACTTAAAAACCATCAACGATTTTGAAGTGGATTACCACATAGCCCAAACCACTGAGGAGCGAAAGGTTTTGATTCAGGAACTTGAAAAGAGTGGTGAATTTGCATTTGATACTGAAACAACGGGGCTTGACCCAATATCGGCAGAACTGGTGGGCTTATCGTTTTCAACATCGTTGCGGAGGGCATGGTGGGTGCCTGTTCCATTGAACCCAACCGAGGCCCAAAAGGTAGTTATGGAGTTTGCCAGTATTTTTGGCAACAAAGCTATCGCTAAGGTTGGGCAGAACATTAAGTTTGATATGCAAGTGCTACTCAGCTATGGAATTGATATTAGGGGACATCTCTACGATACCATGCTTGCCCATTACTTGTTGGAGCCCGATTCACGACATAACCTCGACTACCTGTCAGAAATCTACCTGAACTATAAACCTATCAGCATTGAGGAACTTATTGGCAAAAAGGGTTCCAAGCAGGGTAGTATGCGAAACGTTGATTCCTCGCTTATTACCCGGTATGCCTGCGAGGATGCCGATTTAGCCTTGCAACTCAAGCATATACTGTTTTCCAGGCTCCAGGAGCAAGGTTTAACCAATCTTTACTTCACCCTCGAGGCACCGCTAATCGAGGTGTTAACTCACATGGAGCGCAATGGTGTATCGCTCGATATAAAAAGTTTGAAAGATTACGGTGAAGTTCTTTCGGTTCAGCTTGCGGAACTCGAAAATGAGATACGTCAAATGGCTGGGACACCCGATTTAAACATTTCGTCTCCTAAGCAGTTGGGTGAGGTTTTGTTCGAAAAGCTAAAGATTTCGTCCGATGCCAAGCGTACTAAAACCAAGCAGTATTCAACCAACGAGGAGGAACTCCAAAAGTATATCGATGCCCATCCTATCGTTTCCAAAGTATTGGAGTTTAGAGGCATCAAGAAACTTCTTTCAACCTACGTTGAAACCTTGCCCACGCTGGTAAATCCAAAAACAGGGAAAATACACACCTCGTTCAACCAGGCAGTGGCCTCAACAGGAAGGCTGAGTTCAAACAACCCTAACCTTCAAAATATCCCCATACGCGATGAGAATGGACGAGAAATACGCAAGGCCTTCATACCATCGCAGGGCGATTACCTTTTACTATCGGCCGACTACTCCCAGATAGAGCTGCGCCTAATGGCGCATATGAGTGCCGACCCCGCCATGCTCGAGGCATTTGAAAGAGGGCAGGATATACACGCAGCAACCGCAGCAAAAATTTTCAGGATACCCCTGAATGAGGTTACTGCCGACCAACGCCGCAAAGCCAAAACGGCCAACTTTGGAATGATTTACGGCATATCAGCTTTTGGCTTATCGCAGCGGTTAGGTATTTCAAGAACCGAAGCAAAGGAACTGATTGATGGCTACTTTACAACCTACAAGGGAGTGAAGGAGTACATGGGAAAATGCGTTTCGCAGGCTCGTGAGCGGGGATGGGTTGAAACCATTTTTGGACGTAAACGCTACTTGCCCGATATCAACTCCAACAATCAGGTTGTTCGGGGACTTGCCGAGCGAAACGCAATAAATGCTCCTATTCAGGGCTCTGCGGCCGATATCATCAAAATGGCGATGATAAGGATACACGAGGAGTTTAAGAGTAGCAGGCTAAAGTCGAAAATGATAATTCAGGTGCACGACGAGTTGATATTCGATGTTTATCGCCCGGAACTGGATGAAGTAAAAGCAATTGTAAAGAAATGCATGGAGGGTGCAGCCACGCTAAGTGTCCCCCTAGAGGTGGAGATTGGTACTGGTAGCAACTGGCTCGAGGCGCACTAGTCTTGCTTATTGGCCCAGGGCGAAGGGTTAACGGATTCGTCAACCACATAGTCGCCGTAGCGTTCAATAATTAGGTTGAGGAGTGAGTAAACCTCCTCGGGGTCAAGGGTGGTTAATAGTTTTAGCCTGATTTCCTTGAAGTGGGGGAGCCCTTTAAAGTATGAACCAAAATGCCTTCGCATTTCAAGCATACCGGTTTTAGCTCCTTTAACCTGGAGCGAGCGTTCAAAGTGCATGCGGGCAATTTCTGCCTTTTGAACTGTTGCGAGGGGGGGCATTAGTTCTCCAGTTTTAAGGTAATGCTTTACCTCGGCAAAAATCCATGGGCGGCCGTAGGTGGCGCGTCCAATCATAATCCCATCAATCCCATAGCGGTCGAACATTTCCTTGGCCTTTATGGGGCCATCGATATCGCCATTGCCAATAACGGGAATATGCATTCGCGGATTGTTTTTTACCTCGCCTATAAGTGTCCAATCGGCTTTACCTGTGTAAAGCTGAGCTCGGGTGCGACCATGAATGGTTATGGCTTTGATGCCAACATCCTGAAGGCGCTCGGCGATTTCTACAATGTTTTTACTTTGGTCGTCCCAGCCCAGGCGAGTTTTAACTGTAACCGGTATGTGGGTGGCTTCAACAATGCGACGGGTCATTTCAACCATTCTGGGAACATCGCGCATCATTCCCGAACCTGCGCCGCGATTGGCTATTTTTTTAACTGGGCAACCAAAGTTAATGTCTATAACATCGGGGTTTGCCTCGGTAGCAACCCGGGCAGCCTCAACCATACTCTCAATAATATGGCCGTAAAGCTGAATACCAATGGGACGTTCGTAGTCAAATATATTAAGTTTTGCCACGCTGCTTACGGCATCGCGGATAAGACCATCGGCATTTATAAATTCAGTGTACATCATATCGGTACCAAAGTGCTTGCACATGTAGCGGAACGATGGGTCGGTAACATCTTCCATTGGCGCCAACATTACTGGCTTATCGCCTAGCTCAACACTCCCTATTCTCATTCTTGTGGTTTTGCGCTGCAAAAATATCAAAAGAAAACGGTTAATGTCTTTGGTGAAAGCTGATATGAATTACTTTTGTAGAAATTTTTTATTTATGGAACATGGGTCTTTTGAATCAAAATCAGTTATTGGAAAGATGGTGATTTTGGGAGCAATCATTTTTTTCAGCTCTGTGGTCTTTTCGTTGGTTGGATTATTGCTTTTAGGCTTAATTTTTGGTGTATCGGGAGTTCAGGTGGTTTTAGGAAACAACCTAAGCAATATAAATGCTCTAAAACTAATACAAAGCCTTCAAACCATAGGCATTTTCATAGTTCCAGCCATTTTTTCGGCATTTCTTTTTTCAAAAAAACCTTGGCATTACTTAGGCTTCCAGACGGTTAAATTCAATACCATTCTCAAAACCTTGTTGATTGTATTAATCGCGCTACCGGGTATAAACCTTTTGGCATCCATCAACCAACTGTTCCCCATGAGCGATTGGATGGTAGAGATGGAAGAGAAGGCCGAGGCTCTTACAAAAGCATTTCTGATAACCGAAAATTTTGGTGTTTACCTGATAAATATTTTTATTATAGCCATACTCCCTGCCTTAGGCGAGGAACTTATTTTCAGAGGAATACTTCAACGGAGGCTTGTTGAACTAACTCGTTCGCGCTGGATAGGGATAATAATTGCAGCGGCACTCTTTAGTGCCATTCACATGCAGTTTCAAGGATTTATACCACGTTTTGCCCTGGGGGTGGCGTTTGGATACCTACTGGAGGTAACAGGAAGCATTTGGGTTCCCATTGCTGCTCATTTCTTTAATAATGCTATTGCTGCCACGGGCTATATGCTACTTGGTATGGGGACTGTTGATGAAAGAATTGAGGATATTGGCGGATTAAGCGACCTCTGGTTACTTGGGCTTGTTAGCCTAGCTGTAACTTCGTTGCTTATAGCAAGCATTAAAAGGAAGTTTGAACGGAACAGCGAACTAAAACAAACGGGGGATAGCGTTATCGAGTAGCGATAACCCATTAATTTCGTTTTTCCTGTAAACGTAAACCAAACCGTATGCAGTAGCTTTTCCCCTGCGCTCCTCATCCGGAAGGTCTTTGAAGTGTTCCTCCACTTCGTTCCAGATGGTTAGGATTATTTCATCAGCTTTTTTGCGGAGTTCATTTAGACCATCTAGCATACGCTGGGTATTGTGTTGGAGCACTTTTTGGTAGTTATGGGCTTCAAGGAACTGGTCGTAGCGCACCTTAACAACAGCAATGGTGGGGTTGGTAATTGGGGGCATTCCTTTACGGGTGCGGGCCATTTCACCTTCAATTATCTTTCTGCCCCATTCAATTAAGTCCTTTTCGGTATTGAGTGAGGGTAATTTTGATTCATCAATGTCCATACCGTAAAGTTCACGCACTGCTGGTTGTAGCTCTCCTCGGGCAATTGCCATGTTTACCACCTGAATAAAATGCGAAAGATATAATCTAGCCTTTTTTACCAGTTGCTGGTAATCCTTGCTCCGTTCAACCTGGGTATCGTATGCCGCCTTATAGTGCGCTATAGCCTTTTCGAATGAGTTTATAAATAGTTCAACCTTTGAAAACGTTGCCTGCGAAAAGGCTAATTCCTGTGGGTGGGTGCTTTTGCCCATTTTATAGGCTGCTTTAAGCGCACGCAAACGTGCACTATCGGTGTTTGGCAGTCGGCGGTAAGGCATAGTGCTATCTCATTTGTTTTGCTCTGAACGATAAAGGCTTATCACTTGCGAATATAATCTAATAAATGAAAAAATCAACTCTATTCGCAAAAAAAATAAGGGAACTTAACTAAAAATTAGCGACTTACTCTGGAAGGCCCATTTTATGGGCTTTTTTAAATATATTTTTTCTACATGAAAAATTTATTACGAATGCGTGAAGTGATTTTAGTTCCTCTCAAAATGTTTCCGCCTCCCTTTTTTATATCCCAGCTGAATTTTTTAATTCATGGCGTTTTGGATAAAGTATTGACAAATAGAAAGTATTAGATTAACTTGCTCAAAAAGCTTCAAGAAAGGATGAATCAAAAAATCATTGCGAGTTTGTTTAGGTTACTGGCCTTTTTCCTAGTACTACCAGCCTGTAAAATTGCCTATGTACCAAATACCTTCAACAGCCCCTTGCTTCGTAACAGGGGTGATGCCCAACTCAATGTTTGGGGTGGTTCAGCAGGTTTTGAAGTTCAAACTGCAATTGCAGCCACCGATAATATTGGACTGATGGTTAATGGACAATATCAGCAGGATAAAAAAACTGAGGGTGATACAGAGATAACAGAAAAAAGAACTCTTGTTGAAGGAGCAGTTGGTTACACCGAGCGATTTAGCGATATGGGTATATTCGAAATCTATGCAGGAGGAGGTGTTGGACAAGTTCCTGCCCATTTCAGGAATATCACCTGGAACGGGACACCCGACATTACCTATAGCCGATGGTTCATACAACCCGCTTTGGGTTTTTGTAACGACTGGCTCGACTTCAGCGTGGTAAACCGACTGTCGTTGGTTGACATTGGCCCTCAAAGAAACTGGTTCTACGAACCCGGAATTGTGGGTAAGATTGGTTACAAGAGTATTCGACTTGTGGGATGTTTTGGTTTTTCATTCCCTCTCCGTGGCTACGACCAACGGTACTGGGATAATCAATTAGTAACCATCTCGCTTGGT
This sequence comes from Bacteroidales bacterium, assembly GCA_011045955.1. Classification (GTDB taxonomy): domain Bacteria; phylum Bacteroidota; class Bacteroidia; order Bacteroidales; family Tenuifilaceae; genus Tenuifilum. The sequence continues at coordinate 60,079 of DSBV01000126.1, read as the reverse complement.
TTGCATGTAAACTTTGGGAAACGTATCCTTGAGGACTAACCCAATTTCTCTAAAAGTGTTTCAATGACTTTAGGGTAATACAGCCATTCAAGTTCATGTACCCTTTGAGCCAGGGTTTCGGGTGTATCGTTGGGTAAAACCGGGCAGCTTGCCTGAAAAATTATATCGCCCTCATCGTAGTGTTCATTTACATGGTGAATGGTTATCCCCGATTCCGTTTCCCCCGCTGCAATAACCGCTTTATGAACCCTATCGCCATACATGCCCTTACCGCCATACTTGGGAAGTAGTGCGGGATGGATATTCACAATGCGGTTGTTGAAATGCCTGACCATATCAACGGGAACCATTTTCAAAAAGCCAGCCAATGCAATAAAATCAATTTTTTGCTCAATTAACTTACTCAGCACTATCCCATTCCTGAGCTCATTCATGGTAAAACTATATGTTGGTATTCCTAAACGCTTGGCTCTTTGCAGCACAAATGCATTTGGGTTTTCTGAGGCGGTAAGTGTAATTTTAACCTTAGGATTAGGCAAAAAGTGTTTGGCAAGATTCTCGGCGTTAGAACCCGATCCCGATGCAAAAATTGCTATGTTGCACATAATCAATAAAATAAAACATCAATTTAAACGACTGTCAAAAAAAAATTGTTAACAAGCGTCAAAAATATGAACAAAAAAATTACTTTTGCCACGTTTTTGACATCTGATTTGTTTTCAGGTGAAAATAAGTATTTCTTTGTGATATGAAAACTCAATTTACTAACTAAATTTTAAAACTATGTCAGACATTGCAACTAGAGTTAAGTCGATCATTGTTGACAAGCTTGGAGTGGATGAGAACGAAGTAACTCCTGAAGCTAGTTTTACCAACGATCTTGGTGCCGATTCACTTGACACCGTTGAGCTGATTATGGAATTCGAAAAGGAATTCAACCTTTCTATTCCCGATGAGGAAGCTGAAAAGATCAGCACCGTTGGTGATGCTATCAAGTACATTGAAGAGCACAGCAAGTAATTAATTATTAACCGTAAGGCAAATTTGGTTTTAACTAAAACTCACTTTTATGGAAATGAAACGTGTTGTTGTAACAGGTATTGGAACCATTAACCCCCTTGGGAATAACATCCAGGAGTACTGGGTCAACCTCGAGAATGGAGTTAGTGGTTGTGAACTTATCACAAGTTTCGACACGTCGAAGTTCAAAACCAAATTTGCCTGCATGGTAAAGAATTTTGACCCAAATAACTACTTCGATCGCAAAGAGGTTAAAAAGCTCGATCCTTACACACAATTTGCGCTGGTGGCAGTTGAAGAAGCCATGAAGGATTCAGGTCTTAACCCCGAGGCCATTGACCTCGATATGGCCGGAGTGATTTGGGCATCGGGTATAGGGGGGTTACAAGCCCTTACCGAGGAAATGAGAGGCTATTTCGGTGGTGATGGAACACCCCGATTTAGCCCCTTTTTCATACCCCGAATGATTGCCGACATAGCAGCCGGGCATATATCCATGAAGTACGGTTTCCGTGGACCAAACTTCTCTACCGTATCGGCTTGCGCATCGGCAACCAACGGCATTATTTGTGCTCTCGATGTAATCCGAACTGGCAAGGCTAACGTGGTAATTACCGGGGGTTCCGAGGCCTCAGTTAACGAGGTAGGTGTAGCAGGATTTAACGCACTACAAGCGTTATCAACAAATAACGACGAATACAAAACCGCATCGCGTCCGTTCGATGCAACCCGTGACGGTTTTGTAATGGGCGAAGGTGCAGGTTGCTTTATCCTGGAAGAGTATGAGCATGCTAAAGCCCGTGGGGCTAAGATTTACTGTGAGCTGGCAGGCGGCGGTATGTCGGCCGATGCTTACCATCTGACAGCACCTCACCCCGAGGGGTTTGGTGCCCGTAAGGTTATGGAAAATGCCTTACGCGATGCTGGCATGAAACCTGAGGATATCGATTACATTAACGTTCACGGTACAGCTACTCCGCTTGGCGATATTGCCGAAGCAAAAGCCATTATCCAGGTTTTTGGTGAGCATGCCTACAAGTTAAACATTAGTTCAACAAAATCGATGACGGGCCACCTGCTTGGTGCTGCCGGTGCCATTGATGCTCTTGCTGCTGTTATGGCCGTTTATAAAGATGTAATACCACCGACCATCAACCTAAATGAGGTTGATCCTGAAATTGACAGCAAGCTTAACCTAACACCAAATGTTGCGCAAAAGCGAACTGTTCGTGCTGCTTTAAGTAACACCTTCGGTTTTGGTGGGCATAACGCATCCATCATCGTTAAAAAGATGTAGTATTTCAACGTGTTAAAATTCTTAAGTAAACCCATACGTCGGTTACGCTTAACGGCCGCCGATAAAGAATTTTATCAGAATCTTAAAAAAATTTTGGGGTTTGCCCCTGATAATCTGGATGTTTACAAGCTGGCTCTGGTTCACAGGTCAGTTTCTCTTATTATATCGCCTGGCCAAAAGGTTGATAATGAAAGGTTGGAATACCTTGGCGATGCCATCCTCGATGCCATTGTAGCCGACTACCTATTTGCAGAATTCCGCAATAGCGACGAAGGTTTCCTCACTAAAATGCGATCAAAAATAGTTAGCCGGAACAACATGAACCAGCTTGCAATCAGTATAGGGCTTCCTGAGGTGGTGAAGGTAAATAATGGTGCCCTTAACCACCAAAAGTATATTTACGGGAACGCACTGGAAGCTATTGTGGGTGCTATGTTCATAGATAAGGGATTCAAATTCACCAGCGATGTGGTGGTAAACAACTTCCTCCGACGCCATATCAACCTTGAAGAACTTGAAAGTACTGAGCACGATTACAAGAGCCGTATTCTGGAAATTGCCCAAAAGCTGCACATAAAGGTAGCTTTTGATACCCACGATTGCGGCGATAATAAGCAAAAGCCACAATTTGAGGCCATACTACTCTGGAATGGGAAGGAGATTGGCCGAGGAATAGGCCAATCGAAAAAGGAAGCTGAACAGCAAGCCTCTATGCAAGGCATTAACATTGCCGAAGGCGAACTAAAAAGCGATAAACTAAAGGGAGGTACACCGAACGAGGATATCCAAAACGAGTCAGTTTAAACTTTCTGGCCTTCAGGAGTTTTATTTACTCTCTAATGATTCTAACCTGATTGCCCTTGCCCAGGGCTATTATCGACGAAGGTTTCCCTGTTGATTCGGTATCGATATTCCCTGGAATCACATAATCAACCCTCGATACTATTTCATGGGGAATGGCATCGAATTTTTGGAAATGGTGAGCCGCAAATATTAGCTGAGGTTGATACTTTTGGGCGGGCAAACCTTGAAATAAGTTGCTGGCAGAATTTGCTCCGGGTAACACGGATGGCTATAGTCCCTTTTTCACCATAAACCGATGGGGCAAAGATTTTACCCTTATCAAAAACAATGGTTAGCGGTTTATCGGAAAGCTCAATAAGTTCTCATGCCAATTCGGGGATATCGACAACATATGAAGGGATTCGGGCTGGCAAATCGACTAAAATAATAAAACCCTTTCTATCGCTACGCTTTTTTAATGCCATTAGTTTGGCAACAGCTTCCTCGTTGGTTGCATCACAGCCAAGTCCCCAAATGGTATCGGTGGGGTAAAGGATAATGCCACTCAAGCGTAAAATTTTAATTGTTTCGTCTACTATTGTCTTGTTTTCCATCTTACAGTTTAACTAAACCATTTTTACATATAAATTCGTTTCTTTTTTGCTTTTCAAGCATCATCCTGATATTTTCTTCCTGATTGCTCCAGTTCTCTTTATGATACAGGTGATATTGCACGGCACCATTTCGCACCGATTTTAATTTATAGCCAGCTTTTGCAAAGCGCCAGGTAAGATCGATATCCTCGCCTATGGCTGGTCGAGAGTAATCCTCATCAAAGCCGTTTATTGCATATATGGCACTTTTGGGGAACGACATGTTACAGCCTTTAAGCTGATGCATGGTTCTAAGGCGTGGAATAAACGCCAGTGCTCCATTTGGGTTAATAAAAAAACCTTCCTCAATGAAACGCGCACCGTTTTTCCTTATGGACAAGTAGTTTGAAAGTAAATAAGCGTTCATTCGATCAGCCGATAATTTACCATCTAAGATGAGCTTTGATGAGTAAGCATCAAGTTTAATCCTTTTACCAGCCAGTATTGTCTTTTTATCAGCCCACTTAATATGGAACTCCATAAATCGGGGATGAAGCACGCAATCCTCGTCAATAAAAACTAAGTAGTCGGTATTGGATGCTGCAATGGCTCTGTTTAAGGCAAGGTTCTTGCGCCAGCCAATATCTGGTTGGGTGAGGTGGTAAAGCGGAACTGGTGATTTAAACTGCCCCACAAAAGTCTTAACGTGTTCATGCTCTGCATCTTCGGAGATAATAATCTCAAAACGCATATCGCTTTGAGCAAGTACTGAGTTCAATACAACTTTTAGGAACTCAGTATTTTTATAGGTTGAAATTATTAATGAGGCTAATAATTCCTTTTTCACAGTTGTATATATTTATCAATACCATTTTTAGTCCACTTCAGCTTTTTCTTTCTTACTTCCTTTCTGATACGGTAATTCTTTTCCCAAGTGCTTTTTGTACGGTACGGACGAGGATGATCCAGATGGACGCAAATAGCGCTATATCGAATTTGCTTCCCCTTAATCCCAAAATTCATTAATCTTTCGCCCAGTTCCCGGTCGAGTCCGCCATACTGCATATCCTCATTATAACCGTTTACTGCAATAATATCATCTTTCCAACCGCTTACATTGTGCCCATTCCAGGTTGGCTTGGTTGTTGTAATCGCGTTTAATAGCTTTTGTACAAATGGGTTTTGGGTTAACTTTAAAAATTTGTAGGTAAACGGTTGTCCGTTCTTCCTGAGCCACGATGAAATGAAAGGTGACCCTTCTTGTATATCGGTATAAGAAATATTTGCGGAAACCGAATTAACCAATTTCAGATAACCCCCGCTAAGAAACTTTCCTCGCCTGGCATTGCTAATGTGAACCTCAACAAAATCGCGACGGGGTATGCAATCGCCATCGGTAAAAATTAAATAATCGGAATTTGTTTTTAGGATTGCCTTGTTGAGTATCTGGCATTTCTGAAATCCGTTGTCGGGATGCCAAACATGTATAATATTCAGCATACCTCTACTTTTAAACTCTTCAATAATCTGTCTGGTTTCCTCGCCCGAACCATCGTCGGCTATCAAAACTTCAAACCGTTTTTCGGTTTGGAGTTCAAAACCCCAAAGGGTTTTCCTTAGCCATTCAGGTTGGTTATAGGTGGTTATTATAACCGAGGTCAATGGCTTATTGCCTACTGGCATATTTAAGAGGTTGATAAATGGGTAGGGTTGCCTTTTACGATTTATTTTGTAAAGTTTGCGAAGCTTAGCGTATTTTACAAAGCAATGTTTTGCCAAAAGGCAGCTGATGAATAAACCGTTAAACCCGGATAGGAAGCCCCGCCGGATAAAATAGGAGTGGATGAATCGCCATGAAGTATGAAAAAGAATTTTAATATAACCGGCCTTAACTCCCATTTTATAGTACTCGTTGGCCGAAATGGTTGAGTAACGGTTTATTTCGTCGATATGCTCCTCGTACGACCGGTAACGCCAGTGAAGCAGATGACCCTTTAGAGTTGCAACCGTTGCACCGTGAGCCATTTTCACCACTTCGTGTATATTCGCTCCATGCCATTTACCCTTTCGCCTGTCGAATAATCTAATTCGCTTTTCAGGATAAAAATCGGTATGTAACATCCATTTACCACAGTAATTATTGAGGCGAATAAACTTATAGCCATCGAACTTCCAATTATTTTTAATATCAAACACCTCCTTTTCCAGCTCCACGGACAAGGCCTCGTCGGCATCGAGAGCAAGGATGTAATCGGAGCTGGCTTGCGATATGGCATAATTCTTCTGATCCCGAAATCCTTCAAACTCATGTTGAATAAAACGAACTCCCAACTCCTTGCAAATTTGCTCGGTTTTATCGGTCGAGAAACTATCAACCACCAAAATCTCATCGGCAACACGCTGTACTGAACGAATACAACGCTCAATGTTCCTTTCCTCGTTTAGGGTTATAATAACCACAGAAATCTTTACCATTAAGTAGATTAATTATTCTATGATTCTTGGCAAAGGTATGATTTTTGCTTGTTTACCACAATCAAAAAGACCCGACTTACGCCGGGTCTTTTGATTTTACGGCAAAAGTATTATAGTAAGCTAAAGGCTGCGGTTAGCCCTGCCATTACTATTGATACCATGCTCATGAGCTTGATAAGGATGTTAAGGCTGGGGCCTGAGGTGTCCTTGAATGGATCGCCTACAGTGTCGCCCACAACTGCTGCCTTGTGATTATCGGAACCCTTACCCCCAAAATTGCCTTCCTCAATGTATTTCTTGGCATTGTCCCATGCTCCACCCGAGTTTGCCATGAAAATGGCAAGCACAAAACCTGCGGCAAGACCACCGGCAAGTAATCCCAAAACGCCTGCTACGCCTAAAACTATACCGGTAATAATTGGAACAATAATAGCTAGCAATGAGGGTAGCACCATTTCGATCTGAGCGCCTTTGGTTGATATGGCCACGCAGCGAGCATAATCGGGTTCGGCTTCACCTTCCATGATACCCTTAATTTCACGGAACTGACGACGAACTTCCTCAACCATTTTTTGTGCAGCACGGCCAACCGCCTTCATGGTTAAGCCACTAAATAGAAATGCCATAGCTGCACCTATAAAAATGCCGACCAAAACAATAGGATTCATCAGGTTAACCTGGTAGTATTCCATAAAATCAACTATTGTTGCTTTTGCGGTATCGATTGTTTCGCTGTTGGGTAATGTCAAAATATTCTCGCCAATACGTAATAAGCCAATTTTTACTTCCTCAATATAGGAAGCAAGCAGAGCCAAGGCAGTCAAAGCCGCAGAACCAATGGCAAAACCTTTTCCAGTTGCAGCAGTAGTATTTCCAAGTGCATCGAGGGCATCGGTACGTTTACGAACCTCAGGACCGAGTTTGCTCATTTCGGCATTTCCACCAGCATTGTCGGCAATTGGGCCATAAGCATCGGTTGCCAAGGTAATACCCAGTGTAGAAAGCATTCCGACAGCGGCAATACCTATACCGTATAGGCCTAACTGAATGTTTTGCGCATCGAGCATGTGTTTAACATCAAAATTGATTGCCGAAAGGAAAGCAATAAGAATGGCAAATGCAATGGTGATAACAGGAATAGATGTGGAAACCATACCTAAGCCAACACCCGAAATAATTACTGTAGCAGGTCCGGTTTGGGCACTCTCCGATATCCTTCGGGTAGGTTTGTATGAGTGTGAGGTAAAGTACTCGGTAGATTGACCGATAATAATACCCGCCAGCAAACCGACTACAACAGAAAACGAAATTCCAATCCAGTTTTCTAACCTTAGTGAGTAAAGGATTAAAAAGGTAAGGATTGCTATTAGTGCTGAACTCACGTTAACGCCCATGCCCAGTGAGCGAAGCAGGTCGCGCATGGTTGCGCCTTCTTTGGTACGTACCAAGTATATACCTATAATTGAAAGAATAATACCCATAGCAGCTATAAGCATTGGAGCCAGTATTGCTTTGTACTGCATGTCAACACTAACTGTTGCAAAAGCCGATGCACCCAAAGCAGCTGTGGCAAGTATTGAACCGGCATACGATTCGTAAAGGTCAGCGCCCATACCTGCAACATCGCCTACATTGTCGCCTACGTTATCGGCAATAGTAGCCGGGTTACGAGGATCGTCCTCAGGAATTCCTGCCTCAACCTTACCTACAAGGTCGGCACCCACATCAGCGGCCTTGGTATAAATACCACCACCCACGCGGGCAAACAGCGCTTGGGTTGAGGCACCCATTCCAAAAGTAAGCATAGTGGTGGTAATGATGATTAGCTTATGCGATTGATCAGGCTCATCGATAAAGTAGCTGAGGATCAGATACCATAAGGAAATATCGAGTACTGCCAGACCAACCACAACCAATCCCATTACTGCCCCCGACCTGAATGCTACCCTAAGGCCATGGTTTAGGGAGTTCTTAGCAGCGTTAGCTGTTCGAGCCGAGGCATAGGTTGCGGTTTTCATTCCAAAAAATCCGGCTAGACCTGAAAAGAAACCACCGGTTAGGAATGCAAACGGTGTCCATTTGTTTTGCACTCCCAGTCCAAATGCCAAGAATACAAAAAGCAACATCAGCACGATGAATACAATAAACACCACCTTGTACTGCTGTTTTAGGTACGACATGGCACCCGTGCGTACGTGCTGTGCAATCTTTTTCATCAGGTCAGTACCCTCATCTTCCCTCATCATTTGCCTAAAAAAGTGGTAGGCAAACGCCAAGGCAATCCCTGATGCAATCGGTACAATCCAGAACAAATTGTCAATAATCATAGGTTTAATAATTTAGGTTATTATTGATATATTTAGATAGATAATTTTCATGCAAACATTTAGCTAATATACGAAGTGTAATTTAAGGTGAGTATATTCAAGTAAAAAAATGAGGTTGACTATCAAAATTTTTATTAAACAGATAAATTGTGAAATTGTTTGGAACTTGGAATGGAACACAGATGACGCAGATTAACACTGTGCAACACCGTGTGAACCCTGTGGCACATGTTTAGTTGATGGTTAATGGTTGTTAGTTCGGGGATGACCCGTCCCCTTCATGTCATGCTGAGACCCGATATATCGGGATAGATTCCGGCGAAGCATCTCTTTGTACGTTTATCCCTTATGTGTGTTTCTCCCGCATTCGCTTTTTGTGATGTTTCCCTTTTGCGATGCAGCACTTCGCTCTTGCTCTTTGGTTTATGCGTTGCGTGCATCGCCAATTATTTTGTATAACTCAATACCCAGAGTTAAAACCCTGGGCTAAGCTGATCTGCCCTTACAGGGCGGTTAATGCACGCGTCTGGAGATGTGCGCTAACAAAGCAATTTATTTTAACCTTTATCCTTTATTCATTAGTCTTAAATCCCGCTAAGGCGTGACGATGACAAAACACATACTTTTTCTACTCCGTTGTCATGCTGAGCACCGCCGAAGCGTCGCTTTGCACCTTCACCCCTTTTATTCCTTTTTGTGGTTTTCCGGTAATCGCTCTTTGCAATGCTATCCTTTTGCGATGCAGCACTTCGCTCTTGCTCTTTGGTTTATGCGTTGCGTGCATCGCCAATTATTTTGTATAACTCAATACCCAGGGTTAAAACCCTGGGCTAAGTTGATTTGCCCTTACAGGGCGGTTAATGCACGCGTCTGAAAACTCGCGCGAACAAGGGGGTAAAACTTAGAATTCAACCTTTAATCCCACTAATGCGAGACAGGCTCTTGAACTCCGCAGAGCGGAGCAGGCTCTTTATCCTTTAACCTTTATTCCCGCTTTGCGGGACAGGCTCTTTATCCTTTATCCTTGAACTAGCCAAACCCTAAACCCCAACCACCTCTCTGTACACTGCACACTAAATATAGAATTCCGCTTCGCGGGACAGGTTTTGGAACCTTGAATCTTGAATCTTGAATCTGTCTGAACGCTACACGCTAAAATGATTCTTTTTTATTAGTTTAGGGAAGGAATTTTTAACAAAAAAAAAATTACCTTTGCATGGTCTAAAAAAGTCAAAACTCAATATGGACGATTATCACCCTGATAATTAACCCGGAATAGAGGTAGTGTACTATGCCTCTATTCTATAAAATTTTGGAGGGATAGTACATGATTTCATTCTGGAAAAGGGACATTGGGTTACATCCAACCGCCGAATGGGAACCCTACTGCTGGGTAAACGTCGAAAATCCTATTAATGAGGAAAAGCGGTACCTGCTCGATGAGCTCGGGGTGCCCGATGCTTTCTATAACGATATTGAGGACGTTGACGAGCGACCCCGTATTGAGTATGAGAACGGGTGGTTCTTTATCCTGATGCGTTTACCGTATAAGAATGCCGACCTAAAAATTCCCTACACTACGGTCCCTATTGGAATTATTTTTAAGGATGAAGTATTTGTGTCAGTTAGTTTCTATCGTTGCGAGGTGATCCCTGATTTCATTCAATTCACAGTTCGTAAGGGAATTTTAATCAAAGATCATTTCGATCAGCTGCTTAGGATCATGCTATCGTCGAGTGTTTGGTTCCTGAAATACCTTAAGCAAATTAACAACGACATTAAGGAAGCTGAAGAACAGTTGGAGCGCTCTATCCGTAACGAGGAGTTACAGGATCTGCTGCGCATTGAGAAGAGTTTAGTATTTTTTACCACTTCGCTCAAGGGTAACGACATACTGCTGCACAGGATAAAAAACCTGCGAAGCTACCGCGACACCTATAATCCTGAGCTACTAGAGGATGTTGAGATTGAATTACGACAGGCTCAAGAAACAACCAGCGTTTACTCCGACATTCTTAGCGGAATGATGGATGCATACGCTTCGGTTATTTCCAATAATCTCAACATTGTGATGAAGCGACTGACCTCTATATCCATTGTACTTATGATTCCAACTGTAATTGCTAGCTTTTATGGGATGAATGTTCCCAATTTCCTAGAAAATAATCCGTGGGCCTTTGTGGGTATTTTTATAGCATCTTTTGCTATATCGGTATTTGCTTTGCTGATATTTATGCGGAAAAAGTGGTACTAATCGGCGGTTGTTCGGGTTACTTTATTTACTGCTGATATAATTTGGTCAACCTCAAACGGTTTCTGGATGTAACCGCTTACCCAACCCTCGTTAATTGCATGGTAAATTTCAGGCAAGATATCGTAGCCTGTTAGAATGAAACATGGTATTCCCGGCTTAACCATTGCAGCCTGCCGGGCAAACTCAAGCCCGTTCATGCCGGGCATCTTCATATCGCAGAAAATAACATCGATATTAGGGTTCTGGGTAAGTTTTGTTAACCCATCGGTACCGGAAGGGGCACTTATAACCTGGTAGTACTTGCGGAAGTTTACCTCAAAAAGCAAAATGTTTGTTGGCTCATCGTCGATGTGGAGCACGCTAATGTTTCCTGTTGCATCCATGGCTAGCTTGTTTTTGGTAAAACTACTGTAACTTTTGTTCCTTTCCCTTTTTCGGAGTGTATGTTAATGTTCCCTTTGTGTTCCTTTATGATGTTGTAGGTGATGGATAACCCCAAGCCTGTGCCCAGCCCGGGCTCCTTGGTGGTGAAGAATGGGTCGAAAATCTTTGTCAGATTTTCCTGGTCAATTCCACATCCGGTATCCTCAATAATCACCTTACTTTTTTTGTCCGTTGATTTTGTTGTTATGGTTATTTTCCCTGTGCCATCGATAGCTTGAATGGCGTTGATGAGAATATTCATGAACGACTGATGTATTTGACCCTCGTTACAGTAAATGCTGGTTGAGTTTTCATCGTAATGCTTTACAATCTCAATTCTATCGCGGTACTGATTGGAAAGGAGTACCAGGCAGTTGTCAATCACCCTATTTAAATCAATATTTGAGTGTTTTGTATAATCGGCACGGCTATACTGGTTAAGGCTTCTGACAATCTGGGCTGAGCGTTTAACCCCTTCCTTGATAGCATCAATTAATGGTTGTATATCGTTTTTATGGGTTTTAAACTTGTCGTTGATGTAACCCTCAATGGCAACAATACCACCCTGAATGAAGTTTAACGGGTTGTTAATTTCATGTGCAACCCCAGCGGCAAGCAAGCCAAGCGATGCCATTTTCTCGGACTGGATTAGGGTTTGCTGAGCGTTCTTTAGTTCCTGTAGGGTTTCAATTAACTTTTCGCGCTGGTTGTAAAGTGCCTCGTTAGCAGAGGTCAACTCCTCGTTTACCGCTTCGAGTTCCTCAGTGCGTTCTTTTACAAGATGTTCCAGGTGGTTTCTGTAGTTTTCGAGCTCATGCTGGGTTTTCTTTGGTTCACTTATATCAATGGAGATACCTCTTAACCCAACAACTTTACCGTCAACAGTAATGGGCGATGAGTATACCAGGGCAGGAAATCGTTCACCATTTTTACGCTGAACTGTGTACTCAATTCCTTTTGATAGTTTGCCACCTAATCGTTTTTTGAAATTTTCCAACACCGTTTCGCGTTCTTCGGGAACAATTGAATTAAAGATTATTACACCTTTTTTATAATCGTCTATTGTATAGCCCATGGTTTCAAGCCCATACTTATTGATAAAAGTAACTTTTCCTGTAAGATCAATTTCCCAGATTGATTGCGGAAGCAAATCGGTTAACTCACGGAAACGCTTTTCGCTCCGTTCAAGTTTTTCCTGGGCTTGTTTTATTTGGGTGATATTGGTAATGGTTCCAATATAACCATTGATTCCATCGGCAGTTTTTTCGGGCAAAGCATAACCCAGAACCCAAACCACCGTGCCATCGGGTTTTAGGAATCGGTATTCGGTTGATGAACTTTCTTCTAAGCTAACCCGTTGGTACCAGCCATCGAGTATCCTTTGCCTATCCTCCGGGTGAACAGCCTTAATCCAGTCATCGCCTTTTGCCTGCTCAGGTGTTAAGCCCGATAGTTCGCACCACTTAGGGTTAACATAGGTGGTTTTACCCTGAGCGTCGGTTCGGAAAATACCTACGGGCGACATGTGAGATAGGGTTTCGAATAGCATCATGGTTTCATGGTAAGCTTTTTCGGCTTTTCGGAGTTCGGAAATATCCACTATTGCTCCAATAGAACCAGTTACAGCACCCTGTGCATTGTAAACAGGTGCACCGCTAACCATGCAATCGACTAACCGGCCATCTTTGGCCTTGAATTGCATTTCGTATACATTCTTTAATCCCTCTTTCCGTTGTTGATTGGCTTCAATTATTTCATTTTGCCTTTCTTCGGGTATTAATAGCTTATATCCTACTTTCCCTATTACCTCTTCAAGGTTATATCCAAACATCTCCTTAAAACGTGAGTTTACAAAAAGTATTTGGTCGTTGTTATCAACCATCATAAGCGCTTCATTCAGGTTCTCAACCACAGTTCTGTAGAGCTGCTCTCTTTCCTTGATTTCTTGTTCAGCCCTTTTATTTTCGGTTATATCGACTAGAATTCCCCTTAATCCAACAGGTATATTGTTTTCGTAAATTACACTAGAGTAAATGTTGACTGGGAAAACTGACCCATCCTTTCGGAGGGCAAGGTACTCCTCGTCGGTATTTTTCCCTTCAATAAAAAGTTTTTTAATATTTTGTGCAACCCTAACCCTGTCCTCGGGAGCTATCATGTCAATAATGGATATACCCTTTTCGATATCCTCATGGGTATATCCAAAAAGTTTAAAACCCATATCGTTTGCGTACGTAAAACAGGCATTCAAATCAACCTCCCACACAACCAGGGGGAGAAGATCGGCCAGTTCACGGAACTTACGCTCGCGGTACTCCAGTGCTTGCTGGGCAATTTTCCGATCGCTAACATCGCGGACTACAGCAAGCACTGTTTTTTTACTGTTAATAAAAGTGAACTTAAGCGAAACCTCAGACCAGAAAATTGAGCCATCGGATCGTTTGCTTTGCCATTCAAAAACAGCACTTCCAGCGGTTATGGCCTGTTTTATTCGCTCTTGGGCCCCATTTGCATTGTATGGTTCAATTCCTGAGGAGAAAACATCGACATGCTTACCAATTGCCTCTTCCTTGCTATGTAATCCATACATTTTAAGCATCTGGTCGTTTACATCGATAATTACTCCTGTTTCGGCGTCGTGAATAAAAATAGCTTCGCTGGTAGAGTTGAAGACTTCAAGGTAGTTTTTGAAACTTTCAACAGCATTGGCTTTCTGTGTCTCTGCCTCACAGAGCGCATCCTCAATGCGTTGCTGGTATTTACGGCGCTCAAAGATGTTGAGAATGAGGTAAAAAATAAGCAGTATACCAATAGCCATAACAAAAGTTGCCACCCATACCACTTGCCTTGAACGTGACGATGCTTTTTCGATAGGTATTTCGCTAATTACCATCCAGGGTTTATCGCTCAGGCATAGGTTAATTGGATTGTAAAAACGAAATACTCTTTCTTTTAAGTAGTTTGAATAGGTTTCAGCAGAAACCTCATTTCCCATAAAGGCCCTAGCGGTATAGGCACTATCGGCTCTACTTTCTTCGAGGTAAAAATTTTTCCGAATTTTAGTAGAGTCGGGATAGTTAACAATTAACCCTTTAGGGGAAACCAAGTATAAAAAACCGGTGTCGAAAAGTTTAACTGCAGATATTACATTCTGTAGATAGTTAAGGTTTATGTCTACCCCCACAACACCTAGGAAGGTTGTATCGCTCATTATTGGAACGGAAATGGTACATCCAAAATACAGATTGCTATAGTTGGTGTACCTGAACAGGTAAGGTTCAGAGAGAACCGCACTGCGCTTCTGCTTTGCATCGGTATAAAAGAACGATTGGTAATCGGTGCATGGAACGATCTCAGAGTATAATGTATCATTATTGCGAAAGTATGTTATGCCGAAACGTCCATTGCAAGGGAATTCATTACTTTGCTTAAACTGGGAATCTTTCCCGTCGTACGCATTGGGTTCCCATAGAACCCAAGCCCCCAAAATACTAGGGTTGCTGGTAAGAACGTCCTTTAAAAGGATCCTAATATCGTTGCGTGTTCCATTTTTTTGCTTCAGTATTAATGCCCGTTGCTGAATTGAATTAGCAACTACATAGGTTGCAGTGAAATAGAGCTGGGTTTCGCCAGCAGTTTGACGAAGCACCTCCTTTGAGACCTCCTTGGACGATTCATAAATGTGTTTACGCTGGTTTACTGCCAGGTAGATAAACATGAAAATGAACACACTGGCCGTAAGAAATGCAGCAAGTATCGCTGAATAGGGATGTGAGTATAGTTTACGAATACTCATTTTATTCGTAGGTATAGTTTCCTAAACGTAAAGATAGGATATTATATTGAAAAAAAATTTGATTGAACCGATAATTTTGACCGAACGTGTTTTAGCTAATAAGGGTAATAAAATGTTATCTTTTGGCTTTAACAAAAGGGGTAAAATCTCCGTTAGTTTCAAAAAGGATTTTCTCAAAGAGTTTTGATGTAGCCAGTGCATCACCAGCAGCCCTGTGGCGATTATCAATTTCAATTCCTAAAGTATTGCAAATGTTACCCAGGCTGTATGAGCCGTACCCCGGGAAAACCCGTCGGCTAAGCTTAACGGTACAGAGCACTTCGCGGTGATAATCATAGCCCAAGCGTTTAAACTCAGCCTGAATAAACCGGTAATCGAATGGTGCATTGTGGGCTACAAATACGCATCCCTCAGTAAGCAATACTACATCGCGGGCAATCTCGAAAAACCTAGGTGCGTTGGCAACCAGCTCGTTAGTAATGCCTGTCAACCGGGTGATGTAGTATGGAATAGGCGTTTCAGGGTTAACCAAACTCTTAAACTCATCGATTATGCTATTGCCATCATGAACGTAAATGGCAATTTCTGTAATCCTGTCGCGCTGATAGCTTCCCCCTGATGTTTCAATATCAACTATGGCATATTTCATTCACTCTATATTGTTGCAAAGAAAAATCTCAATTTAAATACCTACCTAAAATTGCACCATCATTAGTACCTGAATCACAATTGCTCCAAAAATTGGCAACCAGAGTAAAAGCTCATTCCAGAAATTTGGCTTGGCATCGCTGAAGTACGATGAAAAAATGAATGCCGATGGGACTGCTGTAATGTAGAATATTTCGTACGAAACCCCGGGAATGATAAAAAAGGCTAACACGCCGATTATGAACAGGTGAAGCAGAACGGTGTAATACCTACGAATAATAATTTTTTGAAAAGCCAACTTTGGGAAGACGCTAAAAATGGAAACACCAAAAGGAAAGGCTAAAAATCCTCCAAAAATCCAAAAAATTTTATCGTCAATTGCTGGTTCCCACTCAGTAAAAATACTGGTTAAAAAAGCATGGTAAGGGTTATGAATATCAACGTCAATAATAAAAAGCACCGACATGTAGATGATCCAGGGTACCGTAAAGGCAAAAATCAACACAAACCATTCCCTTAGGCTAAATGGACGAAGTACCAAAAGAGTTATCAAGGCCCAAATTGCAATAACCACAGCGGGGCCATAAAATAAAGTTGCAGCTCCCACTGCCAATCCCGCTCTGAAAAGATTATCGAGCGGATCGCGGTTTTGGTAGATGGCGAAAAGATGGTCGATACAAAGTAACACTAAGAAAAGTGATACCAATGCCGGGTTTAAACGCTGTATGGGTAAAAAGGCAGCGGAGCTAAGTGTAAAAAACAGTATTGGCTGGAACGATCGACTTTTTAAAACAATGTACTTATTGTTTAGCACCAGTAAGTATATTGCTGAAATTAAAAAGAGTGCAATGGAAACGATATTTTGCCAGAAAGGATAACGGTTTAGATAGCTTGCTAGGGCACGGTAAAACGGCATTGGAAAACTGTCGAAAAGGAATGAGTAGCCTGGTGATTTGCCCAAAAGGGTAACTAGCCAAGTTGCAAACAGGAGTAGCAAAATGAAAACTAATGCTCTGAATCGATATTTTTGGGCGCTTTTGAGAAGCATACTATTGGTTTTGCAGTTTTTTTAAATCGTTACCAATGTCGTTTCGGTAGTAAAGCTTATCGAATTTGATGGATTTAGCAAGGGTGTACGATTTTTCAAGGGCTTGGTCGATGCTGTTACCCAGCGCCGAACAGGCAAAAACTCGTCCACCGGCAGTAACAAGTTTTCCGTTACTTAAACTCGTTCCGGCATGGAAGAGGATGGTATTATCAGCTAAACTTTCAGGGATAGCAATTTCCTTGCCCTTTTCGTATGAACCGGGGTAGCCTCCTGAAACAACAATTACTGTAGTTGCTGTTCGGGAATCAACCTCAAGCGATACTTCCGATAATCGATTCTGTGAGCAGGCCATTAGGGCTGCAAGCAGGTCGGATTTAATGCGGGGTATTACCACCTCGGTTTCTGGGTCACCCATACGAACATTGTACTCAATTACGTAAGGATCGCCATTGACGTTCATTAGTCCGATAAAAATAAAGCCTTTGTAAGGGATAGCATCGTTCCTGAGTCCATTTATGGTAGGCTTTACAATACGCTCCTCAACCTTTTTCATGAAATCCTTATTGGCGAATGGTATAGGCGACACAGCCCCCATTCCTCCCGTATTTGGCCCGGTATCGCCGTCTCCTATACGCTTGTAGTCCTTGGCCTCAGGGAGGATTATGTACGAGAGGCCATCGGTTAGCACAAACACCGATAGCTCTATACCGCTCAGGAACTCCTCAATTACAACCTTCTGGCTTGCTGTCCCGAATTTACCCGCAAAAAACTCATGGAGGTTTAAGCATGCATCGTCGTATGACGATACAATAACCACTCCTTTCCCAGCAGCAAGGCCGTCGGCCTTGAGAACGTATGGGGGATTTAGGGTTTTCAGAAAATCTTTGGCCTGGTTGAACTTTTCCGCTGTAAAGGTTTTATACTGAGCGGTGGGGATCCCATGCCTGAACATGAACTCCTTGGCAAAATCCTTGCTTCCCTCGAGCATGGCTCCCTTTCTTTGTGGGCCAATTACCGGTATATGCTGGACACTGCTATCGGTAATAAACGAATCGTGTATGCCTTTTACCAGTGGCTCCTCAGGGCCAACCACCAACAATTCCACTTGGTTCTCTAGGCAAAATCGCTTAACTGCATCAAAGTCGAGCGGGTTGATTGCCACATTAATTCCGTGAATGGCTGTACCCGGATTGCCCGGTGCAATGTAAAGTTTGCTTAAAAAAGGGCTTTGTGCGATTTTCCAGGTCAGGGCATGCTCACGTCCGCCAGATCCAAGTAAAAGTACATTTATTTTTGTATCCATTTTTCAAAGCAGGTGTTTGACTGCAAAGGTAGTTATCGTTTTAAAATGGAAAGCGATTGGATCAAAACAATTTTTTACTTTCCCCTGTAACTTATGTCAAGTTTAATCGTCGTACATTTGAAAGTTGGAAAACCAAACAACGGTTCATGACCGCCGAAGAGTTTAACAAATGCGTTGACTTATACTCCGATAGCATATACCGCTTTGCGCTGAAGATGCTAAAGAATACCGATTTGGCCATGGACAACGTTCAGGATTGCTTTGAGCGGTTATGGGTAAAGCACCGTGAGGTGGACTTTGCAAAGGCAAAATCGTACCTGTTCACCTCGGCCTACCATGCTGCCATCGACAGCATAAGGAAGGAAAAACGAAAGTTTGAGTATGCAGGTGAAGCATTTTTTGAAACATCAACCTCTAACGGTTATTCCGATGCCAAGGAGATAGTTGATAAAGCTGTTGAGAAGCTGCCGGAGATTAAGAAATCGGTGCTCCTGCTTCGTGACTACGAAGGGTACTCGTACGAGGAGATTGGCGAAATAACAGGGCTTAACGAGTCGCAGGTTAAGGTTTACATTTACAGGGCAAGGTTGTTCCTGAAGGAGCAACTGGTAAGTATCGATAATTTGATTTAGGGCTATGACAATTAACCGAAATAACTACGAACTTTTTATCATCGATTACATCGATGGTAGGCTTAGCCCTGAGCTTACCCATGAACTCATGGCATTCCTCAGCCAAAATCTCGATGTTGCCCAAGAACTCGATGGCATAGCCGATATTAAAGTTACACCAACACCGGTTACGATACCCTTTGCCAAGGAAACCCTTAAACGTTCTACCAGTTTTGCCGAAAGCAGTATTACCGAGGCCGATTACTTTTGCATTGCCGAGCTGGAGAATGACTTAACGGCCCAGGAGTCCATGTGGCTAAACGAGCTTAAAAAAAATCACACCGAAATTGCAAGCCTTTCAATCCTATACAGAAAAACCAAACTAATAGCCAACCAATCGGAAACCTTCCCCAGGAAAGCCAGCCTAAAGCATTCCCGTATTACACCAACAATATCGCGCATTGCCTATGCAACCGCAAGCATTGCGGCTGTTCTGCTTATTGGAATCTACATAAACACGTTGCTTATTAACAGGATGGACAGCAGCAACTTGGTAGCAAATCAAAGCCCTACCAACACCCCTGAACGGGAGAATATACAGGCAAAAACTTTTGAACCGACCCAACCAAACAATAACACGGTTCAGGAACCAAGGCGCAAACCTATCTTACAACATTCCAACCCCACCACTAAAGTTGAGGTTGATCTTGTTGATCCGGTTCCCAAAATCACTAATAGGATAAGTGAAGAGGAAATTGAACCGATAGTAGCCATTGAACCTCGGGTTCCAAAAACCGTTCTGATGGAGGCGAAACCCAATATCAACATAAATAAAAACAATAGCCCAACAGCTCAAGGTCCCACGATAGCTAAATCGATACAACCGCAGGTAAAGGGACTTACCATTGGCGATATCGCCCTTAAAGGCGTACAAAAACTTGCCCAATCGGTTGGTATTAATGTTGATGTAAAGAAAACCGATGGCAATCAGGCTAAAAAAATTGTTGTGGAATCGAGGCTGTTGGCCGTTTCGGCAACAATTCTACCAAAAGAGGAGTAATCCCGAATTTGTCAGTAGAAACACAAAAAACAGTTAAACATCTTGTTTCTTTCCCGAATCAATCCGAGTCTTCAGAATCATTCCACAAATTTTTTATTAGCCTGGTTGAATTTGTTAGTTCATGGTACTTTAGGTAACTACCCCAGTAACATTTTTCACATTCGAGCGTCATATGGTAAAACAATCGAATGTTAAACTAAATCTGATAAAACAGTGAAAAAGTTTTTACTTGTGGGATTGATGTTTTCCGTTATGACCCAACTTGGCGCACAGAATAAGGAGGACATACTTCGAAACCTCGAAAATCCCGACACGCTCAAACAGCAAAGTGCTAAAACATTCAGCGATAACCAACCCATGGTAATTGTTCGCAAAGTTTTAAAGGTTGTTGATGGCGATTCAATTATTGAGGAACGTATCGACACGATTACCTCGGTTAATGCTGTTACTGTTGATTCGGATAATATGGCCTGGGTTAACACCATGGGTGATACTATTAAGGCTGCCAAGGGCGATACCGTTGTGGTTAGGCTCGGTAAGAAAAAGATGGTAATTGTTGATTCCAAGGACAAAACAATTATTGAAATACCTGAAAAGGGCAAAAAGTCCGATGATATTATTGAGTACAAAGAGGTAAAAAAATTCAAGGGGCACTGGTCGGGTTTTGAGCTGGGTATTAACGGGTTTATGGACAAGAACCAGTCCATGACTCAAACCGGCAATATAGCCTGGATGGATTTAAAGCAGGCACGCTCATGGAACACCAACATCAACTTTACCCAGTATAGCATTGGCTTTGGAACCGATAAGGCAGGTCTGGTAACCGGATTGGGTCTTGAGTTTAACGATTACCACTTCTCCAATCCCATAACCCTTAAGGTTGAAAATGGAGTAACCGTTGCGGATAGCTCTTACATTCAGGCTGGCTATAGGGTAGAAAAGACTAAAATCACCATGTCGCATCTAACACTTCCGTTGCTCCTTGAGTTCCAGCTGCCCATGGGCGACAAACGTAAGGACAGAATCTACATCTCTGCAGGTGTAATTGGTGGGGTAAGGCTTGGCTCTCACACCAAGGTAGTTTACGACGATGGCTCGCGTCATAAGAATAAAAATCGCAACGACTTTAACATTGCCACCCTACGCTACGGCTTTACCGCACGCATGGGATACATGGGTATCAGGCTTTTTGCAAACTACTACCCGGTTCAGCTGTTCGAAAAGGGTAAAGGTCCTGTGCTCTACCCATTCTCGGTAGGTCTTGTTCTGGTTCCATTTGATTAGTTTACAGTAAGTGGTTAGGTTACTAATGGGCGGGCAATACCCGCCCTTTTGGTTGATGGTTGTTGTGTTTGGTGCTTGGAATGGAACACAGATGACACCGATGAATTAGTTGCTCGTTGATCGTTGTTCGTGAAATGGAACGGGATGGAACGCAGATAACTCAGATTAGTTCATTTACATTGTGAAACTACGTTTTACACAGTGAAACCCTGTGATACGGGTTTAGTTGATAGTTGACGGAATGACCCGTCCTCTCATGTCATGCTGAACTCCCGATATATCGGGATAGAATCCGCCGAAGCATCTCTTCAATCCTCAATGAATGAGATCCTTCGCTACGCTTTGGATGACAAGTGGCCTTGACGATTGACTGTTGATGGTTAATAGAAGAGAATTCTCTTTAATCTGGAATTTTGAATCCCGCTAATGCGGGACAGGTTCCCGCTAATGCGGGACAGGTTCCCGCTAATGCGGGACAGGTTCTGAAATCTTGAATTTGGCATCTCGAATCTCGAATCTATCTGCACACTGTACACTGTACACTATTTTTCTCTACTTTTGCCAAAACCTCTTCTAAAAATGAAAATTCTTGGACTTATTCCAGCCCGTTATACCTCAACCCGTTTCCCGGGTAAGCCTCTTGCCATAATTGCTGGTAAACCAATGATTCAGTGGGTGTATGAGCGTGCATCGCAGGTGTTTGAGTGGTGCTATGTGGCTACCGACGACGATAGGATTAGGCATGCCGTTGAGGCATTCGGGGGTAGGGTAGTGATGACCTCGGAACTACACAAGAGCGGTACCGACCGCTGCGCCGAGGCTCTCGATATTGTTCAGTCGGAGCAGAATATACAGTTTGATGTGGTGGTTAACATTCAGGGTGACGAGCCTTTTATTCAGCCCCAGCAGCTAGGCCGTGTGGTTAGCTGCTTTACAAACCCCGATGTGCAAATTGCCACACTGGTAAAACCCTTTGCCCCAGGCGAGGATGTGTTTAACCCCAATAGCCCCAAGGTAATCTTGAACCAAAACTCCGAGGCCATCTACTTTAGCCGCTCGGTTATACCATTTATTCGCGGTAAAGAGCAATCGCAATGGCAAAATTCTTTCAGGTATCTGAAACATATAGGGCTATACGCATACCGGGCCGATATCCTTCGCCGTATAACACGCTTGCAGCAAACACCACTGGAACTGACCGAGTCGCTTGAGCAGCTTCGCTGGATTGAAAACGGATACCGCATCACCGTAGTGGAAACCGATCTGGAAACCCTTGCCGTTGATACCCCCGAAGACCTCGAGAAGGTTAAGCAGGTGGCTGATAGGATACTGAATGGAGAGTAGTTGATGGTTGACGGTTGTTGGTTGATTGTAAATTCAACAGAACGCAGATAACACAGATTGAGTTGATATGCGCTGATATTCACCCAGAAGATCACTAAACACCTCTCTGTACACTGCACACTGTAAATTGTACAGTGTGCACTGCACACTAAATATAGAATCCCGCTTCGCGGGGCAGTTTCTTGAATTTGGAATTTGGAATTTAGAATCCCGCTAATGCGGGACAGGCTCTTGAATCTTTATCCTTTATCCTTGAATAAACCTTTCCCCTCTTGCCGCATCAAATGCTTAAACTCCTTAAAGCCTATTACCATGAAAAGGTTCGCTCTTGTTGTTTTGCTTGCATTTGCGCAGCTGTTTGTTTTTGCTCAAACCGATAGCGTTGTCAACCGAATTATTGCCTTTGGGCAAACCGATAACCAAACCATGGTGCTGCTCGATGAGCTTACCAACCGCATTGGTGGACGGCTTATTGGTTCCAATGCCTACGATAACGCCGTGAAATGGGCAGCCTCTAAGTTTGAGCAGTGGGGAATGGATGTGATGGTCGAAGAAGTGGGCGTGCTCCCTGTTGGCTTTTACCGCGGCCCTTGGTTTGGCCGTTTGCTCTCCCACAACGGTGAGGTTCTCCACTTTGCCACACCCTCGTACACAGCAGGCACCAAAGGAGTACAGCGTGGCCATGTGGTTCTGGAGCCCAAGTCGAAAAAGGAGCTGGATCGTATGAAGGGCAAGCTGAAGGGTGCATGGGTGCTTATTGGTGGCCAAAACGATGGCTGGCCCATCGACTGGTCGGCCGAGGGCGATGCCCGTAGGGCTAAGATAATTGCCAGGAATGATTCCATTGAGGTGCTGAACGATTCTATCCGCCGGTTCAACTGGCAGAACCGCGACCGCAAAGACCTGCAAAAGGAGCTTATACCGCTTGTTGAGGAACCGGCACTCTTTTACCGCGAGATGGTTGAGGCGGGCATTCTCGGTATCATTCAATCGTCAAAGCTACCCATTCGCGCCCTCTACGATCGTAAGAATCTGGAAAAGATGACCTGGGAAAACCTGCCTCGCATTCCCGATATCAAGCTCAATGAGCACCAGTATGCAACTATCAAAAAGATGGTGGAGGAGCGGCAGTACGTAGTGCTGGAGTTCGATATCCGCAACCATTTTCGTCCAGGGCCTGTTCCCTACCACAATGTTTTTGGTATAATAAAGGGCACCGAGAAACCCGATGAGTTAGTGATTGTTGGCGGACACCTCGATGCCTTTGATGTGGCTACCGGGGCTTCCGATAACGCTTCGGGAGTGGTTACGGCCATGGAGGCCGCCAGGCTAATCATGAAGGCTGGTGGCAAGCCCAAGCGAACCATTATGGTTGCCCTGTGGGCTGGCGAGGAGTTTGGCCTGCTGGGTTCAACCGCCTGGGTGCAAAAGTACCAGGGCTTGCTACCTAAGGTATCGGCCATGTTCAACCGCGATAACGGACCAACCGTTCCCGTGAGCATCTCGGTGCCCAAGGCTATGATTGATGATTTTAATGCCATTTGCCAACCCCTTGCCAATGCCAATCCAAGGTATCCGTTTAGGGTGATTGAGGCTACGCCTCGGCCAAAGCCCAAGTATGCCGGTGGAACCGATACAGCGCCTTTCCTTATGGCCGGAGTACCCGCCTTTAATTTTGGCACCTCCGATGCCGATGGTGTTGACTTCAGCTACGGCGAGATATGGCATACCGAGCGCGACACCTACGAGAAATGCCCGCCCGATTACATGAACCACGCCTCGGTGGTAAATGCCGTGGTGGTGTACGGCGTGGCCAACCTGCCGCACCTCCTCTCGCGCGAGGGCCTCTTTGCCCCCGACCAACCCGCACCCGCTGGGGGGAAAAAGGGCAAGCCCAAGAAAAATTGATGGTCTCCAAAACCCCGACTCTTAAACCTTAACCTTAACTTTAAACTTTGAGCTAGCCAAATACTAAACCCGAAACACTAAACCCCAACCACCTCTGTGCACACTGCACACTACACACTGCACACACTAAATATTGAATCCCGCTAATGCGGGATAGGTATTAGAATCTTGAACTCAAAATTTTGAATCTGGAATCTTTCCACACACTGAACAATCAACAAAATGAAAATCACACTACAATGCACATATACAATAGAATAAACCACTAAATATGTTAGAAAAACCAAAATTTCTGCAATCTTTTCCAATACTATTATTGACACACATCAAAAATAGTTGTAACTTAACCTTCCCTTTTTCCACAAAAAATTGGAGAAGGATTACTTTGAAAATCATGTTGTTACTAACTTATGTTTAACTAAAAACAATAACTATGAGAAAATTTCGACACATTTTTACAACTGCCCTTATGGCCCTTACGCTCCTTGCCTGGAGTAATGTGGGGTGGGGGCAGACTACAATCAATTTTGATACGGAAGACAACTGGATTCAAGATGGAACTGCATCATTTACAACTTATGCAAATCACGGATACTCTGAATCTGGAGTAACATTTCAAGGAACAAATGTACTTCGAAATGGCACGGCTGAACAAGATAGTTTTCCTGGAGCCTTAGGGACTTACTCTTTTAGATTACGGAATGTCGCTACTTCAAAATTATTAATAACTGTTACAACAGGAGGTGTTGGTGAATTTTCATTTAAAGTTAGAAGATGGGATGATAGTCCAATGCCAAATTATACAGTTAAGTATTCTACCAATGGCACAGATTGGACTAGTTTGTCTAATATTGATGGAAATTTATTAACAACAAGTGATTGGTTTACTTATGCAGAAACTATCAACGAAGAGGTAGACAATGTGCTTATTGAGATTCAAAACACAGGTACTACTGAAAGAATAATGGTTGACGATTTTTTTTGGACAGGTTATTCAGCTGGCCCCGATACCGAAGCCCCCGTCCCCACCTTCTTCCCCGAGCACGGCGCAACCGGTGTTGCCGTTGATGTACACCCCACCATCACCTTCAACGAGCCCATTTACACCAGCCCAGGTGGTGTTTTGGTTGACGATACCAATGTTGAAGACCTAATTACATTTACTGATGGTACAGACGCAGTAGCATTCTCTGCAACAATTTCTGGTAATGTTATAACTGTGGTTCCCAATGCTGCACTGGTTAACGAGCAGGCTTACACATTAACTATTGATATTGTTCAGGACGAGGCTGGCAACGCAATGGATGCTCCTGCTAGCGCAACTTTCACAACCATTGCTGCCGATGCCGAAACCATTGAGCTAACTGGCGACTACACCGGCCCATACTACGCTGGCGATGAGGTTACCGTTACATGGAATGCAGCCAATATCGATTCCGTGGTGGTTGAGGCTTGGGTACCAAGCCAGAACAACTGGGTTACCATGGTGGCTTCTACTCCTGCAGATGATGGTACTGCAATGTTCACTATTCCCACCGATGCTGAGTACAGCGCTGAGTACAAGCTTCGCGTTGCCGATGCTGCCGATGGCGATCCTGCTGCTGAAACAGATTCAATTACAGTAAGAGCAGTAGTGGCAGATATTGCATCGGCCAGAGCACTTGCCGAGGGCGACGAGTTCCGCTTTGATGGTGAAGCAATTGTAACTGCAATGAACTCTTATAAGAATCGTAAGTTCATTGAGGATGCAACTGCTGCAATACTGATATATGATGATGAAGGTAAAATTACTACTACTTATGCTGTTGGCGATGGTATGTCAGGTTTAATTGGTAAAAAAACGGTTGTAGACCAAATGGTAAGGCTAGTTCCTTTGGACGACCCAGGAACGCCAGTTGAGGCATCATTCACAATTGAATCAACAGTTTTTACACTTGATGCTGTTACTTCCGACGATCAAGCAAAACTGGTTACATTTAAAAAGGTTAAATTCGAAAACCCTGGTACATTCGCAAATGGCACCAACTACACATTAACCGACGGTACAAACCAGTTCATTTTCCGTACCGATTTCTACAACATGGACTACATTGGCCAACAAATGCCTACCTCATTTTTCAATGTAACTGGGGTAATTCAGCAGTATAATAGCGACCTGCAAATAACTGCTCGTAATCTTGCCGACTTTTATGTTTTAAGTAACGATGCATCGCTTGCCACCTTTACCCTTGGCGGTGTAAATGTACTTAATCTAAACGGATTGGAAGTTACCAATCCCGATACGGACGCGGGAGCAACCCTATTTGTTGACGATTTTACCGACTTTGCAGGTATTGATATTGCCGCAACCGACGACTCTGCAACCGTTGCTGTTTCCCTTAATGGGGCATCAGTTGACGAAGCCGACTACGCAACTCAAGTTTTAGCCGATGGCGATGTGGTTGTGGTTACCGTTACCGCCGAGGATGGAACGTTGGGCTTCTATAAGGTTACCATTACCGGCGAAAACCGCACGCTTACCGTAACCGCTCCTGTAGGAGGAGAAACATTCTATACTGGTGATGATGTTAATATTTCATGGACCTCGGCTAACATTGACAGTGTTAATATTTATGCCGAAGATGCAACAAGTCACGAATTATATCCCATTGCTCAAAATATTGACGCTACATTAGGCACATATACCTACACCATTCAAAATGGTGACTTCGGTACTGTATATTTTCGTGTTACCGACGCATCCGACGAAACCTTCTATGCCAACAGCGCTGGTACTGTAACTGTTATCGACAATGTGTCCCCTGATATTTTGAGTAGCTATCCGGCTGACGGAGCAATCGATGTACCTACATCTTTTACCCTTTCCATTACCTTTGATGAGGATGTTAATCCAGGTGCAGGAAACCTTGAAATTTATATAGCCTCCGACAGTGTTTTAGTAATTCAAAAACCTGTTGAAGAATTTACCCATAACGATGATGTTCTAACCATAGATATTTCAGGTTTAGACTATCAAACAGAATACTACATTACAATTCCCGCTGGTTTTGTCCGAGATAAATCGGATAACGATAACGAAGCTTACGGTGGTGCTAACACATGGAAATTTACAACCATGGCTCAGCCGCAAATGGACCTATTCTTCAGCGAGTATATAGAGGGTAGTAGTTATAACAAGGCTGTTGAGATATATAACCCAACATCCTCACCAATTGACCTAAGCATTTATTCGCTGAAAAAAGGAACAAATGGTGCAGACTTCAGTACTCTTTTTGAACTTAAGGGAACTCTTTATCCTGGCGAGGTATATGTTATTGCACACGCTCAGGCCGTTGATGATATCATAAATGTAGCCGACACCATTGACTCTGGTGGTAAAATTGTTAACTTTAATGGTAATGACGCTATTGGACTGTTTAAAAATGATGTTCTTATAGATGTTATTGGTAAAACTGATGGTGATCCTGGTGACGGTTGGCCTGTAGCTGGAATAAATAATGCAACCAAAGATCATACACTTGTTCGAAAGAATAATGTGGTAGCAGGAAATACCAACTGGGAGGTTTCGGCTGGTACCGATGCTGCAAGTTCTGAATGGGTTGTTTATGGTATGGATGAGTTCTCATACTTAGGATGGCACATCAACAAGAGTTCTGCCAAGGATATTTTAAGCATTGAGCTGGCAGAGCAGACCGGGCCTGCAATTATTGATAATGTAAACCATACTGTTACCATTGAGGTTATTTATGGTACCGATCCATCTAACCTTACTCCTACAATTGTCGTATCTAGAAGAGCAACTATTTCACCAGAAAGCGGTGTTGCCCAGAACTTTACAAATCCAGTTACCTACACTGTTACTGCTCAGGATGAATCAACCCAGGATTGGGAAGTAACAGTTACCGTGGCATCAGCCCTAAGCAACGAAAATGATATTTTGAGCTTTGAGATAAATGGACAACTATCGTCCACCATTAATGCCAACGCTGCCACTGTTGATGTGGTAATGCCTTATGGTACAGATTTATCAAGCTTAACGCCTACCATAACCGTTTCGGCGGGTGCTACCATCGATCCTGCCAGCGGCGTGGCTCAGGACTTCACAAACCCTGTAACCTACACCGTTACCGCTCAGGATAGCAGCACCAAGACCTGGACTGTAACAGTTACTGTTCAGGATATACCGCTTACCTCGATTTACAGCATCCAGTATACCACCGATGCCAGCGGCGATTCACCGCTCAAGGGTCAGCAGGTTCGCACCAAGGGTATTGTAACCGCTCTTAAAACGGGTTCAACCACCTTTAACATGTGGTTGCAGGATAGCGCAAAGGCATGGAATGGCGTGTATGTTTACGGCGTAAACAACTCCCTTGGAACTGTTGCTCAGGGCGATAGCGTTGAGTTAATTGGTACAGTGGATGAGTACAGTAACCTCACCGAGATTAAGACCGTTACCTACCTGAACAAGATTAATAGCGGTAACGCACTGCCAACCCCAGTTGAGGTTATACCTGCTCAGGCAGCCAGCGAGGCATACGAGGGTGTTCTGGTAAGGTTGAGCAATGTAGAGTGTACCGTTGCTGATGCCGGCTTTGGTGAATTCACTGTAAGCGATGGTACCTATACCATTAATGTTGACGACTTCCTCTATAAGTACACCCCAACCCAAGGGGCACGCTACAACATTACCGGTGTGGTTGATTACAGCTTTGGTGCATTCAAACTTTTGCCACGCAGCGCCAGCGATATTGAAAGCGCCGCAACTAAGTACATCGTTACCTTCACCGTTAAGCGTTCCGATGGAACAACTGCAGTTGATGGCGCTACCATCACCGTTACCGGCCAAGGCAATGTAACCACCGATGCTAGCGGTGTGGCAACCATGGAGCTCCCCGATGGCGATTATACCTACACGGTAGTTAAGAGCGGCTTCGACACTAAGAACGGTAACTTTACCGTAAGCGGTGCCAGCATAAATGTTGATATTACCCTTATCCAAACCGGAGTCCCCACCAACCCCATTGCTAAGCTAAGCGTTTACCCCAACCCGTTCACTGATCGTATCTACTTCACCGGTGCTGAGGTTACCCGTGTGGTTATTACCTCGGTAATTGGTCAGGTAGTATTGGATCGTCAGGTTGAGAATAGCGAGTCAATCGACGTTAACTCACTTGAACGCGGCATTTACCTGATACGCTTCTACAACAGCAAGGGCGAGTCGGTACTCCGCAAGCTAGTTAAGGAGTAATCCACTTAATTCAAATAACGAAAGAACCCCGCTTAGGCGGGGTTTCTTTTTGCTTGTTGGTTGATAGTTAATGGTTGATAGTTGACGGTTAATAGTTAACGGGACAAGCTCTTAACCCCAACTTTAAACTTAAAACCTTTAACCTCAAACCTTTATCCTTTATCCTTTATTCCCGCTTTGCGGGACAGGCTCTTTAACTCCGCAGAACGGAGCAGGCTCTTTATCCTTTAACCTTTTCTTTACTCAAAGCTGGGCAGGAACTCGTTCAACCCGTACTCCTGGCAAATTCCCTGGAACTCCTTAAGGAGTTCATCGCCAAACGGAACGCCTTTATCCTTACGGGTTTTCCATACCTC
This sequence comes from Bacteroidales bacterium, assembly GCA_011045955.1. GTDB lineage: Bacteria > Bacteroidota > Bacteroidia > Bacteroidales > Tenuifilaceae > Tenuifilum. Next base: position 30,298 of record DSBV01000126.1, on the reverse strand, counting down.
GTACTCTTTTTCGCCGGCGGTGTATATACGGGGCTGTCCCGGCATCTTTTTCGATGCCCTTAGCTCACGTAGAATATTACCGGCAGTCCGCTTAAAGTCGTCAACCTCAGTAAAGGCACTAATATCAATAGCAATAAAGAAATGGCCCAGGTTGTAGGGTACCTTTTTGCCATCCTTAAAGCCTGTGAGCATTTTGAGGTATGCACCCTGCTGTAGGGCTGCCGAAAGAATTTCCACAACAGTGGCATAACCGTATCCCTTGTAGCCCGCAGTTTCCTCGCCTATACCTCCAAGGGGTGTTAATGCAGCTTTACCGCTAGTCAGGTCGGCAAGTACCTCCTTGGGGTCGGTTTTGCTCTCGCCATTCTCGTCAATCACCCAACCCTTGGGCAAAGTTTTGCCCTCCCTATCGTAAAGTTCAATTTTACCACGCTGGGTAATTGAGGTGGCGCAGTCCAGAAGGAACGGGAAGGGTTCGTCGGTAGGCATTCCAAATGTTAATGGGTTTGTGCCCAGCATATTTTCCACACCAAAGGTTGGAGCAATTGAAGGGCGGGCATTGGTACCAGTAATACCAATCAGGTTCTCCTTTACTGCCATTAAAGCGTAATAGCCCGCAAAACCGTAATGAGTAGAGTTACGCACGGCTACCATTCCCATTCCAAACTTTTTGGCTTTCTCAATTGCCATTTTCATGACATTGTAGCCAATTACATGCCCCATGCCATTCTGGCCATCAATTACAGCAGTGGTTGGGCCTTCCTTTACAATTTGATAGTTGGTAACGGGATTCAGAATACCATCCTTGATACGGTCGAGGTAAATGGGTTTTAGCCTGTTTACACCGTGTGAGTCGAATCCAAGCTTATCGGCCTGAACAAGAACATCGGTAACAATTTTTGCATCGTTTTCAGGTATTCCTGCTTTAACCAGTACACTAACCATGAAGTTTTCAATAACTTCAAAGGGAATAAATTTTTGCGCCATAGGTTTTAGTTTTTTTACTTTTCAGAATCCAAAATTACGGAATTTAAATTCCTGCCACAAAATAATAATTTCCTTAGGTTATTCAGAGTCCCGATATAGTTGGATTCAAGGTTAAAGGATAAAGAGGATTTCAGATTCATTTGTTTTCATGCCGGGTCATTTTTTACGAACAACGATCAACGAACAACTAATTCATCAGTGTCATCTGTGTTCCATTCGTTTCACAAACAACACACACCTGAGAGCTCCACCTGTCATACTGAGGTTCTCGGAAGACCTTCCTAACAATTCAGCACAGAAACCGATACTGGAAATGAAAAAAGCCCCAAACGATTCGAGGCTTTAGTACCCGGGGCCGGGGTCGAACCGGCATGGTATTGCTACCACTGGTGTTTGAGACCAGCGCGTCTACCAATTCCGCCACCCGGGCGTAGTAAAAAATCGGTGCGAAGATAATATGTTTACTTAATTTGTCAAAAAATTTTAGGGCAATATCTTAACCGGCTCTCAGCTTAACCTTTTTGGTGATGTAACGCTTTGCGGTTTTGTAGATGTTCTCAATATCGTAGCCACACTCGGCGTAGAGTTCCTGCTGGGTTCCTTGTTCAATAAAGGTATCGGGAATACCCAGGCGAACTACCTTAATGGTGTAGCCATTATCGTTGAGCCACTCCAGCACAGCGCTTCCAAAACCGCCGGGTAGGCAGCCGTCCTCAACCGTGATAACAGTTTTAAACTCCTTGCCAACCGATTTAAGAATCTCAACATCGAGCGGTTTAACAAAACGCATGTCGGCATGAAAAACTGCGTGGCCATCGGCCTCAAGCATATCGGCCGCCTTTGCTGCAAGGTTACCAATGTGACCAATGGAAAGAATTGCAATATCGCTGCCAGTTCTAAGAACTCTACCCTTGCCCAGCTCAACGCGTTTGAAAGGCTTACGCCAATCCACCATAACACCATTGCCACGTGGATAGCGAATGGAAATGGGCCCCTTGGGCTCAAGCTGAGCTGTGTACATTAAGTTGCGTAATTCCTCCTCGTTCATTGGTGCTGCAACGGTCATGTTAGGAACGCTGCGCATGTATGCTAGGTCGTAAGCACCATGGTGTGTAGCACCATCATCGCCAACTAACCCGCCACGGTCAAGGCAAAAAACAACAGGCAGGTTTTGAAGCGCAACATCGTGTATAACTTGGTCGTATGCCCTTTGCATGAAGGTGGAGTAAATGTTGCAGAATGGAATTAGCCCCTCAGCAGCCAGCCCGGCCGAGAAGGTTACAGCGTGTTGTTCGGCAATGCCCACATCAAAAGCCCTATCGGGCATCTTTTGCATCATGATATTGAGGGAGCATCCGCTTGCCATGGCAGGGGTAATTCCAACAATCTTTGGGTTTTGCTTGGCGAGTTCAACCAGGGTTTCGCCAAAAACATCTTGGTAGCGGGGTGGGGTGGGCTTGTTAGCATCCAGCTTTATCCTCTCGCCGGTTTCCTTATTGAACAGTCCCGGAGCATGAAAGGCTGTTTGGTTACTCTCAGCGGGTGCGTACCCTTTGCCCTTAACGGTAACGATGTGCAGCAGTTTTGGGCCTGGAATATCCTTTAAATCCTGAAGTACACGGGTTAGGTAAACCACATCGTGCCCATCAATAGGCCCAAAATACCTAAATCCAAGCGATTCGAAAAGATTACTTTGCTTGAGCAGTGCAGCCTTAACAGCATTTTCAATTTTTTGAATTAGGCTGCGGGTTTTCGGGCCAACCCTATCAAGTCGTCCCAGGATATCCCAAACCTCGTCCTTGAGTCTGTTGTACGTTTTTGAGGTGGTAACATCGAGCAAGTACTCCTTAAGAGCGCCAACACTTGGATCAATGGAGATATTGTTGTCGTTAAGGATAACCAGCATGTTTGGGTTGATGCCCCCGCCATGGTTAAGAGCCTCAAAGGCTATTCCGCCAGTAAGAGCACCATCGCCAATTACTGCTACTATTTTTCGGTTTTCAAGCTTCAACCTCGATGCTACCGACATGCCAAGGGCTGCGGAAATGGATGTGGATGAATGGCCAACGCCAAAGGCATCGTAAGGACTCTCGGAACGTTTTGGGAAACCGCTAATACCCTTATACTTTCGGTTAGTATGGAAAATGTCGCGACGGCCAGTAAGTATTTTGTGGCCATAAGCCTGATGGCCTACATCCCAAATTATTCGGTCAAAGGGAGTGTTATACACGTAGTGGAGGGCTATGGTTAACTCAACAACGCCAAGGCTTGAGGCAAAATGACCCGGATTCTCAGAAACAATATCAATAATAAACTGCCTGAGCTCAGCACTTAATTCAACCAGCTGCTCTGGTTGTAACCTTTTAATATCCTCGGGCGAATCGATATTGCTTAGCAATGCGTACTTGTTCTCCATAAACACCATTACACTAACTAGACCTTAACAGCTAAAATAGTACTTTATTGCAGATTTTTCCAAATCTTTTCTGTCTAAATTATCTTTTTATGTTGATATTTTAAAAATGTTTCAAACCGCGAAGGTGCAATTAAATTTTTATATTTGTTCAAAATAATTGCAACATGAAGTTATATCAAAAATACCCTAAGGCCCTGATACTTGGCTTTGCAATTCTTTCAGCTTGCGTACCTGCAAAGGAATTTCAGGCACTTCAGGATAAATACGCAAAGTGCGAGGAGGAACGTGAAAAGTTGTCGGTAGAAAATGAAGCCCTTTCAACAAAAAACTCGGAGCTCGACAGCAAAAACCGTATTTTTGAGGCAAAGGTTGATGCCCTCACAAGCGACAGCATTAACCGCGCAATTACGTTAAACCGCATTAATGAAGAGCTTGCAACGCTTAAGGAGCGATACGCTGAGCTCCAAAACCTGCAGGATGGAGTAATTTCGGGTAGCAAGGATGAAACCAAAAAGCTTTTGCTTCAAATACAGAAAACGCAGGAAGAGTTGCAGGAAAAGGAAGATGCCCTAAAAGAGTTGGAACGCAGGCTATACCAGCGTAAGGTAGGACTCGATAAGGTGCAGGCAAATCTCGATAACATGAAACGTGAACTTGATGTGCGGAACGCCCGGTTAGTTGAGATGGAGCGAATGCTAAACGCCAAGGATTCCATTGTGAGGGCTCTCAGGGAAAAAATTGCCGATGCCCTTTTTGGGTTCGAGAGCAAGGGTCTAACCGTTTCAATCCAGAATGGTAAGGTTTACGTATCGCTGGAGGAAAAGTTGATGTTCAAATCGGGCAGCTACGAGATTGACTCAAAGGGAGTCGCTGCCATTAAACAGCTAATTCCTGTACTTGAACAGAATCCCGATATAAACATTATGGTTGAGGGGCATACCGACGATGTTCCCTATCGCGGAACAGGCGGACTGCAGGATAACTGGGATTTAAGTGTAAAACGTGCTACGACCATTGTACGTCTACTGATCACAGGTTCAAGGATTGACCCTGTGCGTGTAACTGCAGCAGGACGCAGCCAGTATATCCCCATTGATAGGGCTAAAACACCCGAAGCCCGACAAAAAAACAGGCGCACGGAGATTATCCTTACCCCAAAAATGGACGAAATATTCCAGCTGCTCGAAAGCGACTAAACTCTAAAGCGGCGTTAGCCGCTTTTTTGTTATCTGAGCTATTTGCTGTAATTTTGTGCTCAAATAAATTGAATTCCGATGGGTTTAAAATGTGGCATAATCGGTCTTGCCAACGTGGGCAAAACTACTATTTTCAACTGCATGTCCAGCACTAAGGCTTTAACCAGCAATGTGGCTACGGGCACAGGTAAATCGAACATCAGTACAATAAACGTTCCCGATAACCGGCTTTACGAACTTGAAAAGATCCAACCCACTGAGCGAATAGTTCATACCACCGTTGAGATAGTTGATATTCCGGGCTTGTCAAAAACAACTGGTAAGGGCGAGGGCAACAAGTTCCTGGCCGATGTTCGTAACTGCGATGCGTTAATCCACGTGCTACGCTGTTTCGACGATCTCTCGTTACCACACATCGATGGTTCAATCGACCCGGTTCGCGATATCGAAACGGTGAACTTTGAGCTGCAGGTTCGCGACCTGGAATCGGTTGAGAAAAAGTTACAAAAGGTTGAAAAAGCTTCAAAGGTTGGCGATAAGGAAGCCAAAAAGGCTTTTGAGGTGCTTTCGGTGTATAAAAACCACCTCGAAGCTTTCAAAAACGCCTCAACTGTCCCCGTTGATGAGCACGATAAAAAGTATGTTGACGACCTTTTCCTGCTTACTACCAAACCCGTAATTTACGTTTGCAATGTTGATGAAAAATCGGCTATGAACGGTAATCCATACTCCGATAGAGTAAAGGAGTTCCTAAAGGATGAAAATGCCGAAATCCTGATAATTGCCGGCAAGGTTGAAGCCGAAATATCGGAACTGGAAAGTGAGGATGACCGCAAAGCCTTTTTGGCCGATGTAGGACTTACTGAGCCCGGCGTTAAAAAGCTTATCAGAGCGGCATACTCTCTTCTGAACCTCGAAACCTTTTTTACTGTAGGGCCAAAAGAAATTAGGGCATGGACAATCAAAAAAGGGATGACAGCCCCGCAGGCTGCCGGTGTTATACATTCCGACCTTGAACGCGGGTTTATTAGGGCCGAGGTTATGAAGTATAACGATTTTATTACCCTTGGCTCTGAACACGCCTGCCGCGAAAAGGGAAAGTTATTTGTTGAAGGTAAGAATTACGTTGTGGAGGATGGTGATATTCTGCATATCCGTTTCAACATATAAAAAACAGCCAAATAAACCATAAACCCCAACCTATGTTGGGGTTTATGGTTTATAGGAATCGGTTAATAAGAGAGAGTAGTTCATCGGGATCGATTGGTTTTGTGATAAAAGCATTACAACCAGCTTCCAGACAGGCATTAACATAATCAGAATCAGTGGCAGTTTGTGCTATTATGGGAATTTCTTTATTTACTTTTCGTATCTCAATGGCAGCCTCTATGCCGCTTTTAAAAGGTAACTGTATGTCCAGAAGAATTAAATCGGCAGCCCTATCAATAGTGGCTGCCTCTATGGCATCCTCGCCATTTTTAATATGAGTAACAGTAGCACCAGTTTTACTAAGCAAGGCGTGTAGGTACTGGTAGTTAATCAGATCGTCTTCTACCACCAGTATTCTTTTACCAGTAAAGTTGAAAGCCTCCTTGTTGGAGTTTGAGTTGGTTACCCTAATAGGTAATACAAGAGTAAAAGTAGAGCCTTGCCCCGGTGAAGATTGAAGCTTGATGCTACCCCCTAACGCAATGGCATAACCCATGGCTATGGTTAATCCAATTCCTAAACCATCGTAAAATATTGGGCTGGAATCATCTAAGTGCTTATAAAAACGCTCAAAAACTTTCTTCTGGATATCGTCAGGTATACCCACCCCTGTATCCTTTACGTATAGGTATAGCAACGAGTTCTCGTTTATGGAGTAACCCATTTCAATACCACCCTGGTTCGTGAACTTAAAAGCATTCTCTAAAAGGTGAATAACAATGCTTCGCAATCGGTAGTAATCGCTTATTACTACTGCCTTATCGTTGGGTAGCGATTTATTCACCCTAAAAAAGAGTTTCTTATCATCAAACTCGGCAATGGTGTCAAATTCCTTGTAAACCTTATCGAGGAGCTGATTTAGGTTGACCTCGGACAGCAGCAGGTTTACCTGGTTAGTTTCAATTTTTGAAAGTTCAAGGATATCGTCAACTATTCTTACAAGTTTATTTCCTAAGCGCTTAACCTGTTCACCTATCTGCGAACGCTCTTCAGCAGGGCATTCTGATGACGAGAGGTAGTAGGTGAGTCCCAGTACACCATTCAGGGGTGTTCGGATTTCATGGCTGATGTTTGCCATGAAAGCGGATTTAATTCTCTCCAGCTCCCTAATTTGGTCAAGAGCATTATTTAACTCTCTGGTTCTATGTTTTACCAGGGAATCGAGCTCATTATTGAACCTGAAAAGCTGAGAGTTTGTATGCTCTAATAGCTTTTTCTTTTGGGAGAGCTGAAGGGCAAAGTAAACAATAATGCTAAGAGTAAGGAGCAAAAGTATTGAAAAGATTGTGTACAAAGTGATGATCTTTTTATCCTTCTGTTCATTTAACGATTTTAGTTCAAGTTGCAGCTGTAGCTGTTGATTCTCCTTTTCTTGCTTTTCTATTTGCAACATCGAGTGCAATTGAGCAACCTGATTCACCATTTTCTTGGTGAATGTTTTATCGTTATACTCCAAAAACTCCTTTAGGCATCTCTGAGAACTTTTAAAATCGCCAAGTTCTTCGTAACAAGTGGCGAGCTGCCTGTTGGCCTGTGCAGTAATATATTCTAACTTATTTTTTTGGGATACTTGTTTGGCAGTAAGGAGGTATGCCCTTGCCACACTGTATTTGCTCTGACCGTTGTAGCATCGGCCAATTGCCAGGTTACTTAAAGCAATTCCTCGTGATGATTTAATTTTTTTACTAATATTTAATGAATGGTTATGGTAGTGCAATGCCGAATCGATTTTGCCTAAAGCCTCGTATAGAACGCCAATGTTATCAAAGAACGATGCAAGCATAAGCGAATCCATATACTTGCCATAGTTACCAAGCGTACTAAAAAAAATCTTCTTAGCACTATCCTTTTCGCCCGTCTTAATAAGGCATAATCCAATATTTCCTTTAACCCGTACATAGTTTTTGTAACTGTGAGTTTTTTCGTAGTAGTTTGCTGCTTTTTCAAAAAAATCGATTGATGTAGGGTAGTTATCAAGAGTATAGTAAATAATCCCCAGTGTATTATAGCAGCTGGAAAGCAACGCGCTATCACTAAGCAATGAAGCCAGCTTTACACTCTCTTCAATTAGTTGAATTGCCTTTACATAGTTCGACTTCCGCACAAAGCAAGACCCAAGGGTGAAGTAGGTTTTTGCCCTTCCAGCGCTATCACCAACAATATTATAAAGAACCAACGCCCTTTGTAGAGTGTCGATCGCGGTATCGTAGCTGTTTAGCCTAAAAAGAGCGTTACCCATTGCGTGAGTAGCATCAGCAATCAACCGCTTGCTATTTGTGGCTATTGCCTTATGGTATGCCTCGCGTGCAAATGCTATTCTTACTTGTGGCGATTTTGCGTTAGCCGCAGAATCGATTAGGGCCTTAACTGCAATACTATCGGATTTTGGCTGGGAAAAAACTGAGAATGGGAATTGCATTAGCAAAACAAAAGCAAAATGTTTCAAAACCCTATGTGCAAATTGTATGCTTTGCATAGTTCGACTTTATCATACAAACATATGATACTTTACGAAAAATTGAAAAAAAAGTTAAAAAACGATTTTCTGCTAATGGTTTAAGCGTGATTAATTTCAAGTACTATAAATTAATAAATTCAAGCGGGATAATTTCCAGAGGAATGAATCGGAATAAATCGGAATAGAAAGAATAAGATGGAGTTAGAGGAAGTTAAGGGAATAGTGAAAAGGCAGCAGGTAAACCCGAGTGTGAGTTTGAGATTTATATGAATTGATTGAAATTTGCCTGTCAAATCCTAAATCCCATAATAAGTATATCATCAACCTGTTTTTCGTTACCCTTAAACTCATAAAATTTTTCCTGTAAGATACCTTGCTGGGTATTTAATGGCAGGTGGTGAATATCGAGCAGCAGTTTTTTGAGGTTCACCATCATAAATTTTGAGTTTTTAGGGCCACCAAACTGGTCGGAATACCCATCGGAAAGCATGTAGAATTGGTCGTTCTCAAAGATTGCTAATACATGGTTGGTAAACATTTGCTCCTCAATAATGTGATGCCCAATAGGCATTTTATCGCCTTTAATTTCGTAAAGAGTTTTACCGTTGGCAGTAATGGGTTTTGAGTGTTTAGGTGGGGCTTGCAATGAGGAGTCCCTAATGATCAACAAGGGGAAATATGCGCCTGCGTAGTGGGCCTCCATTTTTTTCCGGTCAATTATGAGCATACCCATATCCATGCCGTCGTGGGAATCGTTATCGGTTTCGGCTGGATTGAGCGAGGCAATTACTAGGCGGCGTAAGCGGGAAAGGATATCGGCTGCATTCTCAAAATGTTGCGTTGCAGTTAGTTCTTTTAGCAGGGTAATTCCAAGCATACTCATAAAAGCACCGGGAACACCATGGCCAGTACAATCGGCTGCTGCTATCGCAACTCTACCATCGGTGAGTTTGGTTACCCAAAAGAAATCGCCACTAACAATGTTTTTGGGCTGGTAGAATACAAAGTGGTCGCGAAGCAGCGTGGAAATTTGCTGGTTACGAGGAAGAACTGCAGCCTGAATACGGCTAGCATACTTAATACTATCGGTTATTTGCTTTTGTTGTTCGGCTATTTGGTCACGCTGCCTTTCGGCCAGATCGCGCTGGGCCTCAATCTCCTGTTTCTGATTTTCAATTTCGTTTTTTTGCCTTAATATTTCCGTGTTCTGTTGTATGAGAATTTGGTTGGTTCTCTTTTTTTCGCGGTAGAATTTGAACACTACCGCTGCCAGAGCAAGGCTCAAAACTAAAGCTATTGAAATAAGCAGAGTTGCCATTCGTTGCCGTTCAAGCCTGGCTTGCTGCATGGCATCGCGTTGGCGCGAGATAAGCTCCTGTTCCTTTTCTCTTTTTTCAAAGTCGTACTGCATCTCCAACTTAGCTATTTGGCTGGCGTTAACGCTATCCTTAAGCGCCGAATAGTTGGTAAAGTACTCGTATGCCTTTAGGTAATTACCTTTTCTCCGCTCCGCGTTCGATAAGCTATGGTAAATGTCGCGCAAATCGGTTGTAATCTTTTGCTTTTGGGCATCGTTTAACGCTTTGTTCAATAGGGTAACTCCTTTGGCAAAGTTTCCCTTTTGCAGTTCAAGTTCGCCCATGTATCGGTTAAGCTTTGCCATGTCAATACTATCGTTCACTTGCTGTTTCAGATGTTGCGATAGGTTAAGGTAGTGCTCGGACTGCCCGTATTGTTTTTTATCAAAGTAGATAATTCCTATTAGCAGGTAATTGGCTGCTTGAGCATGTATGTTTCGGGTGCGTGAATTCTCATCAACTATCTTTTCCAGTAAGTCGAGCGCTTTGTCGTGCATACCAGTATGGTAGTATATGTTGGCCAGTTCGGTTTGCGCTAAGGTTATTCCGGTTTGATTACTAAGCCTGCGGTAATGGTTTAAGGCGTTCTCGGCATACTGCAGAGCCCTTTCATTAATCTCCAAACGACTAAAAAGGCGCGAGATGCTTAACGATGTCCAAGCCATGCCCTCGGTTTCGCCCGATTGCTCAAAAATTTCAAGGGCATCGAGCATGTACTGCAAGGCAATTGAGAAATATCCCGTGATTGCAAACACAGTGCCAATATTAACTAACGTGCGGGCAATCTCTACTTTGTTCCCTATCTTGTAATTGTAGTCCAATGCTTTTTTATACTTATCAATGGCTTGGTTGTAGTAACTCTTTAGCTGGTACACGTTGCCAATACGGTTATGGACTAAGGCCTGAAGTTGGATATTATCCAATTGCTCAGCCAGCATCAGCGACTTATTGAAATGTTCCAGAGCTAGTTCAAAGTCGTTGCGGTTGTAGTAGGCATACCCTAAACTAAAGTAAACCCGGGCCACAATATCGGGTTGATTTACTGCGTCAACTTTTGCCAAAGCTTGCCTGGCAAAATTTACAGCCGAGTCGGGGTTAACTGTCCGGTAATGCTCCGATAGCCTTAAAAGGCTATCGATTTCCTGGGCATGCAAACCTGTGAAAATACTTATAGCCGAAAATGTCAAATAAGTGATGCTCGTTTTAATATCCAATATTTTCATGGTGCTGACCTGTTCAACCTGGAGCAATTTACCAAAAAAAATTGATGGGCTAATTTTTTACCGGTGAACTATTACGAAATTTTGAAAAAATTGTATTGTGCTAAAACATTTTCGTATTTTTAACCATTGCAAACGATTGTGCGGTTTTACCATTAAAATTGTAACCGTAAAACATACTGGTAACATGAGAATTGGAAAATTAAACATTAGTACCGACAAAATAAGGATGCGGATTGGCGCCAAGCTTCTGCTATGGGTTTTAACCACCTCGGTAGCAATAATGATTGTAATTGGTTCATTCATAAGCATAAGGGTGAACAGTATTGCTCGCGATAATGCCATAAAGATAGCACAGGCCGAAGCCCAAAAATCGGCTTTCCGTTTAAAATCGGAACTCGATTTGGATATGGGGTTTTCAAGGGCCCTGGCGCACGCCCTTTACATCTACCCCAGATTCGACACTGTTACTCTCGATTCCATATTTTTCAATATCTTACGGAATCAGGTATCAAATAACCCTCGATACTTAACAATATGGTACACAGTGGAATACTTTGCGTTCCGCCCTGATTATACAAAGAACTACGGTAGGCGCTCTGTAACTGCATACCTGAGCAACGGACAGATAGGCATTGATATTGAGCATAAAAACATTACAGGTGATATTGTAACCAGCAACTACTACGCATCAAAAATCTGCAACTGTGAGATGCTGCTCGATCCGTACACCTTTGAGTTTGGTGGTAAAGAAGTGCTGGCAACCAGCTTAAGCGTGCCGATTAGGGTAAATGGTAAATTTGCTGGACTCGGAGGCGTTGATATCTCATTGGAAAAGTTCCAAGCCGATATTGAAAAAATTAAACCCTACCCGGGTACAAATGTAAGCCTAATTGCAGGCGATGGCCGTATAATTGCCGATTCAAACCCTGAAAATGCTAAGGAATACTTTACAAATATTTACCCTGAGCTAGAGTCCAGGTTTAACCTTACCCAAAAGGTAAAAGATAAGCAAAACCATTTCTTTTTCTCTAACAACACAGGGATGGAATACCTAAATATAATAAGCATTTTGCAGCCAGGCGAATCGCCCAACGCATGGGGGCTTATACTTTCCATTCCCATGACGGAGATTGTTAAAGATGCCCGCAGGTCAGTATTTTTCACAATTCTTGTTTTTATATTGGGTATTATATTACAAGCTTTGGCCATTTGGTATATATCAGCTCGAATTTCAAAACCCATAAAGCGCACCACTGAGTTACTTAACAGTATAGCTCAGGGCGATATAGATATTAATAAAAAGATATATCTGCATACAGGCGATGAGCTGGAGGAGATGTCGCACTCGGCTAACAAGCTAATTGACGGATTAAACTATACCGAACAATTTGCCCGCGAAATTGGTGAGGGAAAACTCGATACCGAATTCAAACTGCTTAGCGAGAAGGACAAGCTAGGTAAAGCATTAACGGAGATGCAAAGGAGCTTAATTAAGGCGCGTGAGCTAGAGGAAAAACGCAAGGAAGAAGAACAACAGCAAATATGGGCTACCCAAGGCATGGCGCTTTTCGGTGAAGTTCTCCGTCAGCATAACGACAATATCACCGAGCTTTCCTATCTGATTATTAAGAATCTGGTAAGTTACACCGGCTCAATTCAGGGGGGTATGTTTATTGTAAGCGAGAACGACCCCAACAATCCAGTTCTTGAAATGACTGCATGCTACGCGTATAACCGCCGAAAGTTGATGGAAAAAACTATTCTGCCAAACGAGGGGCTCGTTGGGCGATGCTACGTTGAGAAGAAAACAATTTTTATGGTTGATGTTCCGCGCGATTATATAAAGATAACCTCAGGACTGGGCGAGGAAAATCCGCGATGCGTTCTTATTGTTCCCCTAATTGCTAACGATATTGTTCAGGGTGTGGTTGAACTTGCAACCTTTACACCATACCAGGAATATCAAGTAGATTTTATTGAGAAGTTAGCTGCTAGCATTGCCGCAACCCTTGCAAGCGTTAAAATAAACATGCGTACAGCTCAGCTATTATCCCAAACCCAACAGCAAGCTGAAGAAATGCGCGCACAGGAGGAAGAAATGCGCCAGAACATGGAGGAGCTCCACGCCACCCAGGAGCAGATGGAGCGTAAACGCCATGAACAGGATGCCATCCAGGCTCAGCTCCGCGAAGATAAAACCATACTCGAAAGCCTTTTGCTCAACTCTAGCGATTTAATTTTCCAGAAGGATGCCGATGGCCGCTACCGCCGGATTAGCAATTCACTGGTTCAGCTGCTTGGCATAACCTCAGTCGAGGAGGCAATTGGGTTGAATGAATTTGACCTCCTGCCAGAGGATACTGCTCGTAAACTTTGGGATTTAACCGAGGATGTTGCCCGCAGGAAAAGCCCGGTAGTTAACCGCAAGATTTTACTCACCTTTGCCAACAGTCAGGAAATGAAAGGCTCAGTAAGCTTATACCCATTAACCTCTGACGCTGGAAGTATAATTGGGGTACTTGGTATTTTTAGGCAGAAATAGAATTTTTAGCTACATCATTCATAAAGGGGTAATAATGTATAACCCCTTAAGTTATCGAATATCGAATAGTCTCCATCCCAGAATACATTATCAATATCGTTTGGTTAGTGATATTTGTCACATTGAATCCTGATTTGTCGGGATAAACCCCGCTGAAACATCTCTCTGTTATGCTGAGCTAACGATATATCGGGATTGACTCAAGCCGAAACATCTCTTTGTGCCTTCAAGCCTTATTCCCTTTTCGAATGATTTTCCCTAAAATCGCTCTTTGCCATACTTTCCCTTTTGCGAAGCAACGATTCATTCTGGCTCTTTGGTTTATCCAATTCGTGCATTGCCAAATACATGGAATACTACAATACCCAGGGTTAAAACCTTGTGCTAACTTGATTTGCCCCTACAGGGCGATTAGTAGAGTGAACGCACGCGTCTGGAGACGCGCGCTAAAGAGATGTAATAGCCAAAGCTTTACCCCTTTAAATATCAAATAAAACTTAGTTTATCCCGATATATCGGGCTCGGAATGACAGGAATAGTATTTCGTGATCTGGAATGGAACGCAGATTTCGCAGATAATATTGATTTTCACTGTGTAACGCTGTGTTATTTGTTTAGTTGATAGTTAAAACATTAGAACACAAACAAAACCTCCTGATTACTTTACACTTAGAACGTTATCATTTAGCAAGATCAGAATGTTATTGGAGTCACTATTCTAAATAGCGCAGATTGATAAAAGCAATACAATTCTTACACAAAATAGAATTACTCTAAATAAATTACAGCGAAAACAATTAATCAATAATACCGTTATGAAAAGAGTTTTGTATGTATTTGGTTTTCTTTTGATTTCGTTTGGTCTTAAGGCCCAAACCGATACCATTCCCTATCAGCAGCAAAATACTGCTCAAGTACTAATGAGCAGTAAACCGGGTCTTCAAATTGGGTGATATGGCGAGGTTCACTACAATCAACCGTTAAAGAGCAACATCCACACCCTTGGTACGCTCGATGTCCACCGCATGGTTCTATTCTTTGGGTATAATTTTTCTAGCAAAACCCAGTTTGTGACCGAGGTTGAAATTGAGTATGCAAGGGAGGTTTGGGTTGAGCAGATGTTTATTCAGCATAGGATAAACAAGTACGCAAATTTTAGAGCTGGAGTATTACTAATGCCAATGGGTATTATTAACGAGTACCATGAGTCAACCGCTTTTAATCGGGTTGAACGTCCGATTATCGATAATAAGATTGCGCCTACAACCTGGCGCGAGGTAGGGCTAGGCTTTCAGGGGAATATTTCTCGGGCCAAAACCCGGTATCAGCTCTATGTAGTAAACGGATTAAACGGTTACGATGGAACCAATGCCATGTTTTCCGGTAGTAAGGGACTTAGGGAGGGCCGTCGAAAAGCCTCAAAGGCATACATGAACCAGCCTGCATTTACTGGTAAATTGGAGTTTTATGGGGTTAGAAATCTTAATCTTGGATTATCGGGCTATTTTGGAAAATCGAATAGTAAACTTTTCTCGAACCTCAGTAAGGATAGCCTCGCAAAAATCCAAAAGGCCGACTCATCAGTTGTTGGAATATCAATGGTTGGTTTAGATACTCTTTACAATTTCAAAGGCGTTAAGTTTACAGGCCAACTTTACTACATTTCACTTTCTAATACCAATGAGTATAATGTATTTACCAAGACTGGTACCAAATTTAACGATTTAGGAAGCGCTATGCTCGGTTCCTATGTTGAGGTTGGTTATGATATATTTCACTTGTTGGCTGACACTAAGCAAAGCTTAATGCTCTTTATTCGTTATGAGGCTTAAAACACTCACCATTCAGTTGAGGAACCAGTTGTAACAAATCAAGGCTATAGTAATACTATCATCACCACAGGCTTGACCTACGCTTTAGAAAGAGGAGTAGTGCTTAAGGCCGATTTACAGTTCTATAAATCCAAAGCCGAAAATTCCTTTAGCAAGACATTTAAAGCGGGTATCGGAGTGAATTTTTAATCTTGCTGTATGAAACTTTTGATGGCATTTTTGGCGGTTTTATTGGACTTGCAGGTTGGTTCTGAAATCAACTTTGAGCCCAAACAGCTTAGTAGGGAGGCTAAGAGAATTAGCGGGAGTCAAACGCCCACTGCCAAGGAGGTAACGGCCTATATAACAGGTAAATTCTTCACCTATACCAATGCTAACCCGGTTTCGTTTTCCTATGTAGGAAGGGTATTTACATGTAGAACCGAAGGTTGCAAGGCTTCGGATGATATGCGTAATGTAGTTGGGTCAGAGTACTTTGATTACTTTATCCTTTTCGACAAGTCGGGTAAAATTCTCTTAATTCAAATTTATAACTTTGAGGCCACTTACGGCCAGGAAATCACCCTAAAGAGTTGGTTAAATCAATTTGTTGGCTAAAATGGGAAAAAACGCTGACGGTAGGCAACGAAATTGATGCAATATCTGGCGCTACCACTTCGGTCCATCGTTTAACAGATGATGTAATTGATAAAACCCGAAAACTTCAGGAAATACTGCATCAGTAATGTTAGACTATAACACCAAATAATAAAAAAGCCGGGCTAAACCTGGCTTTTTGTTGGAAAAAATATTTTACTAAGCGATTTTATTGCTATCATATGCCCATTTCACATAAGCTGCACCCCAGGTAAACCCTGCTCCAAAGGTTGCAATAATAATATTATCGCCCTTACGAAGTTTCGATTCCCACTCCCAGAGGCATAGCGGAATGGTGGCGCTGGTTGTGTTACCGTAGCGCTGAATATTAATCATCACCTTATCCTTGTCAATTCCCATGCGATTTGCAGTTGCTTCAATAATTCGCATGTTTGCCTGGTGGGGAACAAGCCAAGCCAAATCCTCAGGCTTGATATTGTTGCGCTCCATCATCTCAACCGACACGTCGGCCATGTTGGAAATGGCAGCTTTGAACACGGGTTGCCCTTCCTGGTAAATGAAGTGCTGGCGCTTGGCTACGGTTTCGAACGAGGCGGGATAGCATGATCCGCCAGCTACCTGATGCAGGTGTTTACGGCCCGACCCATCAACCTGCATTTTGGCATCTAAAACGCCAAACCCTTCGTAGTTAGGCTCAAGCAGAACAGCTCCAGCTCCGTCACCAAAGATAGGGCAGGTGGTGCGGTCGGTATAATCAGTGATGGACGACATTTTGTCGGCGCCAACCACCACAACCTTTTTATGCGTACCAGACTCCACAAACTTTGATGCTGTAACCAGAGCATACAGGAAGCTTGAACAACCAGCATTCATATCGTAACCAAAAGCATTCTTAATCCCGCACTTATCGCTGATAATGTTCGCGGTTGCTGGGAATTGCATATCGGGGGTAACCACGCCACAAATAAGCATATCAACCTCATCGGGGTGGGTGTTGGTTTTGCGGAGCAACTCATTAACGGCATGAACTGCCATATCGGAAGTTCCAAGCCCTTCGCCCTTCAGTATTCGGCGCTCCTTAATACCAATACGGGTCATAATCCACTCATCGGTGGTATCGACTATTCTACTTAACTCCTCGTTGGTGAGGATATATTCAGGAACATATCCACCAACACCAGTAATTGCGGCAGTAATTTTTCCCATAGCTACATAAATGCTTGTTTAATTTTTTCGCAAAGGTTTGTTATTATAACCTCGCGGGTTTGTTTAATCATATTCATTATAGCCACGGGGCTCGATGCTCCATGGGCAATTATAAGGGGTTTATTAACTCCAAGCACTGGCGTACCGCCGTAGTTCTCGGAGTTAAATCGCTCAATGAACTTATTTTCGGGGCTGAATTTTTTAAGCAGGTGGTAGAAAGCCTCAGCCTCCTTGAGTACCACGTTACCCACAAACCCATCGCAAACTACCACATCGGTCTTTTTATCGTGGAATAAGTGATGACCCTCAACGTTTCCAACAAAGTTATAGTCGGTTGAGCCCTTCATCATCTCATAGGCACTTTTGGTTACCAGATTGCCTTTCTCCTCCTCCTCGCCAATATTCAGTAGGGCAACCCTTGGGTTCTCAATGCCAAGTACCTGCCGGGCATATATTGAACCCAGCTTACCATACTGGTAAAGCACGTCGGGGCGGCAATCAGGGTTTAAACCCACATCGAGAATTACATTAAGTTTACTATCGGAAACAGGAATAAATCCAGCAATACCGGGGCGTATAACACCAGGAATTTGCTTAATTACCATAAAAGCGCCAACCATCATGGCTCCGGTGTTGCCTGCACTGGCAAAACCATCTATTTTGCCGGCAGCCAAAGCCATAAAGCCTTTACCTATGCTGGAATCGGTTTTCTTGGCAAAAGCTTTCGATGGGTGATCGCCCATTTCAATCACCTCAGAGGTGTGAACTATATCAAAATCGGTAGGATTTGCATTTTCACGGGCAAGGATTTCAAGAATCCTTTGCTGGTCACCGAAAAGCACAATGCGCTCATCGGCATTAAGATGCTTGAGGGCTAAAACTGCACCCGATACAACAGCATCGGGTGCAAAATCGCCGCCCATTGCATCAACGCCAATTCTAATCATCAATGCAGGGGTTTATGAAATACATTTTTAGGCGTTAACTGCCTTCTCGATTGCTAACTTACCACGGTAATAGCCGCACTCAGGGCAAACCCTGTGATACTCAACTGCTGCCCCGCAATTGGAGCATGTTGCAAGGGTTGGAGCTTCGGCCTTGTAGTGAGTTCTACGCTTGTTCCTTCTCTGCTTAGAGATACGTGATTTCGGATGTGCCATTTTTCAACAAATTATATAGTCCAACTTAGTTATTATTGTTCAACATATCCTTTAAAGCCTGCCAGCGAGGGTCAATCTCAGCCTGGTCGTCGTCTTCAAACTTGATGTACTTTAGCATTTCCTGGTCGCAATCCTCAATGCTGGATCCTTTTAACCCATGATACCGCTTAAGCGGTAAGCTTAGGTGAATGCTCTCGTACAGGTACTGGGCAAGGTTTACCTCGTGGTCATCCTCGGTTAGGAAGATTATATCGGCTTGGTCCTCAACTTCCTCATTTCCAATTTTTGCCACCAGAAAACCCTTGTACTCAATTGGCAGGAAAAATTGTTCCAAGCACCTATCGCAGGTAACCTTTACCTTTCCTTTTATCACTATGTCAAATTCAAGCAGGTTGTTCTGCTTGTTCATCATAACTTTTGCTGTGAGCGTGCCTTCCTTAACCTCACCCTCAGGGAACTCAGCAAAAAAATCGTTGTTTATTTCAAAATCAAACGAGTGTTTACCAAGTTTAAGTCCCTTGTAACTAATTGAGTATGCGCCTAAAATGCTTGCCACTTTCTCACAAAATCAACGTGCAAAGTTATAAAAAATCAAATCAACCCAAAAAAAGTTAAAAATATTCATCAAAAAAGTACCGTTACGCTATGCTTTAGCCCTACGTTTACGCTCGTTTTCGTCGAGGTAGATTTTCCGTAGGCGTATGGCTTTAGGGGTAATCTCAACGTATTCGTCTTCCTGAATGTACTCAAGGGCCTCCTCAAGGCTAAACCTGATGGGTGGGGCTAAGAAGATTTTTTCGTCGGAACCCGAAGCACGCATGTTGGTTAGTTTTTTGGACTTGGTAACGTTAACCACAATATCGCCTGAGCGGTTATTCTCGCCAACCACTTGGCCTGTGTAAACCTCCTCATGCTCATCGATAAAGAACCTGCCCCTGTCCTGTAGCTTGCCCAAGGCGTAAGCATAAGCAGTGCCGCTCTCCATGGCAATAAGTGAACCATTGGTTCGGGTTTCAATCTCGCCCCGGTAGGGCTCAAATGCCTTAAAGCGGTGAGCCATGATGGCTTCGCCGGCAGTGGCCGTAAGAATGATGTTTCGGAGCCCAATATTGCCGCGTGAGGGTATCTCAAACTCAAGATGAACACGGTCGTGGCGGCGATCCATGGAGATTAGTATTCCCTTGCGGCGGGTTACCTGTTCAATGGCCTTACCCGATAAATCCTCAGGTACATCAATGGTTAAGTACTCAATAGGTTCATGCTTAACACCATCTATCTCCTTTATAATTACCTTGGGCTGACCAACCTGTAGTTCGTATCCTTCGCGACGCATGGTTTCAATAAGCACTGAAAGGTGAAGCACTCCACGTCCGTAAACGGTAAAGGAATCGGCCGAATCGGTTCCCTCAACTCTAAGGGCAAGATTTTTTTCAAGTTCTTGCATCAGCCTGTCCTTAAGCTGGCGCGAGGTAACGTATTTCCCATCGCGACCGAAAAATGGTGAGTTGTTAATGGTGAAGAGCATGCTCATGGTAGGCTCATCAACGGCAATGGTAGGAAGTGGTTCTGGGTTTTCGTAATCGGCTACGGTATCGCCAATGTCAAACCCTTCTATGCCAACAAGTGCGCAAATATCGCCTGAACTTACCTCATCAACCTTTTTGCGTTCGAGACCTTCGAACACCAGTAGTTCCTTGATCTTTGTACGAATTACTTGGCCGTTGCGCTTGGCTAACGAAACATTTTGGCCAGCCCTTAGGGTTCCCCTGTGCAGCTTGCCAATGGCTATACGGCCAACATAGCTTGAGTAATCGAGTGAGGTAATAAGCAGCTGGGGTGTGCCTTTAAGCTGTTTAGGAGCAGGCACATAGTCAATGATACAATCAAGCAGCGGGATGATGTCGGCCGATGGCTTACGCCAGTCATTGCTCATCCATCCCTGTTTTGCGCTTCCGTATATAGTGGGGAATTCAAGCTGCTCCTCTGAGGCATCGAGGCTGAACATCAGCTCGTAAACCTGTTCCTGAACCTCCTCGGGGCGACAGTTTGGCTTATCAACCTTGTTTATCACCAAAATGGGTTTTAAGCCTGTGGCTAAGGCTTTTTGCAGAACAAAACGGGTTTGGGGCATGGTGCCTTCAAAGGCATCTACAAGAAGTAGAACGCCATTGGCCATGTTTAGAACACGCTCAACCTCACCTCCAAAATCGCTATGGCCAGGTGTGTCAATTATATTGATTTTGTAGCCCTTGTAGTTTACCGACACGTTCTTGGCCAGAATGGTTATGCCACGCTCACGCTCCAAATCGTTACTGTCCAAAATCAGCTCGCCAGGTGTGTCGTGATCCTTGAACAGTTTTCCTTGTATAATCATTTTATCGACCAGCGTGGTTTTACCGTGATCGACGTGCGCAATTATTGCGATGTTTCTGATACCCTTCATTCCCAAAAAATTAGCCCGCAAAGTTACAACTTTGAGTTTAATTTATTACGAAGGCTTTTAGTATTTTAGCGAAAATTAAAGAATCGAAATTAATTAAGTATGAAGAATTTTATTGCATTCCTTGCACCTCTGGCATTTGCTTGGACAATAAATGCTCAGGTAATTGAAGCCGAAAAGCAACTTAAAGAGATTAAAACCGACTCACTTGCTGGGTGGAAAAAGGGATTGGCGCTGGGTATCAATGCTAACCAAACCTCTTTAACCAACTGGGCGGCTGGCGGACAAAGCTCATTTGCGCTAAATACTGTTTTCACAGGGTTTGTGAGCTATAAAAGTCCCAAAATAGCCTGGGATAATACTATTGACTTGGGCTACGGATTTTTGAACCAGGAGGGTGTTAAGTACACCAAAAAAACCGACGATAAAATTGACTTAATGTCTAAATTTGGGCGTGAGGCCTTTAAAAACTTTTACTATGCCATTTTACTGAACTTTAAAACACAGTTTACAACCGGTTATAAATACCCAACCGATAGTACACGGCTTAAGATTTCTAACTTTTTTGCTCCCGCATATCTTGTAGGAGCATTGGGTATGGATTATAAACCAAACACCCACCTGAGTGTTTTTGCAGCACCCTTAACTGGCAAGTTAACATTTGTACGCGATACCATGCTATCGAATGCAGGTGCTTTTGGCGTGAAAAAAGGGGAAACTCTCCGAGAGGAAATTGGTGGTTACGTGAGAGTGGTTTATGCCAAGAATGATTTTAAAGCCGAATGGCTCAAAAATCTCACCTTAACTACTAAGCTCGATCTGTTCTCAAACTACCTCGACAACCCCCAAAACATTGTAGTTAACTGGGAAACGCTTGTAATTATGAAAGTTAACAAGTATATCAATGTTAACCTGGCCACCCAGCTAATATACGACGACAAAGTAAAGATTTGTAAGGATACCAACGGCGACGGCGTGATTAATAGCAGCGGGCCACGTGTTCAGTTTAAGGAGATTTTTGGCGTAGGTATTACCCTCAAGCTTTAGGCCTTTTGTTTTTTTGGCAAAATCACTTAGTTTTGAGTTGATAAATTTTTGTTTATGCCTTTACTCAACTCTATCCTGAACTGGGTTAACACTAAGCGTTTATATAGCATCGATCTTTTCCGGAAATACCCGTTTGAGGTGCAACGCGATGTGCTTTTTGAACTTTTAAAACCAGGCTCCAAAACCGAGTACGGAGTGCAATATGGTTTTGATAGCATCAGAACCATTGAAGAGTTTCAGAAGCGAGTACCGGTTGTTGACTATGAAACCATTAAACCATATATTGAACGATTGAGGCAGGGCGAGGAAAGGCTGCTTTGGCCAACCGATATTAAGTGGTTTGCCAAGTCATCGGGTACTACCCAAAGCAAAAGCAAGTTTATTCCGGTTAGCAACGAGGCGTTGGAGAACTGTCATTTCAGGGGGGCTCGCGATGTACTTGCCATATACATGAACCTATACCCTGACAACAATCTTTTGAGCGGCAAAGGGCTTACCCTTGGCGGTAGTCATCAGGTTGATAACTTTAACATGAACTCCTTTTACGGCGATTTATCGGCAATACTTATTGAGAATCAACCCTGGTGGGCAGAATTTATTCGAACCCCCAGCCAAAAGGTGGCATTAATACCCGATTGGGAAGAGAAGTTGGAAAAGCTCACACACGAGACCCTTAACGAAAATGTTACCAGCCTGGCAGGAGTCCCTTCATGGAATTTGGTAATGATTAAGCACCTACTCAGCTATACCGGAAAAAGTAACTTGCTTGAGATATGGCCAAACCTTGAGCTTTTCATGCATGGCGGGGTGAGTTTTGCGCCCTACCGTGAACAGTTCCAAAAGATTATCCCATCGCCCAACATGCACTACATGGAAACATACAATGCCAGCGAGGGTTTCTTTGCCATTCAGGATGATCCGGTTTCGGACAGTATGCTATTGATGCTCGATTATGGCATTTTTTACGAGTTTATCCCATTCGATGAGCTTTCGAGTTCAAATCCTTCAGCCCTTACTATTGCTGATGTTGAGGTGGGGAAAAATTACGCCATGGTCATTACCACCAATTCAGGGCTTTGGCGTTACCTAATTGGCGATACGGTAACCTTTACCTCAAAGTACCCTCACAAAATCAAGATTACTGGTAGAACCCGTCACTTCATCAACGTTTTTGGGGAAGAGGTTATTGTTGAAAACGCAGAGCGTGCCCTTGAAGAAGCCTGTAAAGCTACAGGGGCATTGGTTGCCGAGTACACAGCTGCTCCCGTTTACATGGGAACCGACCGTAAAGGTTGCCATGAATGGCTTATTGAGTTTGAAAAACAGCCAAGCAGTATCGAGGCGTTTGCACGAGTGCTCGACTCAACGCTTTGTGAGCACAACTCCGATTATGAGGCCAAACGCGCAAAAAATATAACGCTCGATTTCCCATTGGTTACGCCAGCTGCTCCGGGTACTTTCTTTGAGTGGATGCACCAGCGGGGTAAATTGGGTGGACAGAATAAAGTTCCTCGGCTCTCGAATACTCGCGAGTATATCGATGAGTTGCTCGCCATTCATAACCAGCTTAAAACTTAATTAGACACCTGATTTGGTAAGGTTTATTTACATTTTTTGGCATATTCATCAAGCTATACGATCTTTTGCCTTGCCGTTTAAAATCCTATTTGTATCTTTAAAATCGAAAAAGTGAATTACAAACCTTTCGTAATAATTTAAACTATGCATATAGCCATTGCGGGTAATATTGGTTCTGGCAAAACAACCCTTACGGGTTTACTGGCCAAGCACTACAAGTGGAAACCCCAGTACGAGGATGTTGACGAGAACCCCTACCTGAACGATTTTTACGAGGACATGCAGCGCTGGAGCTTTAACCTCCAGATTTACTTCCTGAACAGCCGCTTTAGCCAAATAGTGGAAATACACCGCAGTGGCGAGGATGTTATTCAGGACCGAACCATCTATGAGGATGCCCATATTTTTGCACCTAACCTCCACGACATGGGACTTATGAGTACCCGCGACTTTAACAACTACTTATCCCTATTTAACCTAATGACCTCGCTGGTTAAACCGCCCGATTTGCTAATTTACCTTCGTGCCAATGTGCCAACCCTGGTAAGGCAAATCCAAAAGCGCGGTCGCGATTACGAAAAGAATATCCGCCTTGATTACCTCCAGCGCCTAAACGAACGCTACGAAGCATGGATTGAAGGTTATAAACTTGGCAAGTTACTAATCATTGATGTTGATAACCTAAACTTCCCCGACAAGCCTGAAGACCTCCGATTTATAATCAATAAGATTGATGCGCAGATACATGGTTTATTCTAAAGATATGGAAAAGGGAGTGCGAAACTCCCTTTTTTAAGTCTTAAATAGATTGATATAACTTTTCCTAAGTTCTAAATTACACCTAATTGTTTGCCCACTTTTATGAACTTTTCAATGGCAAACTGGATGTGTTCGCGGGTGTGTGCTGCGCTAATCTGAACCCTGATGCGGGCTTTACCCTTAGGAACAACAGGGTAGTAGAACCCAATAACGTATATCCCCTCTTCGAGTAGGGCTGCTGCAAAATCCTGCGATAGTTTGGCATCGTTGGGTAGGTGGCCTAACATTATTGGAGTAATGGGGTGAACACCCTCAACAATGCGGAATCCGGCTTCGATCATGCCTTTACGGAATAGCTGAGTGTTTTTCCAGAGCCTATCGCGCAGCTCAGTGGTCTCGCTGAGCATGTTGAGCACCTTAAGCGTTGCTCCGGCAATGGAAGGCATAAGCGAGTTTGAGAAAAGGTAGGGGCGCGAACGCTGGCGCAGCATGTCAATTATTTCCTTACGTCCCGAGATGCAACCACCCGATGCGCCTCCTAACGCTTTACCAAAGGTGGTGGAAATTATATCAACCCTGCCAAGTACATTGCAGTACTCAGCAGTACCACGACCGGTTTTGCCCACAAAACCTGTAGCATGTGAATCGTCAACCATTACCATGGCGTCGTAGTTATCGGCCAGGTCGCATATCTTGTCAACCTGAGCAATTATCCCATCCATGGAAAAAACCCCATCGGTAACAATCATCTTATAACGGCAGTTGGCGGCCTCTTGAAGTTTGGCCTCCAGGTCGGCCATGTCGTTATTTTTGTAGCGGAACCGCTTGGCTTTGCAAAGCCTAACACCATCGATGATTGATGCGTGGTTAAGCTCATCGGAGATGATGGCATCCTCTTCACCCAGGATGGGTTCAAAAATGCCTCCATTGGCATCGAATGCCGACGAGTACAAAATGGTATCTTCGGTTCCAAGGAACTCGCTTAGTTTCCGCTCAAGCTGCTTATGCAGGTCCTGCGTGCCGCAAATGAACCGCACCGACGACATACCAAAGCCCCACTCATCAATGGCCTTTTTCCCAGCCTCAATAACTGCTGGATGCGACGAGAGGCCAAGGTAGTTATTGGCGCAGAAGTTCAGTACTTTTTTACCGTTGGCAACTATCTCAACTCCTTGTGGGGTGGTGATAATACGTTCGGTTTTATAAAGCCCTTCGGCCTTAATATTCTCAAGTTGTTGCTGTAAATCGTTTTTGATTTTTCCGTACATAGCTGTAATTTTTTTAAACAAAGTTAGCAGAAAAAGTTTACGGTGATTATCGGGTTAAGAAAACAGATTCTTTCATATTGTCAGGTGAATGGGAACATTGGTAAATATATCAATCAAAACCTAAAAGAATTATTATGATATGGTATTTGCTTTACCCGTTTTAGTTTTCAATTACAATGAACCCAATCGCCTTGGGATGATCTAAAAAAATATATCCTAAAGGATATTTTAAAACTCGCTTCAAAACAAGAAAGTCGCCGCTGGCAGCAACTGTAAGGAAGATACTGGCAAGCGATAACCACCCATTAGCCGTTGCAATGGCATAAACCATTGGGGATATCCCTGTTATTAATCCTGGCATAATGCCTCCTAGTATGTAATGATTACGTTTTAGCGGCTCACTGCAATGGCAGTAGGGCGTCAGGTACGACCATTTAATGCCAAAACTTATCGATTTAAATCCGCTTTTGGCAAAAAAGGCCCAGGTTACACCATGTAACCCCTCGTGTATGAGTATAAGCAGTGGGAATGCTAACAAAATATGCAACTGGTGGTTTTTCAGGGAAAAAACCCCGTTAATTAATGGCTCAAATCCATTTACAAGCACAAAGGGGATAATTGCCATTGCTGCAATTGGGAAGAGCATTAAAAGAGCTTGCAGGTTTGCCTTGCCAACCTCAATTACTTCTTCTATTTGATTGCTATTGATCTCCATAAAAAAACTTAGTGCGTATTGACGTGCTTATGATAATTCTTGAATTTGTGAATACAAACCTTATTATCTTAGGAATTCAATTTGCTTTATTCATCCATCAACCGTCAACCACCAAACCCACCTGTCATTCCGAGTCTCGATATATCGGGATAAACCATGCCGAGAAATCTCATCATAGGGTAAAGAGCCTGTTCCGCATTAGCGGGAATATGAGGAATAGGTGTTTAGAGTCTGGTTTTTCGTTTTTGGTGTTTGGTTGATTTTGCATCAATATGAATCATTTCAATCAGTGTTATCCGCATTCCATTGTTTGAAGTATTAATAATCTACCAACAACCATCAACATAAACCAATTCACAGCGTAAATCTGCAAAATCTGCGTTGTCTGTGTTCCATTCCATTACACCATCAACTAATTCCTATTTAAGGGCAAAATGCAGTTGCCTTTTTCGCAAAGGTCTATGGCTCTAATAAGGGTTTTGTCAATATGTCGAATGTAGGGGTAAAAACCCTCGTTGTCGATGATATTTCGGGCAATGGTTGCCTTCAGCTGGGTTTCTATGATTAGCTTGGATTTGGCTAAATCATTTGGGTCAGGATTCACTCCATTTTGTTTAGCAAAGTCAACAAAATCGGCCAGAATATTAAATTTTTTAAGGTAACGGTCAACCTCGTTGAAACTCTTTAGCCCACGGGTTTGCTTCCTGTGCTCATCGGCAAACTTAAAGGCGTAGCGGTAAATAAGGTTTCGGCGCGAAACCTGTTGGTAGTAGGGGGTGATACCAACCGTATCAAGCGGAACAAAGAAATCGGGCATTATTCCGCCTCCACCGTAAACCACTCTTCCACCTATGGTGTAGTATTTGAGCGAATCGGCAAATTGAATACTATCAGCATTCTGAAACTCTCCATGCAGGTAACGGTTGCCAATTTCGTAAAAGTATTCCTCGTCGCCAGGTTTGTAGGGTTTTTGTATGCTACGCCCCGAAGGGGTGTAATAGCGGGCAATGGTTAGCCTAAGGGCTGAGCCATCGGAAAAGTAAACCTGCTCCTGAACCAATCCTTTACCGAAGGAAC
The DNA here is from genome assembly GCA_011045955.1 of Bacteroidales bacterium. Lineage (GTDB taxonomy): Bacteria > Bacteroidota > Bacteroidia > Bacteroidales > Tenuifilaceae > Tenuifilum. The sequence continues at coordinate 3,230 of DSBV01000126.1, read as the reverse complement.
GACGACCAACTATGATTCCACGGTCGTTATCCTGTATTGCACCGGCAAGAATTTCACTAGCTGATGCCGAGAATTCATCGATTAGAATGGCGAGGGGTAATTCCTGAAAGAAACCTTTGCCATTCGATTTGGCCTTCTGTCGCGGGCGGTTTTTCCCTTGGGTATAAACAATCAACCGGTTGGCGGGCAGGAACTCATTGGCAATGTTAATGGCTGCATCCATATATCCTCCACTGTTGCTTTTCAGGTCGAGAATAAGCTTGGTCATGCCCTGTTCGGTTAACTTTACCATTGCTTCAAGGAATTCCTTGTAGGTGGTTTTGGAAAAGGTGTTGATTTTGATGTAGCCGATATCCTTTGTAGGCATATAGGCTACATCAACGCTGTAAATGGGTATTTTATCTCTAACGATATCAAAATCTATCAGATAGGGAACATCGGTTCGCTTTATGCTTACCTGTACTCTTGTTCCGGTAGGCCCTTTAAGCAGTTTTGGAACACTGTCCATTGGGAATTTAACTCCGGCGATGTTCTTCCCGTTTACCTTAACAATTCTGTCGCCGGCCAGTATGCCTAATTTTTCTGATGGGCCACCGGGAATGGTGTTAATAACCACAACCGTATCGTTGTTCATGTTAAACTGAATACCAATACCATCGAAGCCCCCCTCCAATGGTTCATTTACCGATTGTAAATCCTTGGCCGGGATGTAAACCGAGTGAGGGTCGAGGTTTTTAAGCACTGCTGGAATGGTATTCTCAACCAATGTCTCCGTTGAAATGGTATCAACATACTCATCGGCAATGTAACGAATAACATTGCTGAGCTTATCGGTTCGTGGGTAAACAAGAAGGTTAGGTTTCTCAACTCTTCCGCCTAAAATCAACCCAATTACAATACCAACAATAAGCACAAAGGCAATAACTATTGGGTAAATAATGTCTTTCTTAGAATTTTGATAATTCATACTATTCCTTGTCGTTAAAAATCTTCAACATCCTTAATCTCAATTTTAACCACTTTAATTCCAGCGCGTTTTAATAGGTCGATACCATCGAGGTTATGATACTCATCGCAGTAAACTACTCTGCGTATGCCTGCCTGAATAATCAGCTTGGAGCATTCCATACAGGGTGATGATGTAACATAAAGGGTGGCTCCCTCAGAGCTGTTACCCGATTTTGCCACTTTTGTTATGGCATTTGCCTCGGCGTGTAAAACATAAGGCTTGGTTTTACCGGTCTCATCCTCACAAATATTCTCAAAACCGGCGGGCGTGCCGTTGTAACCGTCAGAAATAATCATTCGCTCCTTAACAATGAGTGCACCAACCTGCCTGCGTTTGCAGTATGAGTTTTTAGCCCAGATTTTTGCCATTTGCAGGTAACGCTTGTCAAATTGCGGTTGCTTGGCCCCGTATGGATGTTTGCTTTTTTCCATGCTATAAAGTTAACTTTATGAAAACAGCGATTTTGAAACAATGTCGAAATTTATTAAAAAATAACAGTTTCAAATGCAGGTAAACAGGCAAAACGTATGTGTATGACTACGGTTAGTGCTTAATATTAATGTGTTATCAATAAAACTAATATTTCTATTAAGCGAACCGGTTTTCTTTAAAGCAATACTTGAGTTTCTTTTAATCTTACTTAAGTATCGATTTCATTGCTGAGAACGTTTGTTCGGGTTCTTCAATAAAACCCATGTGACCCGAGTTTTCAAGGTAAATAGTTTTTGCTTTTCTATGGCGTTCTTCAAGGGTTTGAGCCACGCCCATTGATATCAGGTTGTCGTGTTTGCCAAAAATCATTGTAACCGGAAAAAGCGCCTGTTCAATTACATGGTTGCGGTCGGGGCGTTGGGCCATGCCGTTAAGCGCGCCAATAATACCAGCATCGCTTGTGTTTCGGGCAATTAATTTCATGTGATTTATTTCGCCCAAAAGCTTTTGTTGGTTATGGTTGGCAAATAGCCGAGGGATGTTAGTTTCAATAATTTGTTCTTTTTTACCCTCTTTTACACGTTTGATATCGGCCATGCGAGCTGCCCGTTTCTCATGGGTATCGGCATTGGGGGTTGAGTGGAGCAAGCAAAGTCCTGTGAGCCAGTTTGGGTATCGTTCGGCAAAGGCTAAACCTACATATCCACCCATGGAGTGTCCAATAAGATACGCCTTGTTAATTGACAACGCCCGCATTACAGCACTAACGCTGTCGGCCATGAAATCCATGCCAATCACCTCTTCCTTACAAATGGATTTACCATGTCCCGGAAGGTCCACCGTGAGGACAGTGTAATCGTTTTCGAGTTCCATGGTTAACTCCTCCCAAATGGAGAGGTTCTCCAGATAGCCATGTAACAACACCACTGCCGGACCGCTTCCGCTAATCCGGTATCGTAATGTGCACTTGGGTAGTTCAATATAGCCTTCCATTGCCAATCATTTTAGTTTCCCAAAATAGCATTATTTTTTCTGCAAAACCAAATAAATCCTACCTGTATCCCACCACACAGGTTTTCTTTTCGCGTTTAACCTCGCCCGAAAGATTGAAGTATTCAATGTAAACAATGTAAATACCCGAATTTACCCGTCGGTTTTGGGTGTCGGTTCCGTCCCATCGGAGTTGTCCGGAGGTTCCAAGGGTCAGGTTGTTCGCAAGCCGGTAGATTTCAATGCCGTTGGCATTGAAGATCCTGATATTGGCTACATAACCGGGTTCGGGTAATTGGTAATTTATTAGCAGGTAATCATCGCGGCCATCGCCATCGGGCGAGAAAATTTCAGGTGTTAGGGTAAACTTGCTATTGCTTTCGGTTAAATCGGTATATTGGGAGTTCTGGTAGGTAGGAGTGGCAAATCCGGCTGCCTGTGCAGCCGATTGCCATGTGCTTGATTGGTTGGTTGGCATGTTAGGATTGACTCGTTCAAGTGACACCCCTTTAACATCGTTTAGTAATCGGTTGTGCATTTTTTCAGTGTATCGTAATTCATCAATCACTTCATTTTCTGAATTAATTAACACAACGTAGCCTTTATCGTTGTTAAAGGCTGGCAATTTATCAACTTTGATAAAAGATGACGGATTTTGACAGTAGTAGAACTGAGTCACTTGGTTGGGGTTTACAGTGATAACTGCAAACTCGTTTGGGAAAAAAAGTTTTGGCAGTGGCGAGGTGGGATTTACATCCTTTAGGGTAAGGTCGGTTTCGTTTCGGTTGGCAATTGATAT
>DSBV01000109.1 GCA_011045955.1 Bacteroidales bacterium | reverse complement strand
TCGAAAAGATAATACATAAAATAGAAACCGAAACAAACCTCCCTGATATAAAATACATGAATTTTCATGTTTGGCTTGCAATACGTAAACACATTTACCCGAAACTCACAAAGGGTATCTATAAATTAAAATCTCCCCAAGGAATTAAGGTAGTTAAACTTTTTCTTAATGCATTTTATGGTTTTAGTTACTGGTTCCATAGATATGATTATTGGTTTATCTCATCTACAACAACACGAAAACCAATAAATGGAACCTATCGTGATATCTTTACAGATCATATCATGGAGAAATTGCCTAATAGTTGGAAAATTGAATACACTTTGAAACAACATTATCCCAAAAAACTAATCCCATATCAAAAGGTTTCATCGATGCTTCTGCTGATTATTGTTGAAAAGTTTATTTCATGTTTACTAACAAACAACAAAAAAATTATAGAAATAGAAAATGAAATTTTGAAACATTTCAAAACAATAAAACGAAACGAAATAGACATAAAGCATTCCATTAAAAAAATTGTAGGACAATACCATACTATGAAACTACTACTTTTCTTTAAAAAAAAGCCAAAAGTTTTGTTTCTTGTTAGTGCCTATTCTTATTACGGATATGTTAAAGCGTTAAAAGAGAAATCTGTTAAAATAGTTGAAATACAACATGGCGTGATAAACAATTCACATGTAGGATATGTGATATATTCCAATTATCCAAATCTGTATTTTCCAGACTATCTATTATCTTTTGGGTCAAACGAAAAAAAGATTTTAAAACATCCTAATCGTTTTTCTGAAGTAACGAAAATACACCCCACAGGAAGTTATATAATCGATTATTATAAGAATAATTTTAAACCTCAAAAAGAGTTGTCTGAGTTGATTAAAAAATACGAATTAAGTTTCTGCGTTTCACTTCAAGATTGCGAAGTTGGCTTTTCTATAATACCTTGGATTATTGAGATTGCCAAAAACAATCCAAAAAATATTTTTGTATTAAAGCCACGTGAAACCCCAATATCATATTATAAAGAAAATTATAATTTCCCAACAAACACAATATTCAACAATAATCTAAATATATATGAGTTAATCTTGCATTGCGATTATCACATTACAGCGTACTCAACTACTGCACTAGAAGCCCCATCTCTAGGAAAACCTAACATTTTATTTAATATTGAAAATAAAGCTATGACCTACTATAAAATCATTCTAACTCAAAACAAATCAACATTTTACCTAAATAGTACTGCTGAATTTGATAAAATTATTTCTAAACTTCAAAATATGTCATCCAAAGAAGTTATTGAGGCTAATGCAAATATTTTTAAACCTAATTATTTGAAAAACCTATATAACTTTCTTTCACATAATTTATAAAATGATTTCCAAATCGTCCTTAAAATCTACTTTTATATATACTCTTGTTGGCTCTTTGCCTCTAGCGACCAGCATAATTTTACTTCCTTTCTTTGGCAATCAGAATCTATTAAGTACATCAGACTATGGCATGCTAGCCATCTACCTTACAATAAGCGAGTTGGCTAGAGTCCTTTTCATATTTGCCACTGATAATTTTATGGGCCTAAATTATGTTCATTATAGTTCAAACCAAAGTCAAAAAGAAGCATTTATTGGCACATCTTCATTGTTCATGCTCATATATGGAGCAACCCTGCTTTTAATTTTGTCTACATTTGGACAATCTATATTCGACTTGGCCTATCCGGAAAAGGATATTAGTTTTTTCCCATACGGATTTGCATCGTTACTAACCGGTATGTTAAATGGGAACTTTAAGGCATATACCACCATACAAATATACAGGGAAAAGCCACTTCCCTATTTTTGGGTAAACATAACCCAAGTATTTCTAATTCTCTCTCTATCAACTGTTGGATTATACTTAAACCCCCTTTCACTCGATGCACCAATTTATGCCAGATTAGTTGCCTCAGCAGTATCGTTTATTTGGGCTTTTTCATTCTTTATTTCGCATGGCAAATTTAAATTCAAATTTTCGTACCTTCGGAAACTTTTAAACTACGCTGCCCCTCTTTACATTTATTACTTATTGCACTGGATTATAAACAACATGGATAGATATCTAATTTTGGGGCTAATATCAAAAGAATCTGTAGCTATCTATGATTTTGCTGTAAAAGTCGCCATGGCGTTAGAATTAATACAAAATGGGTTAGCTGGTGCCATATCTCCCAAAGTATTCAAGCTATGGAAAAAGAGTAATGATGCACCAAGCGGAAACATCGAAATTAACAAGTATTTTCATGTTTTTGCACTTATTAATATCTCTATTATTCCCCTTTTTTACATTGCTCTTCCAATAGTAATACCTTGGGTAGTAAACAATACTGAATTGTATGCTTCGTTCAGTTTTTTTCCTATACTTTTTGCCACTAGAGCCACCAGAATCTGGTACTACTACCTAACAAGTCCAATTTTCTACTTCCAACGGACAAAAGTGATGCCTATCATTTTTTCTATTGTTGCCGTTCTACAAATTGGATTAACCTATTTTTTAATTACCCTTATGGGAATTAACGGGGCTTTATGGGCTAACTTTATTACTAGACTTTTCCAATCTGCTCTAATATTTCTGTATGTGAGAACTTTTTTTCATTTTAACATTAACCCTAAAAAGATCCTACTTTTTCCAGGCGTCAATATTCTTTGCCTTGCTTTACTTTTCGCATTAAACTTTAATGTATTTATAAACATAATCATTTTAATTGCAGTAACGGGAATCACTTCATATCTCACATATCGAAATGAGATAAATTTTAAATTTTTGAAAAATATCCTGTTAAAGAAAGATTAGAACAGATCAATAGAAATATTTTGAATAAACGCTGTATGTGTAAGTTCTCTTCCCACTCTAGCCTCGGTAATCAGCATTAATACAGGAATTTCGTTTCCATTCTTAGTAATTATAGTAACCTCCTTTCGTTGTCCAGTTATTTTTTCCTTATTTGGATCGATGTATGCGGCTATGTAAGTATCTTTTTGCGCAATATCAGTTGGGAAGAGTAAACGCACACTTTGTCCAATCACTTTATCTCTGCTGATTTCAAACAGTTCTTCGGCAGCCTTGTTGAAAAACTGCACAATGCCATCGTGGTCGGTAATTATTATGGCATCAAGGAAACCTTCCAGCGTTTTTTCATTCCGTATTTTAACCTTTTCAATCTCTTTAAACTGGTTCCTAACTTCTTCCTTGGCCTCGCGCAACTTCTTGTTCAGCTCAATTTCATTCTGACGTAGCTGTTCTTCCTGTTTTTTGACTTGCTCAGTTTGACGTTGGGTTTCAAACTCCATGTGTTTTTCGCGAGTGATATCGTTGGCAATCAAAATCACCTTAGCCACCTCATCGTACATATCGTTCACTGCAGTAAAGGTACAGCGGAACCAACGCCCATTGCCATTGTTGGTGAGCACACGAAATTGCCCCTCATATGGGATTCCATGTATTACATCATCCCAAACGCGCTCAATATTCTTACGTTCCGATGTATGAACAAGTTCAAATATAGATTTTTCCTTTGCAGCATTGAGATTATAGGAAAGGGAAAGGAGCAATTTCTCATTAGCATCAATTAAATCGCCTGTTGGCGAAAACTCTGCTTTAATTGACGAACGGTTAAGCGCACTAATTTGACCTTCGTAGTCGAGGCTTAGCTTCTTTTGATCGGTTGTGTCAATTCCAAGGAATAGGATCTTATCTACACCTCCGGCTTCATTTCGTACACAAGTGAATGTTGCAATTGTCCAAAGGTCATTACCATTGCGGGTAAGTAATTTCATGTCACCCTCAAAATGTTTGCCACCTTTGCTAAGGGTATTCCATATATCATCAAACCAAAGCCTATCCTTTTTGTTGATAAACATCGATATGTGTTGCCGTTCCACATCGCTATTGGATGAATACTCCAACTTCTGCAAAAACTTGGAGTTTGCATACAGCAATGTACCGTCCACATCGAAATCGGCACGAATCATGGTATGGTTCACAGAGTTGGAGAAGCTGATAAACTTTGCCGACTGGCGGCTTGCCTCTTCCTGTGTGGCCTGGAGTTCTTCCATGTTCTGGCGCATTTGTTCCTCCTTAAGCGCCAACTCCTCGGCCTGCTCGCGCGATTCCTTCAAAAGCTTTGCCGTTCGAATATTTATCTTAACTGTTGCAATAGTTGTTGCCACGCTCTCCGAAACCTTATCGATAAACTCCTCCTGGTGCTTTTCAAATGGATTAAACGATGCCAGCTCAATGACACCATGAACAACATCGTTCATCTTAAGAGGAATAAGCATCAGATACTTGGGATTAGCCTTACCAAGTCCGCTGGTAATATTCAAATAACCATCGGGAATCTTTTTTAAAGTGATTTTTTCCTTTTCCAAGGCACAGGCACCAACAAGCCCATCGCCCCAGGGTATAATTTTATCGGCATATTTTCTGCGCTCATAGGCATAGCAGGCTGTCATCCGGAAATGGATATCGGTTTCATCGTCATCTTCCAAAAGGTAGAATGCAGCCTGATTTGTACCAACGTAATTTACTAAATTGCGGATAACCTGAAAGGTTAACTTCTCAATGTTATCGTTGTTCTGACGTAGGATTTCGCCAAAGAGAGCCATGCCCTCAGCAGCCCAGCGTCGTTGCTCATCCTCCTTTTTCCTTTTTTCCTCCTCTAATTTGCTCTGGCGAATATCGTTACGTAAACTGACTATTGCCTTACCAAGTGCATCAGTATCATCGGGAGTGTATTCGGCTTCAACATCACCTTCTCGTAACTTTTCCACAAACCGATAAAGCTTACGCTCTCTACTTATGTTTTTCTGTAATGTGGTTTCGAAATCGTTTATTCGTAGCGAAATTTTCTGGTAAACAAAATATCCAACAGCACCAAGAATGACAGGTAAAAAATCAAATATATAGAACAATGGCATTATGCGATGTAGGTCCAAAATTCCTCCCGGAGTTAATGCAAGATCATTGGTTAATATACCTATAACATATGCAATGGCAAGAAATACAAGCCCTACGGTAAGTCCAAGGAGATTCCCTTGAACAATGTATTTAAATGAGTACTTAGATTCCATGTATAACTCAATTTTTGAAGTTTAAAAATAAGCATTTTTTCAACTTATATGCAAATCTATTGATTCTAATTCAATTGAAATAGTAATTTGCTAGGAAAGTTCCAGCTATCAGCTTAAGCGTGTTTTTACTCTTTGCATAATATGATTCGCTATATCCTGTAAGGGCAAAAGGGCAGATGCTGCATCAAGTTTTACGGCTTCACGAGGCATTCCGTAAACCACACACGATTTTTCGTCCTGTGCAATTGTGTGAGCACCTGCCTCCTTCATTTCAAGCAAACCTTTTGCTCCGTCGTCGCCCATGCCGGTCATAATTACGCCTATAGCGTTATGCGCAGCAAAACGTGCAACGCTGCGGAAAAGAACATCAACGGAAGGTCTATGCCTGTTAACCAGAGGGCCTTGTAGCACCTCAACATAGTATCGTGCACCGCTGCGCTTTAAAAGCATATGGTAATTTCCAGGGGCTATTAACGCTTGCCCCGGGAGAACAGCATCGCCATTCTGTGCTTCCTTAACCGTAATCTTACATATATCGTTTAAGCGATTAGCAAACGATGTTGTAAATTTCTCGGGCATATGCTGTACTATAACAATTCCAGGGCAATCAACAGGCATTGCTTGTAAGAATGTAACAATGGCCTCCGTTCCACCCGTGGAGGCACCTACTGCTATAATTTTCTCGGTAGTTGTAAGGGGGGCTGAGGGAATAACCTGTTTAGGGATAATAACATCGGCTGAGAGTTTTGGCTCAACAATAGGAGGTGTAAGAACTTTACGTCTTGCTATTTTGCTGCGAGCGGCAGCTTTAATTGCATCGCAAATGATAATCTTTGATTCTTCGAGAAAAACTTTGGTATTTACCTGCGGCTTAGTAATCAATTCAACTGCGCCGTGCTCAAGGGCACGCATCCCCATTTCAGTAGCCCGGCTTGTAAGGCTCGATATGATTACAACCGGTATGGGGTGCTGTGACATTATTTTACGTAGGAAGGTGAGTCCATCCATCCGGGGCATTTCAATGTCGAGAGTTATTACATCGGGGGTTACCTCAGCCATTTTACGGGCTGCAAAGTACGGGTCGGCTGCAGTTCCAATAACCTCCAGCTCGGAATCGGATGAGATAATCTCCATTAACGTTTGCCTAACTAATGCTGAATCGTCAACAATCAGCACTTTTATTCTATTCAGCATGTCAGCCATTTACATCAACTTTAATATTAATGGCCATAAAAATACTGCGCAATTTACTTAGTCTTTTTGGAACTTATACTTTTAACCTCATTGGGGTTTAGTGTTTTTTGAATAAACTTATGGCGAACTTCACCTGTTGCGGTATCATACTCAATCTTTCGTCCCTGGTTACCACCAACGCTTTTAGCTACTACTGGAATTCCGTGTTCAGCCAAAAGTTCCAGGGCGATAGCGATGTTACGTTGGCCTATATGGAAGTTGTCCAGACTTGTTTCAAGCACCTCACCTCCCCCAAATACTTTTGCCTTAAGATTTTCCTTTTTTGAGCCCAGAGCAATCATTCTATCAATCAATCGATCTATGGCAATATTGCCATACCTTGGACTTGCAAGCCCTTGTCCATTCCACAATGGCAGCATGTAGTGGTTAATTCCGCCATGCTTTAACTCAGAATCGTAAAGGCATACAGCAACACATGAGCCCAGAATTGTGGTAACAACATGGGGCTCTTTATCGGCAAATAGCGATGCAGGGTATAGGTAATGTGACTTGAAATGCTCCATCAACCGGCGTTAAAAAATTTCTGCGTCCTGATCAAAAAACATCTCGTTGGCATCAGTGGCTAAATCGTCAACGTCAATGTTGGGTTCGGGTATTGAAATTGTGAAGCATGCGCCTTTGCCAAGTTCGCTCTCAATTTCAATGCTACCATTGAGCATATCAATAATAGCCTTATTTACAGATAATCCTAATCCATGACCACGGTTCAAAGAATTAATTCCGGTATCGAGTCGCTTAAACCTATCGAATATTATCTTGTGATTTTCTTTTGAAATGCCAATACCATGGTCTTTTACGCAAATAGTAAGCTGGTTAGTTGTACGCTGTGCAATTATCTCAATAATGCCTCCCTCAAAACTGAAATTCACTGCATTGCTTAGTAGGTTTGCTATTATTAACTTTAACTTCTCGGGGTCGGTTTTAAAAATCTTTGGGTTATCAATGGACGGATCTGAGTTGTAGGAATATTCAACCTTTAAATTCTTTTTGCGTAGTTCATACTTAAACGACTCAATAACACTTTCGAGCAGGTTGTTAACATCAACCTGCATGATCTCGGGTTGTATTTCGCCAGCTTCAATCTTAGCAGCCACAAAGATATTCCGAAACTGAAAATCGAGGTTAAATGCCTCGGAGTGGATTAGGGCCACCATGGAAATAACCTTTTTCCAGTTCTCCTTATCAACTGAGAGTATTGCCTTGGAAAGTCCTATTATTGAGGTAAATGGGTTAATAATCTCATTGGTGATGTTTGAAATAAAGTGCGACTTCAAGGCTTCGGACTCCTCCAACTTCTTGTTTACCTGCTTCAACTCAGCATTCAGAACTTTTAGCTCATCGAGAGCTTTCTTGTTAAGCTCAAACCTGCGCTGGAGCTCAGCAAGCAGTTCGCTATCGGTTAATTCTTCAGTTTTTTTAGCCATAGTAGTTAACTTTATACTTTCCGGTAAATAGTAGGTTTTACCTGTTTAAGCGGCACATTCATGTTTAAAATCGATTCGGAATGCCCCAAAACTAGGTAGCCATAGGGTTTTATACGTTGGCACAGTTTATTAATAACAGCTTCTTGGGTGTTCCTATCAAAGTAAATAAGTACGTTTCGGCAAAAAACAACATCGAACAAGTGCCTGGTATCGTAACTGGAATCCATGAGGTTTAAACGGGCAAAGGTTACCTTGGTGCGAACATGAGGAGCCATTTTGATGGTAGGGTTTGCTCTATCCTTGCTCCTTAGCACGTATTTCCGCTTAAGAGTTAGAGGGATACCCTCAACTTTTTCCTCTTTGTATATGGCATCAATTGCTGTTTGAAGAATTCGGGTAGAGATATCGGTAGCAAAAATGGAAAAGTTAAAGCCAGGGTGTGCTTCAGCAAACTCAAAAAGCACCATGGCGAGGGTGTAGGGTTCTTCACCGCTTGAACAGCCTGCACTCCAAACCTTAAAAATACCCGACTTATTTGCCTCGTAATACGCGGGAAGTAATTCGGTTGATAAAAACTCGAAATGGGCTGGCTCACGGAAAAAATCAGTTTTGTTGGTGCTAACCACATCCAACATATGAATAATCTCGCTATCAAAGCCTTCGCGACTGAAAAGATATTCAATATAAGCCTTAAAAGAGCCAATTTTTAAGTGTTTTAACCTTTTCTGGAGGCGGCATTGCAGCATTACCTTTTTTATAGGTGGAAGTTTAATACCGCTCTCCTTGTAGATTAATGCACTAAGCCGTTTAAACTCATCGTCGGTAAGCTGTAGCTTGTAGTAATCCACAAACTCATCGGCCTGCATATATTAAAGAATTACTATTGTGGATCGGTTTCCTCGTTAATTGTCTGGTTAGAATCAACAATAGATGTAATCTCATCCACTGAAAAAATGGCATCCATGTTAAGAATGATGATAAATCGCTCATCAACCTTTGCCATACCGATTATAAATTCCGACTTATAGCGACTGCCCAGGGTTGGTAAAGGCATTATCTGGCTATTATCTATCTCCAGAACTGCTTGCACGGAATCGACAATGGCCCCAACATGAACCGATTCGCCATCAACATCAATATCCAGCACAATGATACAGGTGTTGTTGGTGTATTCGGTTTCAGGCATTCCAAACTTTATGCGTGTATCTATTACAGGTAGTATAGCCCCCCTTAGGTTAATTACCCCTTTCAGGTATTCAGGCGCTTTAGGCACCTTTGTAATAGGGGTCAACTCCAGGATATTCAATACCTTGCCAACATGTGCAGCAAACTCCTCGTTACCTAGCTTAAAGGTAAGATATGATTTGATTTGATTTTTGTTCTCGGTATCCATTGTAAAAAATTATTAGGTTGTTACTTCCTTGTTGCAAACATTTTAATAATCTTATTGGTGTCCATTACTAGGGCAACCGTACCATCGCCTAGTATTGTTGCTCCTGAGAAAATATCGTGACTCTTGTAGTGTTTCCCTAAAGGTTTAAGCACAGCTTGGTATTCGCCAATTACATAGTCAACTACCAGGCCAACCCTGTTATCCTCAAAATTTACTACAACAACCTGTTCTAGTTCCTCATTGCTAGGCTTGAGGTTAAACTCCTTACGTAAGCTAAAGAATGGAATTTGAGTTCCATCGAGGGTTACAAGGTTATTGAAAGAGTTGTATACACTCTCCTTGTCAACCGCATAAATCTTGTCGATGGAAGAAAGAGGGATAACAAAGGGGGAACTATCAATACTAACCAGCAACCCATCGATAATTGAAAGGGTTAAGGGCAGCTTTATGGTAATAGTGGTTCCCTTGCCAACTTCCGATTCAACCTCAACCTCGCCTCTGATGTCGGCAATTTTCTTTTTTACCACATCCATACCCACTCCCCTGCCCGATACATCGGTTACCTTTCTGGCTGTAGAGAATCCGGGTAAAAAGATAAGGTCAAGAATCTCCTTCTTGCTCATCTTTTTATCCGATGGCACCAAACCTTTTGAAATTGCTTTGGCATGTATGGTTTCAGTATCAATCCCTGCGCCATCATCGCTAACCTGGATTATTACACTTGCCCCGGAGTAGAATGCTTTCAGGTGAATCTTACCCTTAGCAGGCTTTCCATTGGCTATGCGCACCCGGGCATCCTCAATACCATGATCCATACTATTCCTGATAACATGCATCAGGGGGTCGGATAGGTTTTCAATGATGGTTTTGTCGAGTTCAGTATCGGCTCCCTCAACAATAAAATCGACCTCTTTGTGCAATTCGGCTGACAAATCCCTGACAAGCCTCTGAAAGCGACCAAATAGGTTTTCAATGGGTATCAGAACTATGCTAAAGGCAATATCGCGAAGCTGGCGGGTTAGCTTGTGAACGTTTTCAACTATGGGTGCCAATCCTGGAACATTTGTTTGCTCAGCAAAAAGGCTTAAACGGGCCTGAGTGGTAACTAGTTCCGACACAAGGTTCATGAGATGGTCGAGCTTATCGGACGACACGCGAATGCTTGCAGCGGTTTTGTCCTTAGTGGCTATTCGCTCTTTAGTGAACTGTTTGGCCTTTTCCTTATTGATTCGGGCAACAGCTTTTGTTGCCAGACGTTGTATGGTTACCAATCCTACATCCTTTTGAACCTCTGCGAGCTGCGAAACTTCTTCAACAAATAATTTGTCCGCAAGCAGGTTCTCCTCCGCCAACTTTTGTATTTCAAGCTTTGAATCGGTTTCAACAAAAATGAACACGTCATGAATGGCATTTACGTCCTGATCGGTTGCCAGCAATACCTCCCAGTAGGTATAGCAAAGGTTTGGGATGATTTCCATTATTCCAGGCAGCCTGTTGAAATGGGCAAAAACCTTATGATCGCCCAACGAGCAAAGCTCATCAAGAAGGTACAGAGGGTTTGTTCCGTTCTTAAAAATATCCTCATTCGGTTCAAAAAGAATGTAGTAGGTAGATAGCGATTCGGATTTTTCCTTAGTAGTTTCAGTTTTTTGGGTTACAGTTTCAGCGTTACCCGGGTTAATGATACTATTAATTTTCCCCATTAAGCCATCATGAACTGTTTTAAAGTCGGGATCCTCATAGTTTTGCTCGTCGAGCATAGCCTTGAGATGATCTACCGATGAAAAGGTTATGTTCAATATATCCTTACTTACCTCGAGCTGTCCATTACGAATCATGTCGTATATGGTCTCAAGGTTGTGCGTAAAGCTATCGATAAGGTCAAACCCAAACATGGCGCTGTTGCCCTTAAGGGTGTGCATCACCCTAAAGACTTGTTGAATCAGCTTCTCATCGTTGGGGCTTTTCTCAAGTTCTAAAACGGACACTTCAAGTTTATCAATAAGCTCCGCAGCCTCCTCTATAAACTTATTCCTAAAGCTATCCATTACCTAATCACTTTATTAATTGCCGAAATGAGTTTAGCAGGAACAAACGGTTTAATAATCCATCCCGTAGCACCGGCATCTTTAGCTTCCATTTTTTTTGAGGTTTGCGATTCGGTAGTCAGGAATAGGATTGGCACGCGTTCGTACTCCGGCATTGCTCTAATATGCTTAATGAGCTCTATGCCGTCCATTTCAGGCATATGAAGATCGGTGATCACCAAATCGATTGTTTTACCATCAAGATGTTTTAAGGCATCTTTGCCATCAACACCAACAAGCACATTGTACCCTTCGTTCTCAAGGGTAAACCGAACTACTTCTCGAATACTATCGGAATCGTCAACAATTAGTATTGTTTTTGCCATAGCAATGGATAATTTATTTTGTTAATATTCTGATTTTATGCCCGATCGTTCAAGTATTGTGCGCTGGTCAGCAGTCAACTCAAACTTAACAGTCGATTCTAAGCCTCGCTCGTTCATGGAGAAATTAAAGGAGCGTACAAGTTGAATAAAACCGAGGTCAACGACCTCAGCGTTTTTAATGAGCAAATCGGTTGGTTTAGCCTCACTAAATAGCTTTACCAGTTCACTCTTTATATCGCTGATATTATTGAGACTTAAATCGCCACTCAGGGTAACTAGCGATGAACCTTTCTGCCTTTCGATGGTAAAGTTTTTCTCTTGCATTGACATGTTTTTGGTTTATTTAAAAGAACTCAATGTTTGACTCATCCTGATCTGTTTCCGATAAATCGTTGATACCCGCATTCCCTTTAATAACCATGTTGTGTATCCGATGTTCCGACTCCATGGTATAAAGCTTTCGCATAAACTCCAGGTCATCCCTATCGAACTGGCTCTCCTCCTTACCGGTTAATGTGGAGTATATTTGGTTTAGAAGTTTTATTACATCAAGAATTTTTAGCTCAAATACTTCATAGTACTTAACCTGGCTTACAGCCCTGTGGATGATATCGCCTAAATCATTACTAGCCTGAAACTTTTCCTTGAGTAAAATACTCACTTTTTCATCGCACTCTAGCAGGTTACTAGCTATCTCCTTAAGCGTTGTTGGAATTGATTCCCATTCCTGCGATTTAGTATTTTCTGAAATCAATTCCGATAATCGCTCAATATCAGATATTTTGGACTCAAGGTGCATGTATAGCGTGCCTATTTGGCTTCGGGAGGTAATGATGTCAAAAGTAACTGTTTCAATCTGTTGAATTAGGTTCGATTGAAGCATTAACTCCGGCTGCTTTATTCTTTTTAACAGCAACTCACCGAATCGGTTGGCGTCATCATCAATAGCAGAGGCTTCAACCATTAAACTAACGTTATGCCTAATTGATTGAAGCAAGTTGTTCACCCTAGCCAGTAAGGAAAGGTATTTGCTAACAGGTAGCGTAGTATTTGTAAGCTTATGCGCAACATTTGTAAAAGGTTGCTCTGTATCCGATTCTTGTATTCTTTTTAAATCCCGGCATTGGTTCAATATGTTTTGTGCAATGCTTCCAATGATCTTGAACTTATCTATTATCTGCTCAATGGCTCTTTGATACTCTTTGTTTGCCCTAACCAGTAATGCCGACTGAATGTTAACAAGCTCTGCTATCTGATTTAAATAGTTTTTCTGCTCGCTTTCATCTTCAGAGGAGAGGTTATTTAGTATTTCCTTATGCGATACCTGTACGTGTTCAATTTTTTGGCGAATTATGTCGTGGTACTGGAGGTTTGTGATAATACTGTCAATGGAATCGCGGAGTTTTGCATTATGCTCCTGGAGTTTTGGTAAATTGAGGCTTAGGTCTTGCTGTTTTTCCGAAAATACCAGAATGGATTCGTTAATGATTTCAATGGCAATACCAATAGGCTGATTAGCATTTCGCATGTTCTTCTTAACCCTATCAACACCCTCGCGAAGAAACTTCATGTTGCCATGAAGCGACTTGGCAAGTTCAAGCTCTGCTAGTTTTGACTTGTTTACTAATCGGTTAAACTCAATAAAAAGTTCATCCTTTTCCTTGGTAGTTCCAACTGAGTTGGACTCAATACCTGTAATTTTAAGGTTGGCTAGCAAAAACTTGAGGGTTAGGAGATTTTGGTTAATGTTTTTGCTATGTAGGTCAATGGAATCGAGAATATCATATACCTCATCAATACTTTTTACTATGGAGTCGGCGTACTTGTTAGTTTCTTTTTTGGCCTGACTGAACTTTTTAAAAAGTAGCTTGAGATTCAGCAACGATTCACTAGTATAGCTGGAAGCATATACGGCAAACACCTCTTCTGCATTTGCTGAGATTGAGGTTGACTTTGCGTATGCTTCCTTGAACCTTTCGTTAAGACCTAAAAAATCCTCAGCGGCGCAATTTAGTATCTCAACTATAAGACTATCAATTACAGTAAACTGTTCAGATATCTCCTTGATTTTTTTCATAACAATTTAAATTACGCCCCAGCCAATAAAACCTCTTTCACCCTCTTAACCAGTAAAAGTATATCAACTGGTTTTGGGAAGAAATCCTTTACTCCAAGCACTTCGCACTGGTTACGGTAAAACTCAGTGTTAGCAGCGGTTACTATGAAAATTGGAATTGCACTTACACGCTCATCCTGCTTGACAGATTTAAGAAAATCAATTCCTGTAACATTGGGCATAAGTAAATCCAAAAGTATAAGGCCTGGTAGTTCTTTTTCAATAAGTTTAAATGCATCAGTGGCATTGCTCACGGTAACCACCTTGATTCCCTCTTCGTCAAGTAGGGCTTCCACAAGTACCTGATTCGTAACTGAATCGTCAATCACCAAAACGTATCCTTTGAAATCCATAGTATTTCTATATCTTTTCAAATCTATTAAAATGAAGCAGCAGAATAACAAACTACACGGTGATATAAATTATTTATATAAATGATTTATATCACTTTTTTATTTGACGAGAATTATCTAACTTTAAGTGTCTTTAGATTCAAATATGTCTGAAATAGTAAACATATCGTTTGATAAAACATTTGAAAATTGCAAATTGCCTATTAACCAACTGCTAACAACAGAGCAGCAGGCTATCATTATGGATAATATCAATATTGTAAGCTATAACCGTAAGGATATCATTGTTAAACAGTTCTCAGCATCAAGCCATATTTACTATATTATTAAAGGTATTCTTAAGGTGAGTAGTGAGCAAAGAAAAGGCAAGAATCTGGTCGTGAAGATTGATACCACTGGTAGTTTTGTAGGACTAATTTCACTTCTTGGCGGCGATTCCTATAACTTTACGGTTACTGCAGTTGAAAATTGCACACTGGCACAAATCCCCATTGCTACGCTGAAATCGGTAATGCTTCAAAATTCACGCTTTGCCCTTGAAATTAGCCAGCTAACATGCAGGCATGGTTTATTCCTTGTAAACAGACTAGCCGGATTGCTTTACAAGCAGCTACCCGGCCGAGTAGCAGATTTGATTCTTTACTTTGCCGATGACATATTCTGCAACAACGAGTTTGAATTTCCCGCAAACAGAACTGAACTAGCTGAGCTTTGCGGAACAACCAAGGAAAGCTTGATTAGAACCTTATCGGAATTTAACCACGATAGAATAATTGAACTGCAACGAAATAGAATCAGGATTATTAGTTACGATATACTAAAAACATTGAGCAGATTCGGTTAATGCAAAAAAAGTAAATCTTATGGCTAAAATTCTTATTGTCGATGACATATTTGTTAACAGGCTTCTTCTAAAAGAAGTGATGAAAAGTTTAAATGTTACCTGCCTTGAGGCTCAAAATGGCAAGGAGGCTATTGGCATTATTACTAAAGAGAAAGTTGACCTGGTTTTCATGGACATTGAAATGCCTGTGATGAATGGGCTGGAAACCACCAAGTACATTCGTGAAAAATTCCCTTCGCCACAAAAACACACCCCCATTGTAGCGTTAACCGCTCACAATCCGGCAAACTTTTTTGAGGATTTCAGGGATGTAGGCTTTGATTTTCTAATGACTAAACCATACTCCATTGAAAAAATTAAACAGGCTATTGAAAAGGTTCTAACTCCCATTTAAAAAATTACAACTATTGGGATAAAAATATACCTTTGCTGGTACTGAAAAACCTATAAAATCATCGCGTGTGATGGACAGATTAATTCTGGCAGAGCTAATACGCAAAAACAAACGACTAATAATACCCAACGTGGGAGCATTCCTTCATCGTGATACTGGAAGCAACACACAGCTCAGTATTACTTTTAGCCCTTTCCTGAAGTATAACGATGGTCAACTCGAAGATTTATTGATAAGTAATTATGGACTTTCAAAGATTGAGGCAAACGAGCAAATAAAAAAACTATCGATTGAAATTATTGATGAAGTTAAAGAAAGTGGTTCATACGCAATACCCGGTATTGGAATATTAATATATGATTCAAAGGGCTCCATTAGTTTGGCATCGGAGGAATCATCAAGCCATGGTAAGTCAATCGATTCTGACGATGGTAAAAATATTCAAGCCAACAATATCAATCCCCCCCTTGATTTAGACGCGAGTACCAGTGACAAAAACCAAGCCACCAATAATTCAAGTGTAAAAGAAGAGATTATACACGAAGAGAACGCCATTACTAAACATTATACTCAGGTTAGCCCGGATGCTGAGCGTGTTAATACCAATGTCCTTGACAGCATCATAGTAGAAAAAACTCCAACTGAAATCAGCAATCAAATTGAAAAAGATTTGGTACAATCTAACATGAAAGGCACTAGTAAAAAAAAGTCATCATCAATTCTACGAATTATTGTTTTTATAGCAGTATCGCTGTTTGTTATACTAACATTTGCATTCATCATGAGAGAGTTGGCCTTTGCCCCTGATGAAGCCGATTGGGAAAACATTAAAAACAAACCGGAAAAGGTAGAGCCCATTAAGTTGCCATCCGACTATGTTCTAAAATCCGATGATTTTGATAAGAAATTTGAAGCCACAAACCCTGCCGACCATGAAAGCAAAACCGCTAAAGGTAATGAGCAACCAGCACAATCAACGGAAGAAGTAATTGAAAAAACGCTAATCCAAGGTACTCCTGTTAGCAACCCATCAACAATTTACAGCCTTGTTGTTGGAAGTTTTGCCGAGAAGGCAAATGCCCAAAAATTCGTGAACGATCTTAAGGCAAAGGGATTTAGCGCTGAGGTTTATAGCAAACCTAACGGGAAGTATCTTGCAGTAATTGGCCGATATAGTAAAAAAGACGAAGCCAATCAACAAAGGGATAAACTCAAAAACCAATTTCAGGGAATATGGATTATTAGCCGAAAGCAATGAACAGAACTAAGCAATGCACCTACCCGCACATTGGAACTGTAACCTACACGTATAGAACTGGAAGCAAAAGAATCACTTTAAGAGTAAAAAAAGACAGTTCAATCCATGTTACCATTCCTTACCTTGTAAGATTCTCATTTGCAGAGGATTTTGTACTTTCAAAAATTAACTGGATAAAAAAGAAAATCCAAGAAAACGCAGAGCGTATAAAGCCTATTACTGAGTTTAAGAGCAGGCATCACTTAGTTCGACTGCAAGCTGAAAGCAGTCTGTCCAAATGTAAGGTTATTAAGAATGGAACCGATGTACTATTACTTTACCCCTCAACCGCCGACCCGACAAGTTACAACATACAGTTGCTAACAAAAAAAGTTATCACTGAAGTATTACGCGCTGAGGCTAAGTACTATTTACCCCAAAAGCTAAAGGAATTAGCCACTAGGCATAATTTCACCTATGGGAGAGTTACCATCCGTAACGCAAAATCGCGCTGGGGGAGCTGTAGTGGTAAAAATAATATCAGCCTTAGCCTCAGGCTAATGTTCTTGCCAGAACATCTTATTGACTATGTGCTGCTCCATGAGCTTTGCCACACCAAGGAAAAGAATCATGGCCCTAGGTTTTGGCAAATGTTGGACTCGGTATGCCAAGGAAATTCAAAGATACTCTCAAAGGAACTCAAGAGATTTCCTATTCCATTCTAGCACTAATAATAAACTACTATCAGAAAATTACTCCTCCAAGGAGTTAATGCGTTCAGCCAGTCCGACCACCTGGTCGTAAAAATCATTGGCTATTTTCTGATAATCAACATTGGTTAATTCACCTTTCTTGTATGTTTTTTTTGATATTTTTGAGATAGTTTCCTGCTCCAAAACCATTATATCGGAAATGATATCAAGAATTCGCTCCTTAGATATTGGCTCAGAATAAGTTAATTGGGCATAGCACTCGTCAAGCAGATGCTTTACCATATGTTTTATGTCCTTTTTAAGATCTTTTACGCTGGCCATATCAAACTATTAACAACAATTTTTCATATAAATATAAACCATTTCTTAAAAAACAAGTAAAAATTGATATTTTTTTTGATGAAAAGCAGCTACAAAGTTTTGCAATATTTACTAATACCCGTAAGCTTTACCCTCAACCTTCTCTGGTATTAATCTGAAAACCTTTACATTTTTAATGGCAGGCATGCTATACTCAAAACTATCGCGGCCAGAATATTTTTTCATGATAATATTCATACATTTCCTCTTCTCGTCTAAGTTGGTTACTTCCTCAACCTTTCCGTAAATAAGAACGCTACGGTACTTCATTGACCATGAGCAAGCAACGTTCTCGTGCTGGTAGCGTAAATGGTAGTCGGAACTAAAAGCTACGCATACGCTTGGATTTTGTTTCCAAATGTCGTTTTTTTTACCTTCAGGGCCTGAATGAAAGTAAAGCACACCTTCTTCATAACCAAAGTTAAAGGGTAAAACGTAAGGGTTTCCCTCCAAATCGATCATACCAATGTGGCAAACATCAACCGAATTGATAACCTGTTTAATTTCTTCTTGTTTAGCAATTATACGTGGTTTCATTGCAAT
Organism: Bacteroidales bacterium; assembly: GCA_011045955.1. Taxonomy (GTDB): domain Bacteria; phylum Bacteroidota; class Bacteroidia; order Bacteroidales; family Tenuifilaceae; genus Tenuifilum. Next base: position 88,772 of record DSBV01000109.1, on the reverse strand, counting down.
TATTTTTGTAGTTCATACAAATTAAGTAAAAAATGATATTGCACGCTACCCACTAAGTACCTTTTTAAATTTTAATGATCATTTTTGCCAGGTAACCAAACATCAGCACAGGCATGGTGGCAACAATGTGAATTAGCCATTCCTTTCCGCTTAGCGGAACTGTTCTAAAAACTTCACCGCCAAACTGAACTATTGCGAATTGTCCAAGCAGAATTATTGTGGCAATGGCAACAAATAGTTTATTGGACGAAAAACTAAACACCCCAACACCCCCGAACAACCTTCGTGCGTTAAAAAGGTTCCAGAACTGCATTAAAACAAATACATTAAAAAAGCCTGTGAGATCCCTATCACTAAAACCTGCATCATGCTTTAAGTAAAATAGTAAGCCAACCAGAACTAGGTAAAATAAAACTGCTGTAGTTACTAGATACCTAAAAATACCAGCACTCAAAATAAACTCATGGGGTGATCGAGGTTTCTTTTTCATCACCTCAGAATGTGGGGGTTCTGTTGCAAGCGCAAGAGCTGCAAAGGTGTCCATAATCAGGTTAACCCAAAGCATTTGGGTAACGGTTAGTGGTAAATCTATTCCGGTAAACGGCCCGGTTAGCACAATTGCAACGGCAACTATGTTTATGGTAAGCTGGAAGTATAAGAATTTCTGAATATTTTGGTAAAGAGCCCTTCCCCAACGGGTTGCATTAACTATGCTTGAGAACGAATCGTCAAGTAAGATAATATCGGAGGCATCCTTGGCAACCTGAGTTCCTGAACCCATTGCTAAACCCACATCAGCCTGATTAAGGGCCGGGGCATCATTGGTACCATCGCCAGTAACGGCAACAACATTATGCAACCTTTGGATTAACGACACCATCCGCAACTTGTCAGTAGGGCGAGCCCTAAACATTACCTTAAGATTGGGCAATACCTTTAAAGCCTCATCGTCGGAGAGTTTTTCGAAATCGGGGCCCGAAATGGAGGCATATTCAGCATTACTTGCTATCAATCCTGCATTTTTGCCGATTGCAATTGCTGTATCCTGGTTATCGCCCGTAACCATTTTAACATCGATACCAGCCGTATGGCATTCGCTTATCGCATTGGGAACATCATCGCGCAAAGGGTCAGCAATGCCAACTATACCTAGAAAAGTTAAACCCAGAGGGGTATCTATATCGGTAATGCTATCAGCCTCGCTTTCAGAGTAGGCAAAGGCAATGGTTCGCAATGCCTTTACCTGAAATTCCCTTAGTTTTTCCGGTACACTGCTACTAACCGATTGGGGATCGCACATGGACAAAACCTTTTCGGGTGCGCCTTTAACCAAAAGCATTTTTCTCCCAATCTCATTAGAGTACCCTATAGTTAACATGTACTTTTTCTCCGATGAAAAAGGGTGCTGTACAACAGTATTAAAACCATCGCGTAGCACACGGTAATCTACACCATTCTCATAAAGCCAAAGTAAAAGGGCACCATCGGTAGGGTTTCCAACAATGCCATAGGGTTCTTGTGAAAAATCGATATGAGCTGTAGAATTTACAGCCAACGATAATTTTACAAGAAACGGAAGTCCACTGCTACTTGTATCACCCCAAAAATCCCACTCAATAACACGCATACGGTTCTGAGTGAGTGTTCCAGTTTTATCGGTACATATTACGGTAGCGGCCCCCATAGTTTCGGTTGCTTGAAGTTTTCGTACCAGGTTATTCTCAGCGGTCATTTTGCGCATGCTGTAAGCAAGGCTAAGTGTAACGCTCATTGAGAGACCCTCAGGAACAGCAACAACAATAAGGGTCATGGAAACCATAAAATAGCTAAGCAGGTGGCTTAGCAGATTACTATCAAACACCACCGATGTATTAAAAATATCGATGTTTAATAAAACCGCTATTACCAATCCCAGCAAAACCAGAAAAATTGCCGATGCTAGTAGCACAAGCAGCTGTTGTTTAGAATTATTGGGATAAGGCAGCGGAATTTTGATTGGTACTCTTACCCAACCAAATATAGTATTTACTGAAGGAACCCAGAACTTGGCCAGTATAATGATAATCGCAATTACTGTTACAACCAGTATGTACTTCTGCTCAAGGGTATAGCTGCTAGCTGGATTTACCACATAAAAAATGGTAAGAATGACAAATGCCAGGACTGCTATAAAAAAGGCTGCTGAACTGATGTACTCACTCAACTTTTGAAGTTGCTTGGTTAAGGGGGTTGGATTAATAATCTCCACAGTCGCCGCCCGGGCAGTTTTGCCAATCTCAGTACTATCGCCTACGGCAGTTGTACGGTATATGCCATGACCATCGGTAACCGTAGTTCCCTTAAAAACCCGGTTGGGTGAATATGTTGTTTTAAAGCTATCAGTAGGCAATGAGGTTTTGTTGGTGGATGGCTCACCAGTAAGCGACGACTCATTAACAATTAGCGAAACCGACTCTAAAAGAACCCCATCCGAGGGAATTTCATCACCGCGATCAACAATAACAATATCGCCAACTACTACATCCCGTTTAGGAACCTGTGTAACTCCTCCGTTTCGAATAACTTTAACCGGAAGCTCATCGTTCATATTATTAAGCAGTTCAAACTCCTTTGAGGCTTTGTACTCATCAATAAATGCCAGGAGCGTGGCCAAAAGAATCGCCACAATAATTCCAATGCCCTCCAAGTAATGTCCATTTGTTACTCCAATAGCAATAGCAATAAAAGCAGCCACAATGAGAATCTTGATAATTGGATTGTCAAACTTTTCGAGTAAAAGTTTCCACCAGGGAGTTTTTTGGGGTGGTGTAATTATGTTTACACCATACAGTTCTCTGTTCCTTAAAACCTCACTATCGGTTAAACCCTTGTAATAGCTCATATTTATTAGAAATACGCAACACAAAGAAAACAAAAAGATTTAAGAATGGTTGGCCCATAGCTAAAAAAATATAGGTTTGCAAAAAAATTGAACAAACAATTTTTCACAAAATGGGAAGAGCATTTGAATATCGAAAAGCACGCAAGCTGAAGCGCTGGGGAAACATGGCAAGGGTATTTACCAGGCTTGGGAAAGAAATAACCATGGCCGCAAAAACTGGTGGACCTGACCCCGAGACTAATCCCAAACTCCGACTACTAATCCAAAACGCAAAGTCGGAGAACATGCCCAAAGAGAACGTAGAGCGTGCCATTAAAAGGACAACCGATAAAGACACTAAGGATTATAAGGAAATTGTTTATGAGGGGTACGGCCCCCATGGTATTGCCATTTTGGTTGAAACTGCTACCGATAATCCGACAAGGACAGTTGCCAATGTTCGTAGCTATTTCAACAAGTATGGAGGTTCGCTAGGAACCACAGGCATGCTCGATTTCATATTCGAACGTAAATGTTCTTTCAAAGTAGCCAAAAACCCCAATATCTCAATGGAAGACCTAGAGCTTGAACTTATTGACTTTGGGGTTGAGGAAGTTTTTGCTGAGGATGAAACCATAATGCTTTTTGCTGAGTTTACCCAGTTTGGCCCCATACAAAAATTCCTTGAGGAAAAGGGTTTAAGCATTATAAGTTTTCAATTTGAACGAATCCCCAATGATACAAAAAAATTAACCCCAGAACAACAAGCTGAGGTTGAAAAGCTTATCGAAAAAATTGAGGAGGATGAGGATGTAACCAATGTGTTTCACAACATGGTTATTGAGTAATTTTCAAAAAACAACAGAAATGGCCACCTAATAATGGCCATTTTTTTATGCGTGGAAGAGCAATACGGGAACATCCGATTGATAAATCATCCGTTTAGCCAATGACGGATTAAAGAGTTTATAGATTAGATTCCTTTTAACCGAAGTTAGGGCAACGAGGTTAATATTGTTATTTTTTATGTATTCAAGGACACTCCTATCCGTTTCCTTACCAACAATAATATCACACTTTATTGATACATGAGATGTTACACTTGCCAGATATTCACGGGTAGAGGTCATAAGAGCATTTATTCCCGGGGATTCGGGTTCATCAGTTACATGAATGCAGTGAAGCTCAACCTGGAATGGTGAAACAATTTTAAGGAGTTTACGAATAGAAGCATTATCGCTACTATCAAAATTGGTAATGTAAAGCACCCTTTTAACCTCGTCAACACCTTTAAGAACAGCTTTTTCGGGTATTACGAGTAGTGGAATATGGGTCTCGTCCGAAATCTCGGCAGCCACGCTACCTACAAGCTCAGTACTCCTATAACCTTCACCTTTAGTGCCCATAACTATTATTCCGGGCTTATAGCGCTTACTGGCCTCAATAATGCCGTAGGCGGCATATCCCTCGCGCAGGGTGTATCCTATTTGCACGTCGCCAAACCCCATCTGATTGGCAAATTCTAAAAGGTTTTCATAGAATTTTACCAACCGCTCCTTTGCAGAATTATAAAGCACATGGTAGTTCATGTCAAAATCAATTTGAATGCTTGCCACATCGGTAAAGGGTATCATATCAACTACCGGTGAGTTAAATACGTGCAATAGCTTAATTTGAGCTTTATACGTAGAGGCAAGCATTACAGCATAACGGGCAGCATTATGCGATGGTTCTGAAAAATCGACAGGTACAAGTATTTTACGAAGCTGTTGATCGACCTTTTTTATATTCTCATCATGGTGCATTGCCATTAATAGCTTCAAGGCCTTTTCTGCATCTGACTCCCGAATTAGCACCTTCACTCCCTCGGCTATAACTCCCTGCAGTACGTTAACACTCTTCAAAAAACACTCTACACCATGTGCCTCAAGGTACGATTTTAGCACCAAAGCTTTTGAGTTACTTTCGGTTGCAATGACTATCAATTTATCTTCCATGGCATTTTAGTTTTCAATAAATTTAAGCCACTGAGCAATAAAAGTCAAGTTTTTATAAAAGAAAAAAGGCTGCAAATATGCAGCCTTTCCCTACTTGCTCACTGGTTAATTCTCAGATATGTTGCTAAACAAATCGTCAATGAAAGAAAAAAATCTTTCAGAGACTAAAGGCATTAGCGTTTCGGCCTTAACCTGTTCACCACTGTTAAACTTAAAATAAAGAACCCAATCTCTTTCTTCCTCTACAAACACAAAATCACCAACCTTGTCGCCACCGGTTGTGTAAAGCGACAACAATACAATATCGTTAGGATTACCTGTTTCAAACTCATTGGTATTTGCCTCTATCTTTAACCGGAATTCAAGGTTACCAATTACCATCTTGGCAGTAATTAAAACATCGGCTGACTCTTCGTTTAGAATGGTAATGGTTAAATTAGCATCCTCGCTGTAGAAAAGCTTGCCATCCTTCTTAAAGGTGAATTTCTTACTATATAGCACTTTATCATTTACGGAAACATCAATGGATTCCTCATTAGAAATGGCAAATGGGCTAAAGGTAACATCAACTTTAGTAGAGAACTTCTCGATGTTGGCAATGGTGGCGGAGTAAGCCAAAGTAAACACTTGAGTATTGTTGTACTCAATTTTAACCTTGATATCGGTTGGAACGGTTTGGCCGTCAACAAGGGTGGAAGAAAAATCGTAATAGGTAACAGTTACGTTGTTTGAAGCATTACCTGCCGGATATGGAAACTTAACAACAACATTATCGGTTGGGGTTGTTTCGTGAGTCCAACCATTAGGTGTCCAATTCCAGGTTCCCTTTACATCGTTGAAGAACCAAAGAATAAAATGTTCAAAATAAAAATCAATCTCAGGGTTTTCAAGCAGAAGGCTTTCCCTTGTTAGTTCATAGGCCTTTTGAAAATTTGAAGGCACAACGCTTTTTAATACATTAGATTTTGAATAAAAAGGAGAGGGAAGTTGGGTTGCAAAATATTCCTGAATTTTATAACCGTCGGTAGCAACAATTTCACCGCTCTTGGCTATCAGTTCTTGCTCAGCATTGGTTATCTGCTGTTGGGCTTCATCCTTATTCAAATTCTTAGTATCATCCTTGTCGCAAGCAACAAAGGCAAACATACCTGCCATAAGCAGGGCAATCATTGAATTTTTTTTCATTTTCATAAAGTTTAAGTTTTGATTTAACATAAAAAACTTTCTTGCAAGTTAATACAAATGGCATGCCAAAGCAAAACAAAGAGCTGTTTTATGTCAACTGAAATTGGCTTTTTGTCAACTTAAATGATACGATAATCTTCAAAACTTATGTATTAAAAAATAACAACCCGGTTCATAAAATTATTTTTCTATTTTTGTTGGTTGACATTATCAAGGATTAGGAATGAAGAAATTGATTTCATACACCTTACTATTTACTGGTGTGTTGGTTTGGCGTCAAAGTTACGCGTGTACCAACTACCTTGTAACCAAAGGGGCTAGTGCCGATGGTTCAACCATGGTAAGCTATGCAGCCGATTCTCATATAAGGTATGGGGAACTATACTTTAAACCACGTGGCACATGGCCTGCAGGCACAATGATAACTCTTTACGATAGGGGAACAAACAAGCCCCTTGGTCAAATTCCTCAGGCACTCGAAACCTACCAGGTGATAGGGTTTATGAATGAGTATCAGGTTGCCATTGGCGAAACCACCTTTGGGGGTATTGAGGAGTTAATGGACTCAACGGGAATAATAGATTACGGCAGCCTTATGTTCCTTACGCTTCAAAGGGCAAAAACTGCCCGCGAAGCCATTAAGGTTATGGCTGAACTGGTTGAGCAATACGGCTATGTCAGCAGCGGAGAATCGTTTTCCATTGGCGACCCCAATGAGGTTTGGGTATTGGAGATGATTGCCAAAAAGACCAACTTGAAGTACGACAAGAAAAGTAAAAAAATTGTAAATGTTGATAAAGGTGCTGTTTGGGTAGCTATCCGAATACCCGATGGGTACATCTCGGCACATGCCAATCAGGCCCGAATTCAAACATTTCCACTGGAGAACCTAAAAACATCCATAAGCAGTAAGAATTTGCACTTAATAAATAATACCGATGTTGAAGTGGTTTACTCCTACGACGTAATTGACTACGCCCGCAAAAACGGATATTTTTCCGGCAACGATGCTGAATTCAGCTTCAGCGATGTATATAATCCAATAACATTTGAGGGTGCTCGTTTTTGCGACGCCCGAGTGTGGGCATTCTTTAACCACACCAGCGATGGCATGGAGGTTTTCTGGGATTATGCAAAAGGTGAAAACCTAAGTAACAGAATGCCCTTATACATTAAACCCAACCGAAAGCTCATCCCACGCGATTTAATGGGTTTTAAGCGTGACCATTTTGAAGGAACTGAACTTGACATGAGCAAAGACGTTGGTGCTGGCCCTCATGGGTTACCCTACCGTTGGCGACCACTAACCTGGAAAGTTGACGGTATAACATACTTTCATGAACGTGTAACGGCCACTCAACAGACAGGTTTTTCGTTTATTGCGCAGATGCGTAGCTGGCTCCCCAACCCAATCGGAGGAATTCTATGGTTTGGTGTTGATGATGCAGCCTCTACTGTTTACGTACCCATATACTGCGGAATAAGTAGGGTTCCCGAAAGCTACGCTGAGGGCAATGGCGATATGCTAACCTACTCCCCCACTTCGGCTTTCTGGGTATTTAACCGCGTTGCACACTTTGCCTACCTGCGTTACGATTTGATTATGAAGGATGTGAAAAGGGTTCAGGATGAATTAGAACGCAAGTTTGAAGCCTACACTCCTGCAGTTGACGCAGCAGCTATGAAACTATGGGAATACGATTCTAACCTCGCCATTGAGTTTTTGACGGACTATTCTGTAAATACTGCCAACAGCACTGTACAAAAATGGAACGACTTAAGCAACTGGCTCCTGGTTAAATATATCGATGGCAATGTTAAGAAAGAAAATAATGGACAATTCTCGCGAAATCCATGGGGCTACCCTGTCAGTCCCTCGCAGCCCGGATACAGTGATGAATGGTTGAGAACAATAATAAACGAAACTGGCGATAAGTTTAAAGAACCAAACCAAACTAAACATTAACACAAAATCAAATCCAATGAAAAAATTTTACACATTATTACTGCTTGCATTTTCAGGATTGCTTGTGATTGCTAATCCTGTTGATGTGAAATTGGCCCGAAAGGTTGCAATTAGCTACCTGAACGCAAAAAAGGGGGCAGGTATTGATACCTTCGATTTAAAACTGATAAACACACATCAGTTTGATGGTAAAGATGCACTTTACATTTTTGCCATGAGGAAAGGCGGTTTTGTTATAGTATCGGCCGATGATGAGGCAAAGCCAATTATTGGGTGGTCGTTAACCAACCCTATGCCCCAAAAGATTGATAACCCTGTGGTTTTTGAACGGTTAAATTGGTATGCCAAACAGGTAAACTATGCAGCAAAATCAAATATTGGGGATAAGTCGGTTAAGCAGGAATGGCAGGACATTCTTGAAGGTAAAATCACTAAAGGGTTAAATAGTGCAGGACCGTTGCTCACCACTGAATGGAACCAGGAACCTCGTTATAATAAATTCTGCCCACCGAATACACCAACTGGATGCGTAGCAACATCAATGTCCCAGATTATGCATTACCACCAGTGGCCACTAAACGGCAAGGGTTGGCACAAATATATGCATCCTACGTATGGAACACAATACGCTAATTTTGGGGAAACAACATACGAATGGGCAAATATGCCTGATAAACTCACCCCCCAAAGTTCAGAAGCAGAGATAGATGCCGTAGCTACCCTTTGCTACCATACAGGTGTATCGGTTAACATGAATTATTCCACCGATGGTTCGGGAGCGTATAGCAGGGATGTTCTTTATGCCCTTACAAACTACTTTAACTACGATCCTTCTACCATTCAGATCTACTCCTTTGACCCAAACAATCAAACCGAATGGATAAATATGGTTAAAACAGAAATTGATGCGGGAAGGCCAATTTATTACGCGGGTAGCAGTACAAATGATGGAGGCCATGCTTGGGTTTGCGATGGTTACAATGACAATGACGAACTACATATTAACTGGGGATGGGGAGGATATGCCAATGGTTATTTTGCGCCAACCGCTATGAAACCAGGGAATTACGATTTCAGCGAAAGCAACGATATGATTATTGGCATCAAACCAAATGAATCCGAATACAAACATTTATGGGTTCGGCAAGCCAGCGGATTTGGAACTTCATCGCGAGGAATTCAATACATATCGGCAGTAAGTAACAGGGTGGCATGGGCTGTAGCCTACGATGGTTCGGGAAGTAATGCCAAGGTTAAGGAGTATACCATGACCATTGATGGGGGTGCTACTTGGATAGCCGGTGCAATTAACCCTGATAACTCTACAGGCTTTGCAGCTGGTATGATATGCGCCATTGACGACAAAACCGCCTGGGTACCCCTTTACGATGGTACAAACGGTGGTGGAATGATAGCCAAAACTACCGATGGTGGAAAAACATGGACACAGCAAACATCCGCATTTTTTACAAAGCCAAATGGCTTCCCAAATGTTGTCCATTTCTGGGATGCTAATAATGGTTTCTGCATGGGCGATCCTAACGGAGGGTATTTTGAAATATACACCACAACCAACGGAGGCACAAACTGGACTAGAGTTTCACAAGCCAACATTCCATCACCCTTTGATGGTGAATACGGTATAATTGGTTACTACGATGTTATTGGCGATAATGTTTGGTTTTCAACCACTAAGGGTAGAATATTCAAGTCAACCGACAAGGGTGCAACCTGGCAAGCCTACCAAACCCCTCTAACTTCAACTGCCTTTAAGATTGCCTTTAAGAACAGCAATGAAGGTATTATTTATGGCAAGGAGAATGATATCTATAAGTTTTACCGTACCACCGATGGAGGTGCTACTTGGACGCAATTTACTCCCAGCGGAAGCGTTTACACTGCTGATTTATGCTGGATACATGGAACCGACACATTAATCTCAACCGGTTCAAACTATTCTGCCAATAAGATGGGCGTATCCTATAGCTTTGACGGTGGTAATACGTTTACCGATTATGCACCCTTCTATAAAAATTTCCAGTTTACAAATATGGGAGCTTCACCCAATGGTACTGTTTGGGCTGGAAGTTTTAACTCAAATGCTAACTATGGCGGGATTTGGAAAAAAGGAGTATCGGTTATTTCTGCAAATTTTATGGTTAACAAATCAACAGCTAACATGAGAGACAGCTCTGTAGTTTTCACAGATATGACCTATGGATCGCCTGAAAGTTGGGAGTGGAATTTTGGCGATGGTGCTGAACCGGCAACTAAAACAGGGAAAGGCCCACATACGGTGAAATACACAACATATGGTAGTAAAACTGTAACACTAACTGTGCAAAAAGGAGAGGATATTCAAGTATACATTAGGGAAAACATTCTTTTTGTAACCTGGCCAGCCAGTGTGGACACCGAAGAACATAAGACCAAACTTTTCGTTTACCCAAACCCAACCAATTCATCGGTTTTTGTTAACATTGCCGGGTTTACCAAGGGCACAATTGATGTTTACAACATTACTGGAGCATTGGTGTGGTCTTCGGGTACAGAAACAACCGAAGGGAAAATAGATGTTTCAAATCTTTCCACGGGAGTGTATCTGGTCAAAATTAAAAGTGACAATGGTACAGTTATAACACGTAAGCTAACCGTTACCCGCTAAAAAGAACTAAAAGAGGAAGGGGCTTATTAAAGCCCCTTCCTCTTTTTTTTATTTTCAAACAATTTGAACCCCTATACTTTTCATTTCGTTAATAGCCGTTTCACCATCAGTTGGGTTTACATTAACAGCCCTAATTGCATTGAAGGCAACCGTTACCTTAAATCCAAGCTTTACAGCATCAATTACTGTATTTTTTACACAATAATCAGTGGCAAGTCCAGTAACAACCAGTTCATCTACATCTATCTGACGCAACCATGAAGCCAAGCCCGTCCCTTGAAAACCTGAATATGCTTCCACATCGGGGTCGGTGGCTTTAGATACAAGAAAAGCAACTGAGGGGAAGTATAAGTCGGGATGAAAAGCGGCACCAGGGGTTCCTGCTATGCAATGCGGAGGCCAAAAACCTCCATTCTCCTTGAATGACAAATGGTTAACCGGATGCCAATCACGGGTAAAAATGATTGGTAATCCATCGGCTTCAAATTGTTTGCTTAGCTCGTTGATGGGGTCAATCACTTTATCACCATCGGTTACTGCCAAGGCACCGCCAGGGCAAAAGTCGTTTTGAACATCAACCACAATTAATGCTTTCATAGTATTCACTCGTTTGGGTTATACCTTTGCAAACGTGGGTTTGGCATGAAATGCCTACCAACCTTAGCCATTGGTTTTCCGTTAACATGAACAATATCGGCAGTAAAGTCGTAACTTCCCTGCATGAGGTAACTGCCAACCCCATAGGCATCAACCGGAACGCCCATTGCTTCAAATTGCCTTATACGGTCAGGGTTAAAACCTCCGGAAACCACTATCTTTACATTTGAAAAGCCCTCGCGGTCGAGAGCCGATCGCACCAGTTCTACCAACTTGGGATTAACCCCAGTGGGTTTGTAAGTTCCCATTATTGGGAATATGCTTTTATCTACAAGATTTTCAGAGGTATCGAGCCTTACACCCCATAGCTTGTCGCCCATGGCTCGGGCACACCCCAAAGCGGTATTCACGCAATCGTTGTCAAAGTCAACCAAAGCTATAAGGGTTGCATTAGGGTATGTTTCATGGAAAAACTGAACCGCTTTAACAGTACTGCCGCCAACAGCGGCTATTAAGGCATGAGGAATGGTCCCAGAAGCCCCTGCCCCCCACCATTCGCCTTGCGCATCGGTGGAAACGCCCGATGCTCCACCTATATGAGCAGCATAACCATCGCCACCCTGAACAGCCCAATGGTCGAACCGGGCAGGAAAGTACAAAACAGTTTTACCATTTGCAGCTTCAACAACCCTGCTGACATTGGTAGCAATTTTTGTGCGACGTGCAAGAATACCCAAGTATATAGTTTCAAGGTGTGCGAATAACGAGGCATCGCCATGGATATGCATTACTGACTCATAAGGCGATATGGAATCACCATCCCATAAGGCATCGATTTCAATTTCGGAAAATCCATCAATCCACAGGTTATCTAACTCCTGGGCAACCTTTATTCGTTCCTCCTCAATTTTTAAGTACGTAGACTTGTCGTTCAGAAACTGGGTTCGGGCAAGTTTCTTAAGTTCAATTAGCTTATCGAAAAGTTGATATGCTCTTGCATAATCGGAGTATCGGCCACTTGCCACTTTGAGAACAGCAATGGCCTCATCAATTCCACAAAGAATGGCGTTGTTTTTTTGGAAAACCTGCATGGTTACCCTAGAGTGAAGGTTATGGTTTTCCAGGACAACTTTTTCGCGCCAGAAATACACATCGCTGCGGTAACCCCGGCGCAACTCCTGAACCGGGAGATCGAATATGGTGGTGCTTAATCGTTTTTTCATATCACGCTAAATTTAGTAAAAAAGGGGATTGACATCAATCCCTTTTCATTAATACTTAACAAATATCTATAGAATTAATTCATTAGCCTGCCTTTGTTGCATTACTAGGCCAATTATATGAAGCTTAGCAATTGACCTCCCCAAAGCGTTTGACTTTATGGTAACCGTTCTATTTATTCGCTGTGGCTTTGGCTCAATTCGAAATTCAACCCTTATTTCCGATTGCTTACCCGGCAATACTGGTGCTTTTGGCCATGTCTTTATATTTGTTCCACAGCAACCTGTAACATTTCTAATAAGCAAGGGTTTATTGCCCGAATTGGTTAAATTAATATATAAAACACCATGCTCACTAGATAAATCGTCGAGGTAAATCTCCCCCAAGTTAATGGTGTCGGCCGATACCATTATAACATCGCCCTTACCATTCTTAACTGAATAAACGCTAACATCCTGCGCTCTAAGAGCAACGGAAAACAGAGCCAAAAAGGCTAATACAAATACGGTTCTCATATGCATCAATTTATATAAACTTTTCGAAGATTATGCCAAAAATAGTAAATCTTTATCCTATTCAACACAAATATTGATTGGGTCAATGCTAACTTTGCAAAGCTTAATAAAAAAAAAACATAAAATGGTAATTGATCTGAAGCATTACAATGGGTTTATATTCGACATGGATGGTGTTATTGCTGATAACCACCACTACCACATTGATGCCTGGAGAGAATTTTGCAAACGACATGGGTTAAGTTTTGAAGTAGGTGCCTTTACAAGTAAATACTTTGGAAAGAATAATACTGATATTTTGCAAGCCTTACTTGGGAAGAGCCTTTCTGATATAGAAATTGATTTACTTGGCGAAGAAAAAGAGGCAATTTACAGGGAATTATACCAGCCTTATATCAAACCTTTGGACGGGCTTATAGATTTTATGAGGGAATTAAGAATACAAGGTGGGAAAATTGCTATTGCCAGTTCTGCTCCACAGAGCAACATCAACTTTGTTGTTGAGAAAACATGTATAAAGGAATATATTGATGTTTCAGTAAATGGCAACATGGTTAAGTTTGGGAAACCCAACCCTGATATATTCCTTAAAGCCGCAGAGCTTTTGCATATTCAACCTCAAAAATGCCTTGTATTTGAGGACTCTTTTTCAGGAATTCAAGCTGCAATAAATGCTGGTATGCAAGTTGTAGCAGTTGCCACCACCCATAAAAAGGAGGAACATGATCCTGCTTTAACCATAATTAGCGATTTCAGAGAATTACTCTAGGGATGTTGACTTTTTGGGGGTGTCTTTATATCTTGCGCAAGAAAAAACTATGAGGCCTCTTGCATTCATTGCAATCATACTCGCATACAGCACAATACATGGGCAGGAAAAAGAAATCGATTTATACTCGCTATCCCTTGAAGATTTGATAAATATTGAAGTATCAATTACCACTAAAACTAAAGTTGGGCTTAGGGAAACTCCGGGTATTGTAACAATCATTACAAAAGAATAAATAAAAAGAAGTGGAGCAAGGGATATAGTTGAACTATTTCATCTTTTTGTACCGGGCTTTGATTTCGGTGTTGATGTTGAGGGGGTAGTTGGAATGGGAATACGAAGAATTTGGGCGCATGAGGGGAAATACTTATTCATGGGTAATGGTTTTACAATGAATGATGGTATGTTTGCATGCTTTCCGTTTGGGAATCATTTTCCACTGGATAATGTTGAAAGAATAGAAATTATTCGTGGCCCAGAATCAGCCATATATGGTGGGTTTGCAGGGCTTGGAGTTGTGAATATTATCACCCGCGATACTGATGAGCAAGGGGGGAAGGTTGCCTACACCGTAACACATACGGGAAAATAGTTTAGCCATAACCAGCTCAGCTTTGGCCATACCACTCGTGACAATGATTTACTAATGAATATCTCTGCCACCTTTGGAACAGGCTCCAGAAGTGACAGAGCCTATACTGATTACTACCAGAATAGCAGAGATTTACTAAAAGCAAGCGACACCTATACATAGCAATTAGCATTAAAACCTGACTATAAAAACTTTACAATTCAAACATTTTTAGACGATTACCTATATTACCAAATTGATTTATGGGATGAGCTATATAAGGGCACACCAATTCATGAAAGTTTTAAAAGCAACTATGTTGATATATCGTATAAATTTTAGAGAGCCAATTTCAACGTAATACCCCATATTTCCAATGAATGGCAAAAGCCATGGCAAGTAAACATACCCGAAATAAACTACAGCAATAATAAGGTATATCAAAGTTTAACTCCCAGCATTAACGCATACTATAACAATAAAAATTTACAAGCTGTTAGTGGGGTTGAATTTAAAACTGACAAGCTAAAGCTGCCAAGCATGGTTGATACCCTTTATGACGAAACCTTCAAGAATGGAAAAGATTTACTTTCATACACTAATTTTTCAGCTTATAGCCAGGTTCTGTGGATCTCCAAATACGTAAACCTTAACATTGGGGCCCGATACGATTACTCAAGTGAATTTGGCGATGCATTAACTTCACGAATTGGATTAACAAAATTGTTTAAGCGATATCATTTCAAACTAATGGGAAGTAAATCCTTTAGAACGTCTGGGGGAATTTTGCCCAACCGTATTCCTAATAATTACCCTAAGTTATACCCCGAATCGAGCATAACCCTTGAATTTGAAAATGGTTATCTAATCTCAAAAAATACAATGTAAACCATAAACCTATACGACATAACCTTTGAGGATATAATAATATACGGAAAAGAGCCACAAACAGGAGTGGGTTACTACAAAATCAAGGGCGCGTTGGAACCACAGGTATTGAATTTGGCTTCAAAATAAACACTGACAAGTTTCTTAGCACTATAAATTTCGCATACTATAAGAGAAAATCTACCAACTCCGATAGTCTATTTATGGTTCCAACTGACAAAGGCCAATACCTTGCACTTTCACTGGTAAGGATAAAAAGTCTAATGGGCTATAAAATATCAAAGAAATCGACAGTTTCTACCACAACTTCCTATTTTGGCGAACGATACTCATATAACTACCTGAATAACAATAACGATTTTTAGTAAAGCAGAAAGCCAACCTTTTGGTGGGTTTGAATTTAGTGTTGTCCGATTTCCCATTTAAAAGATTTGAAAATCAATTAATTGCCACAAATCTTTTAAACACTGATTTTTACTACCTACAACCCTACAAAGGCGCACACGGGCCACTACCATGACTTGACAGGAGTTTTGGGTTTAGGGTGATTTATGAATACTAAGAAAGCGACTCAGGGAGTCGCTTCGCCGGGAATGATATTTACTTTTAAATTATTTTTCACCTTCAGGTTTAACCTCTTCATCGGTTTGGTTTAGAACTTCTAAAAGGCCTTTGCTTTGAAGTAAGTTATACCAACCAATTATCTTTTTAATGTCACTTGTGTAAACCCTGTCCTTATCGAACTTGGGCAAAACCTTTTCAAAGTAGCTACGAATTTCCTTATCGGTCGATTTGACATTAATGGCTGGGCCACCGTTTTCAAGCAATTCTATCTTTTTCAGAACATCTTTCAACGGTATTTCTTCGGTTTGGGTGAATACAGCAATGTCAGCTATTGCACTAACCCTGGCAGAGGCCGGAATAAGGGTACGCTTGCCATCGGTAAGCGATTCAACAATAACCCCCTGACGACCCTGCGAAATAAACCTGAATAATCCTGAATATCCGGATATTGCAAGTAGTTCTTTAAGTTTTACATCCATACTTAAACGAGTTGTTTGTTAACGCGAAGTTAATTAAAAAAATTTAGTAAATTAATTTTTCTTCAACCTACCGTAGTAATACTTTGCCCAAACCAAGTAAAATGTAGCAATAATATTTACTAGGTAGTTTAACCATAAAGGCCATTGATACTTAGCCAAAACAATATCGTTGTAGGCAATATAGATAAAAGTAAATAGTACTCCAAATGCCCACATCAAGAGGAAAAGCCAATTGAAACTTTGTACATCATGTGTTCGCCATGTTTGAACCACTTGAGGCAGCACGCCAATGCTAAGTATGATATTACCAAACCAGCCTAAAGCCTCAATAAAATCGGTTGTATTCACTGTAGTAACGATTTAGTTAAACCCACGCTCTTTTTTAATCTTCTCGTAAGCCTCATTAACCATCTTAAATTTTTGCTCGGCAGCCTGCCTGATATCCTCGCCTAGGTGTTGCACTTTATCGGGATGATACTTAATGGCCATTTGCCGGTAAGCCTTTTTAATTTCCTCGTTGGTAGCATTGGGCGAAACCTCAAGTATCGTGTAATACTTATCAGTATCGGGAATGAACATTGTCTTAATGGAACCGAAGTCGGCATCGGAGATACCGAGCAAGCCTGCAATTTCAACAATTACCTTTAGCTCCACAGAGCTAACAACGCCATCGGCTTGGGCTATTCCGAAAAGGAAATGCAGTAGCTGTAGGCGCGAATGGTAATCGACATTATCCTTTATCTGGAGGCACACGTCGCGAAGCGGTACAGCCTGCTTAAGAATATCGCGAAGCAGAAGAATTGCCTCGCGAGCAGCCGCTGGTCCAAAATTGTTATAGAAGTAACTCTTAACGTACTCTAGTTCCGATTTAAGCACCTTGCCATCAGCTTTCATAACTGCCGAAACCAAAACCAGTAAACTTACAATGAAACCATTCCTGCTTGTCTCGCCCGTATATATTTTAGAGGTTTCCATGTTATCGAAAATGGAACCAATGGCAAAACCCAAGATGGCGCCTATGGGCCCGAAAAACGCCCACCCTAATCCGCCAGTAATCCATTTACCATACTTACCCATTCAAAGTAGCACTTAAAGTTTGAACTATGCTTAATATTTGCGGTAAAATAAGTTGATTTGAGCTGTTAACGATAATAAAATCGGCAAGCCTTTTCTTCTCCTCTTCGGGCATTTGTTTAGCCATTCGAGCCCTAACTTCCAACTCGGAAACTCCATCGCGTTCCATTACTCTTTTAATTCGGAGTTCCTCGGGTGCTGTTACAAGAATTGTTTTGTGGAGTTCATGATAAATACCCGTTTCAAAAAGTATGGCAGCTTCTTTAAAAACAAGTTCACTGTTGCTGTTTTGCATGCACCACTGCTCAAAACTACGGGCCACTGCCGGATGGATGATACTATTGAGTTTGATAAGCAATTCATTATCGGCAAACACCATTTCAGCAACTTCCTTGCGGTTAAGCTTTCCGTAGGTGTAAATGTTACTGCCAAAAAGTTCCATTACCTGTCCTTTGACTTGGGGATCGGTATCGGTTATTGTATGGGCTATATAGTCGGAGTAAAAAACCGGATAGCCCAACACTTCAATCACTCTGCAAACAAATGATTTACCACTTCCAATTCCCCCTGTAACACCAATCCTGAGCGACATTAGTGCATAGTTTTTACAATGATAAAATCGACCTTACGCGGCTCCAGTTGAATTCTTCCAATAAAATCGGGATGCTTGCTAACCTTAACATGTGCCTTACCGGTTGGCTCAACAATTAAGTCGTTATAATCACAAACAATGGTGAAAATGTCAGGTTTTAATGCGAAATACTTACTCACGGCCACATTACAAATAACGGTAACTGACTTTGGAGAGAGCAAAACATCATACCCTAGCGGTATGTTGATGCAGGAAACCGGAACCTCGACCCTTGCCTCGGTAAACTTTTCCACTGGAATTGAAACACGAACCCCGGAGGGCTGGAAACTTATTCCTTTAACTGGCTTTATAGGTAGTTCAACATCTATTTTATCTGAAACATCTTCCAAAACCAAGGGCTGAGTGTAAATGAAACTTAAGGTGTCGATTATCGAAGCAGGCCCTTTAACGCTAACCTCAGATGGAGAAACAGTGTAGCAACTGGACTGCATGTGCTGCTTGGCATAAGCAATTTTCAAGTTGGGTTTTACGGCTACCATTTTGTGAACCACTTCGCTTAGCTGAAAGTAAAGGGTATCGGGACTTACATCGAGAAGGGTTAAATCAGCACCTAGCTGCAGGGAGAACCGTTCCCGTTGCTGGGAAAGCAGTATATAATACATGCCTTTACTAGGTATAAGGCCATCGGCAGCAGCCTGCAAAGGTTTGTAATACTTGAAAAACTTATACCTTAACAAATTGTATCCCAATGCCCTAACTCTAACTGTGACGCTCAACCCATCTGGGTCAACAACCACCTTGTTATCAGGCAGCTCTGAAATATTTACCTTATAGGTTATTGTTGAAACATACTCGTATCGTAACTTAATAAGCAACCAGAGTATAATGGATATGAAAAGAAAAAAAATGAACATGTAAACCCGCTTGTTAAAGCGGATTTTATCGTGGCGGAGAAACGGGGTATAAATTATTGAGCGCTTATTCACACAATAGGGTTGATTTATTTGGAAACCAAAAGTAAATGTTCTTAGTAAAAAATCCTATGGGTAATTTTAAAAATATTGGTTAATATATCGATAAAAAAAAAGGGCTTAAAGTTTAGAATAAACTTTTAGCCCCACAGGTGTAAAAAAATGTTAACGAGTTTGGATATCGGTCACATCACGAATAACTGTACTCTTGGCAACCTTTACTTCAACATTATTGGCAATTTCAACCAATACATACTCATCCTTTACCTCTGCAACCTTGCCATAAACACCACCAGCAATAATCACCTTATCGCCTTTTTTCAATGATTCCTGGAACTTGCGAAGTTCTTTTTGGCGTTTCATTTGTGGGCGAATCATGAAAAAATAAAAAACAACGATGATTAGACCAAACATTAAGAAGGTCATCAATGATTGATTTGCGCCCTGCTGGGCTGCTTGCAGCGTAATAAAACTTGTAATCATAACTTTATCAACTTTAATTAATTAACTAGTTCAGAATAATAAACATACAAAGTTACAAAATTGTTTTGTAAGTTAGGGTATCACATTTGCCTTTAGGGTTACCGATTTTTCACGAATAACCCCATTGGTTCTAAGGGTTACCGATTTATACTGGGAGCCAAACCAGCTCTTACTATCGAAAACCACCTCAAGCTGAGCCTCTTCGTAAGGTTTAAGGATTTTTTTTGAAACATTAACATTTATGCATCCGCACGAAGGAATAACATCCTTGACCACAAGCGACATGTTCCCAGTACTCCTAAACTTGAATGAGTGCTTAACAAGTTCCCCGCTATGCATGGTGCCTGCATCGAAAAAATCCTCAACATAGGTAAGTTCGGCAAAGTGGGTGGAGTCAGCAACCCGTTCGGAGGATTGGTTGCTTTTCCTGCCGCACGATAAAGCGATAAGAAGGATAAGCCCACCCCAAAGCTTAATTGTCCTCATCTTCAAAAGAGTTTATATTTTCAGGTGAGAGCTGTTCGTCGTTTTCGCCAATCAACCCCCTACCCTGCTTCTGGATTTGTCCATTCTCCTTAAGGTGAGCAATTATCTTATCGAGTACGCCATTCACAAATGTTTTGCTTTGTTCAGTGCTATAGAACTTGGCAATATCGATATACTCATTCATGCTTACCTTTACAGGGATGGTAGGGAATTCAAGGATCTCGGTGATAGCCATTTCCATAATTACAATATCCATTGCGGCTATTCGGTCAAGTTCCCAGTTAATAGTGAACTTATCAATAAGTTCCAGGTTCTCCCTATGCCTTAAAACCGTCTTGCGAAGCAGTCGCTTGGCAAACTCCTCGTCGTCGGCATTGGTAAAGAGCGACATCAGAGGAACCGAGGATGTGTCTTCATCAATTTTCTTTACTGTTTTGGCAGCCATACTGGAAACAAATTCAAGATCATCGTTCCAGTATATGCTCTGTTCCTCAAGGAAAGCTTCAAAATCGTCGTTTGCATTCAATATTTTGCTGAGATGATTAACCAGAACAGCTTTGTCATCGGCAAATGAGCATTGCTGGGCATTCATGTATTCGTTATAAAAATCCGATGCCACAAAGTGGTTGAAAAGCGATTTGGTAACCTCAGGGAAATGGATCCAGTTCAAACGATTATCGTTTGCTTTGGCTTGTAACTCTTTACAAGCAGCCAATGCAGCAACAGCTTTATTCTGAACAAACCGTAGGTTGGGGTTCAGCTCCTCAGGCGAAGGCCGAAATTTTTGTTTACCCAGTTCAATTTTTGCCTGTGCATGCTCCACCATATTCTTGGGCAGAAGCAGCAAAAGCAGGTAAAGATGATATGATTTTTCAATGCTGTGAAACAGCTCACGCTCTAATGCGCTAAGTGAGTCACCTTGGTTGCGGAAGAAGGCAAAAAGAACCTGTAAGGCTTTGATTCGAATTAAACGGCGGTTAATCATTAGTAAGAACGATTTTTTTCAGTTCTGCAAAGATAGAAAGATTAATCCAGTGCAGCAGAATAAACAAGGTTAATATTTCAAAACAAAATCTTTTACATGTTTTTTTATATTTTTTTCAAATCAACGAACCATGATATTAAGATTTTTTTAATTTTGGCCAGTGTAAAAGTGAAAACCTAACCTAAAAATATTAAAAGCAATGATTGAGGAATTTGATAACACAAACGATTTAGACAGGAACACAAGAGAAGAGGTTTTTTCTCAGGTAGTAAAGGCCGGGAAAAGAACGTATTTCTTTGATGTAAAGGCAACACGCAGCAATGAGTATTACCTTACCATTACTGAGAGTAAAAAACGAATGGGTAAGGATGGCAAGATGTATTACGAGAAACATAAAATCTTTCTATACAAAGAGGATTTTGAAAAGTTTATCGAAAGCCTGAACAGTGTTTTTGACTACATTAAAGCCAACCAGGAAATTGTTCCACGCATTGAGCATACCGATGAGGTGGAACTTACTGAGGTTGAACCCAATTACTCATCGGTTGACTTCGACGACTTAGGAAAATAATTTTTAACCCGAATTACTAAACATTACAGCCATTCAGTCATGAATGGCTTTTTTACTTAAAATCGATCTAAATAACAGAAAACTCTTACATTTGTAAAATTTTAGTAATTCCAAAACTTTTTTGAGATATTGAGGTTTTACTGTTATTGATTTTAAACTAGATGCTACTATCGGAGTTACAGAACGGAGAATACGGCATAATTGCAAAAGTAAAAGGACGCGGAGCGTTTAGGAAGCGTATTACCGAAATGGGATTTGTGAAAGGGAAAAAAGTAATAGTTGTTAAAAACGCCCCCCTAAAGGATCCCATTGAATACTCAATTATGGGTTACGAAGTATCGCTCCGTCGAAGTGAGGCTTCGCTAATTGAGGTTATTACACCCAATGAGGCAAAGCAAATTTTAAACTATCATCCTGATGACCATAAGCTTGTCACCTATACCGAACCTGAAATTATTGACACCGGGGTAAAGGAGCTTAGCAAAACTATTAATATTGCTTTGGTTGGCAATCCCAATGCTGGTAAAACCAGCATATTCAATCATCTTGCAGGGGCAAGGGAGCATGTTGGAAATTATAGCGGGGTTACAGTCGATTCAAAAAACGCAAAGTTTAAGTATAAAGGATATACAATTAACATCACCGATCTACCGGGCACCTACTCCCTTACAGCCTATACACCCGAGGAGGTATTTGTACGGCGATTTATCCATGATCAAAACCCTGACATTGTCATAAATGTTATTGACTCATCGAACCTTGAACGCAACCTATACCTTACCACCCAGCTCATCGATATGGACATACGGGTGATTGTTGCCCTAAACATGTATGATGAACTTCTGGAAAAGGGAGACAAATTCAATTACGCCATGATGGCCAAACTGCTTGGTATTCCATTTGTACCTACAGTGGGGAGCAAAGGTAAGGGGCTCGACAGGCTTTTAGATACAACCATAAATGTTTATGTAGAAAAGGATAAAGTTACCCGCCACATCCATGTTAACTACGGTGAAGAGATTGAAAAATCGATACAATCCATCCAAAATGAAATTGAAAAAAACTCAGCAATAACCATAAACTATTCCAGCCGATACCTTGCCATTAAGCTGCTGGAAAAAGACAAGGTAGTAGTCAAGTTGCTGCGCAATGAACCAAACTACCAGGAAATCAGGAACCAAGCCGACCATGAGGTAAGCAGGCTCGAAAGCCTATTCCATGAGGATACTGAAACCCTAGTAACCGATGCCAAATACGGTTTTATAGCAGGCGCACTCAAGGAAACATTCAAGGAGAGCAGTCACAAAAAGCGTCGGGTTACAGAACAAATCGACGCAGTTCTTACCCACCGCTTGCTGGGATTTCCCATATTCATTTTCCTGATATGGCTCACGTTTTTTACCACATTTACCCTGGGGCAATACCCCTTGGAATGGATTGAACTGGGGGTAGAATGGATTAGTAATACCATTAGTACATACATGGCCAGTGGGCCTTTAAAAGACCTTTTGGTTAATGGGATTATCAGCGGTGTTGGGAGTGTAATTGTTTTTCTACCCAACATTTTAATCCTTTTCCTATTCATATCGCTACTTGAGGATACTGGGTATATGGCACGTGCTGCATTTATCATGGATAAGCTGATGCATAAAATTGGCCTCCATGGTAAATCGTTCATACCCCTAGTGATGGGATTTGGATGTAATGTTCCAGCCATAATGGCGTCGCGAACCATTGAAAACCCCAATAACCGTTTAGTAACCATGCTCATTACGCCTTTCATGAGCTGTAGCGCCAGATTGCCGGTTTATATACTTATTCTTGGTGCATTTTTCCCGGAAAACGCCGGCAACCTGCTTTTTGTCATATACTTTACAGGTATTCTGCTGGCCATAGGAACAGCCCTGGCATTCAAGAAAACCATTTTCAAAGCGGAGGACTTACCCTTTGTGATGGAACTACCCCCTTACCGCATGCCAACATTACGTTCAATCCTTTTGCACATGTGGCAAAAGGGTTCGCAATACCTGAAAAAAATGGGGGGAGTAATTCTTGTAGCTGTAATCTTTGTGTGGGCATTGGGCTATTACCCCCGTAATGTGGACTACACCAAGGATTATAATGCCGAAATTGAAACTATTTTACAAAAGATTTCGGATGATAAGCTCTACCAACCCTCTTTGGATAGCCTAAATCAGATATTACATCAGCTTGAGCTGGAAATGGAAGCTGAAAGGCAAGCTAATTCGTATCTGGGACGGATAGGCAAATTTATTGAACCAGCCATTCGGCCTCTTGGGTTCGATTGGAAAATGGGAGTTAGCCTTCTTTCAGGAGTTGCAGCCAAGGAGATTGTAGTTAGTACGCTGGGCGTACTTTACCAAACCGACCCCGATTCCGACAGTGGCGGACTTGCTCAAAAACTCAGAAACGAAACCCACCAATCAGGAAAACTAACCGGACAGGTGGTTTTTACAAAAGTTACTGCACTCGCATTCCTTATCTTTATTCTGGTTTACTTCCCCTGTGTGGCTGTAATTTCGGCAATCAAGAACGAGTCGGGCTCGTGGAAGTGGGCTCTCTTTACAATTGTTTTTACTACCTCGCTGGCATGGATTTTAGCCTTTTTAGTTTACCAAATTGGAAATATAATAATTGGTTGATATGGTTCAGGAAATAGCAGTATTAATAATAGTATTAGGAGCAATGGGTTATACTGCATACAGCGTGTATCAAGTTTTCAACCCAAAACGTATAAATTCGGGTAAATGTGCCAGATGTTCATCGGCTTCATGCACAATAAGCAATTTGCATCAACCCTCAAAAAAATGAACTTTTTTCAAGTGTAAAAATGCAGCGAGCCATCCGTTGAGGCAAAACAAATATATGATGCACTGAGTTATAAAATGGTACCATATTACAAGAATGAAAAAGTGTGTAATCCTCGAAAACCGAAAATAAAACCCGTAACTAAATGATTAAGTGATGCTTATGATTTCTTAATAACAAGTTGGGTTAAGTAGAGATTCGTTATTAAGTCAACAGTAACAAGTTATGTAAACGGTTTTTGTGTTTCTATTGACTAATCCCTATTTAACAGAAGAGTGGTTCAGGTTCCGCCCATAGGGTGACGGCTTTTATTTAAGCATAAATCAACCAGGTCATCAATATTAGCATCACCCACGCACATCACTGAATCAGCAGCTCCCCAATAAATTCGCACTACCGAATCGTTAAGTTTAATGGCTCCGCATGTAAACACTACGTTATGTACGTAGCCTGTTCTTTCATAAGGTTCTTCGGGCTGAAGTATCCACTCATCGCCAACACCAATAATTTTCGAAGGGTCGCTAAGGTCGTGCAAGGCAACCCCCAGGCGATACACACTGCCGTCCATTGTAGGGAAAACACCATGGTAAATATGCAGCCAACCCGCTTTTGTATTTATGGGTGGTGCTCCTGGCCCAATTTTCATTTCATCCCAATGGTATTTTTCGGGTTTCATTATCAGCTTTGAGTTTCCCCAATGGATTAGGTCAGGCGAATAGGAAATCCAGATAGACCAAGGGGATATTTCGGAATGGGGACGATCGAGCCTGATGTAGTTACCATTAAACATTTCAGGGAAAATGACCACATTTCGATAATCAGCCTGAGTAATAAACGAGATTCTCTCTACTTTTTTCCAGTCGGTGGTTTTTGCAAGTCCAATCCGAACGCCATGTCGCGAATAAGCAGAATAAGTGATGTAGTAAACATTATCGATACATGTTATTCTGGGATCCTCAACGCCATACTCTTCGTACACGGCGGCTTCCCCTTTCTTAGCTGGAACCAAAAAAGGATGATTCTCAGCTTTAAAATTAAGGGCATCGGCACTTCGAGCCAAACCTAAAATACTTCGTCCGTTTAATTGATGCGACCGGAAAAGCATGATATACTCACCATCAAACTGCGTTACAGCTGCATTATGAACAGTTGCAACCTCATAGGGAATATCTCTTGGAGTTAAGATAGGATTCCCGCTGTATCGTTTTACTATTGCCATAAATTACTGTTTTAGAATCTTTTTATAAATATCTACATACTTGGCTGCCATAACTTCTTTTGTAAATCTTTTTTCAACCGTTATTCTACAGTTCTCCCTATTTATACTTTCCACTAAGTTTACCTTACTAACAGCCTCAGAAATATCATTCACCAAAAAACCGTTGAATCCATCGGAAATTAGTTCGGGCATGCTACCACGGTTAAAAGCGATTACAGGAGTACCACATGCCATAGCCTCCACAACGGATAAGCCAAAAGGTTCATTGAAATTGATCGGATGCAAAAGAGCGAGTGCATTACCCAGTAGTTCTTCGCGACGTTTACCCCCAACGCTACCTATATAATCAATCACGCTTGGTTTTAAGTAGGGTTTAACCTTTTCGCTAAAGTATTTCTGATCCTGTATAATCCCTGCCATTATTAAAGGCAAACCAACCCGTTTACTAATTTGAATGGCTTCATGCGCTCCCTTGTCGTTATGAATTCGGCCATAGAAAAGCAGGTAATTCCTTTTGGGATTATTTTGAAAATGAAACTGGTTTAAGTCGATGCCATGGTAAATGGTTGCGATATAGTCCAGCGATTCAGCCCTATCAGCATTGCTTATTGAAACATAATGAACATGACCATTATACTTTTCATAAACAGACAGGATGCTTGGCGATGAAAAGCCGTGAATAGTAGTTACAACAGGCGTTCTGGTCAGTTTTGAATAGGTAATGGGTAAAAAATCGAAATGGTTATGGATTAAATCAAACTCGTTAGCTCTTTCAAAACAGTTAGAAATATGAAGGCATTCATACACCTTTGGGTTTAATGATTTGTCCTCCTCGTAGCCATTCTCACAAACCGACATCAACTTAGCATTGGTTATGGATTTCCCTGTTGCAAAAAGAGTTACATCCAAACCCAATTTAACCAGTTCTTCAGTAAGCATGGAGGTTACAAGTTCCCATGGCCCGTAATGAACTGGCGGAGTTCGCCAAGCAATTGGCGATAACATGGCTATCCTCATTTTAAGGCTATTTTAAATGGTTCAACAACTGGTCGATATCAACAAATGCAAACCTTGTAATAATGTCGCCTATGGCATAGGGTAAAAACAAGGACCTACCGTACGCTAAAGCCCCACAGGTGTACACCACATTTGGTACGTATCCCAGTGCTTCATCTTTAGTAGGTTTAACCAATGGTTCTTCCAAGCGGCCAATTACTTTTTCAGGGTTATCCTTATCTAAAAGAATTGCTCCAAGGGAGTAGGTTCTTATTGGCCCAACGCCATGGGTTAGCACCAGCCATCCCTCATCAATCTCAATGGGCGACCCACTATTCCCTATTTGTATGTGTTCCCATTTGTATTTTGGTTTAATTAATGGTTTAGAATCGTACCAGAAATAGGGGTTATCCGATTTCATAATATACAACGACTCGTTATCCTGCCTACCAATCATCATATAGCAACCGTTGATTTTGCGGGGGAAAAGAGCCATTCCCTTGTTGCGGGCAGCTGGACCGTTTAAAGTGGATATCTTAAACTCACAAAAGTCTTTTGTTTCAAGCATTTCAGGCATAACCGTTTTTCCGTCGTAAGCCGTAAAGGTTGCATAGTAGATAAAACTACCATCGTCGTTTCTAAATTGAACAAAACGGGCGTCTTCCAGTCCATTGCTTTGAGTTGGTGAGGCAGGAAAAATGGCACGTTCAACCAAGCTATCGGTTTTAAAACGTAAAGTAAAATTCGATTGGGCAAGCAACCTAAGTTTATTCAACGCCTCCTCAAGGTTTGCCCTGTTATTTTCAGTGTTTTTTTTAATAACCTCATTTATAGCATTTTCTAAATCGGAAAATTCAAAAACGGAACCCAAGATATCGAAGACAGGTTTATTCATCTTATTAAGCAGGTCTAACTCATATGCCGTTTTAAAGAAAAGCTTTTTCTCGTAGGAATGCTGTATCCTATCTGGTTCGTAAATTAGGGTAGATTTATCGGATTTGAGAGTTAAGTCTAGTGAACCGTCAATTTCACCTTCCATAAAAATAATGCTTGAAATGTGGCCTTCGCCAATAGCTCTGAGGCTTAGAATTATTTTAAGTACGCCCTCCTTGTCCTGCACTGGGTGTGGAACAACAGAAGGATTGAAAACAGCGGTTGATTCCAGCGCGTATTGTTGAGTAAAGTATGCACCAATAAGTTCTTTTTCTAAATCGGAAATATCGAGATTGGCAGGAATTTTATCCTTCACATATTCAAAATGCTTTGTAAAGATTGCTTTCAGTCTCGCGTCGGCTGAGTTAAGCTGATCGTAGATTTCTAAAAGATAGTTCTCTATTTCATTAGGCGGTGTTGAAAAAATTCTAAATAGGATATGCTCAACCTGAGCAGTAGACCCCGGAACGAACGGCCTGATAAGTGTTCGTTTTGTTGAGGGGTAAATTTTTAAAGGCAAATACTTAATCATAGCTATCTTTTTTTCTTGTTCTCCAAGTAGTTTGTTAGTTTAACCAATGACATCATCCAGGATAAAGTTGACTCGGCACCTTGATTTAGGTTTACGCCTTTATTACTTAAACCGTCGAAGCAACCACCCGTTGAGTAATCACAAATATTTTGTTTTGAAAAATTTCTACCTGTGAACCATGCAAACACACTTAGGGCAATAGCTTCATACTTTTGATTATTGAAATAATCCTCAGCCTCTAAACAGGCATCAAGCATTCCATGCGCCTCAATGGGTTGTTGGTCGAATTGAGAAATGCCATCGGGTGTTAGCCACCCCATATTGCCTATCGGAACGAAAACGCTGTTTTGAAACTGTTTATCAACCAGCCAGTCGATTAACTTTACCCCCATCTGAATCAAAGATTTATCATTTAAAATTCTACCCGATGCTATTAATGCCTGAGGTATTCTTGCATTGGCATAGGTAACAATGTTTTCGTACCAGGGCCAATGGGGATTGTTTATAGATTCAGAAAAAAAACTTGAAAGCTGATCAACCTTACTTTTCATCAGCGAAAAAACGTTCTGATCATTTTTCACTTTCAGATATTCAGTTAAACCTAGAATGGCATAAGCAATGCTTCGTGGATAGTTAAGATGCGGAACTATTTCGAGGGCTTTTTCGAACAAATAGCTAACGTGGTGTGAGTAAATAGCTTTTTTCAAGTGTGAAACAGAATATCCCAAAGCCCAGGTTGTGCGACCCTGGCTATCTTCTGATCCTACATCCTCCAACCAGCGCCGGTCATAGCTCATAAAATTCCGGAATCGTTTGGTAGCAGGATTATAAGCATAATCGATGAAAGACAGGTAAATATCGATAAGACGGTGAAGTTCGTGTGTATGCTGGCTATAATTTTGAAGCATAACTATCAATCTCAGTGCCCGCGCGTTGTCATCAAGGCAATAGCCGTGCTGGCGATTTGGAATACAAAAACGAGCGTGTTGTATAATGCCTGTTTCATCGGTTAACCGAATAAGTTGATCGAGCTTTACTGAAGGAAGATCGCTCAGTAAGTCTTCTCCAGTTTTTATTGCTATCTCTCTAACGGCACCTTCTTCCAGTATTTTGTCAATAAGTTGTAGGTATTTTCGCGCAATTTTAGGCCAGTAAAGATTTCGCGCAAAGTTGAATGCATTCTCGGCTAATAATTTTCGTTTTGCAGGATTTTCAATTAGTTCAACGAGTATTTGGCTTAGCTGTTCAGAATTGTTAAAATCAAACAGTTTACCCCTATTATCAACTAATATTTCTTTAGCATGCCAAAAAGGAGTTGAAACAATAGCATTTTTTGCCCCCATGGCATAAATGAGGGTTCCTGAGGTAATTTGTTTTTCGTTGGAATATGGTATAACGTAAATGTCGCAAGCACTCAGATATTCGAAAAGTTCATCGTTGCTGATATAACGATTTATAAATTCAACATGACCCTGAAGTCCCAACTCATTTACCTTGCTTCTGAGCATGTACCTGTATTCCTCCCCATCGTGCTTTAGTACATGCGGATGGGTAGCCCCTAAAACAAGGTATTTCACATTATCATACTTTTTTACTACTTGTGGTAACGCATCAATAACAACCTCAATCGACTTATTTCTTGACAAGAGACCAAAAGTCATTAAAACGATATGGTTATTTAGCTTTAATCTTTTCTTTTGCTTAAGTCCATTAAGCTCAATTTCGTGTAAGCCATGGTGTATAAGTTGCAATTTCGAAATAGGAATATCATATATTTTATTTAAAAACTGTATACCCTTTTCCGACATGCTTACCAACAGATCAGACAACTCAGTAAGTTCTAAAATTATTTCCTTTTGGCTATCTGTTGGATTATCCAGAATGGTGTGTAGGGTTGTAATAATAGGCACTTTTATTCTTTTCAGCAGTTGCAAAATGTGTGAACCATCTTTACCACCAAAAATGCCAAATTCATGCTGCAATATTACAGCATCGAATTGATGTTGGTTTACGTAGTAAGCAGCATCAAGGTACGATGCCAAATGGTTTTGGTTTATTTCAAAAACTACAACATCGGGGTATGAGTAATGTTCCAAACCATCGTTCATGGCAATAACGGCAACATCTACCTTGTTTTGAAGTAAACCTTGGTATAAATCGCGAGTAAAAGTAGCAATGCCACATTTACGTGGAGGAAAGTTTCCAATCAATACAACCCTTCTCATCGTGCTTATTTTAAGTTTAACAATCCCAAAAAATAATAAAACAAATTAAAAACAACAAATCCTATAAACTATTTTTTGAAATCGTTTACTTGCATACGTATGAAAAGATATTGTTACTAATATTCATAAACTGTTAAAATAGTTATATCTTTATGGCATTCTCCCTTGAATACACATTATGAAATTTATACACAAACACTTACACTTAAGTTTTAAATGGTGCAAATTATAAACCCAAGATTAGACACTAGAAACACAAAAATATATACACACCTTGTTTCTATTGACTTATCGAGATAATCTCAATTTATCAAAATCTTTCGTTCCGAACTTTTGGAATGGATAGATTTTGTTTGTCTGTTCGTCAAAAGTTTTTTCAATTGACGGATTTTAGTTTTATCTATCCCGAACAACGGTTCACGCTTCAGTACTCAGAGGGTTCAATTCCAAATTAAATCTAACTCTCACCTCTGCTCTGAATCACACTTTCGGTAACAATTCCTCCTTTACCCACTGGTAGTTGGGCTCAATGGTCAATATGGTTTGGTAAATTTTTTTGGCAAGGTTTTTATTGCCGGCCTTTTGCGCTGCAAGCCCCATTTGTGTATAGGTGTTGATATACCACCATGTTTTGGGTTTACCGGTTGGATATTCCTTTTCAATTAGCTCAATGGCTTTGCGGTAAAGTTCAACCGCTTCGGTGGGGTTACCTCCCACAATTACTGGGGCATAATGCCGTGCATTGCCTTTTTCGATAAGCGCATAGTAATTTGTTGGGCTAAGCGTCAGCGCCTCATCAATTAGCGATGCACTTTTAGGGCCCAGGAATGGCGCCTTGTAGGGACTTATTGAGATTCTGTATGCCAGCAGGGCGGCCTGCATGGCCTTGGCTGTAGATTGGTAAGTTGATATGCCAGCCAAAATATTGGCCTGCTTTTCGGCTTTCTCAATTAGCCGCTTTGCCTTTGCGGTTTGGTTTACACCCAGTAAGTATCCAATGTAACCGTACTGGGCATGCAAGAGCTTAAATCGGTTTGCAGCGATTGGGCTTTTGGTGGCTAATGCTTCGAACTCATCCAAAACCTTTTCCCAATCGGCCATGTTGCCCGATACAAAGGCCATGTAAAGGCATTGGTCGTAATCGTCTGCACTGCCATACACCTGCAGGCCAAACGATGAAAGAGTAAGAACGACAAGTAATACTAAGTATCTTATCATAACAGCTACACTATTTTTCGCCCTTTCCACATTAATGTCCCATTCCTACGATTTTTTTCCCAACGAACAACCATCTGCATAAACGACATCTGCTGCAGGGGGAAAAGTATAACAGATTTTAAAACACTTTGTTTCGAGAGGTCGGCAATCATTATACGAGCCATTAGTACCGAGAAAAAGTAAATAAAAATCAAAGGGTAAGGCATAAAAAACAGCACCGCAAAGGGGCCTAGGGTGGTTATGGTTGCATAACCAAACATTACCTTACGGTCACCCCCAAAAAATTCGCAAACATTTTTCGAAAAACCCTCAATGGCATCGTTGCCGCTCACATACATCCTACAGCGGATATCGCCGGGCAAACCAAGCAATGTAGCCATCTGGTATCCAAAACGTTTAACGGTTCGGGCTATGAGAATATCCTCAACGGGATTGTTCCGGAACATCTCATGAAAACGATGTTTTCTGTAAGTTTCGGCTTTAAACATCATCATTTGGCCATTGGCAGCCGATAGCGACCTGTGGCGGCTCCACATAACCAATTTGAGTGGCAGCAACGAAAGTAAAATCCACTGCATAACCGGAACGGTAATAGCCTCGCCAAATGAGCCCAAAACCTGGTAAGGAAAGAACGATAGCAAATGAAGTTTCTTGTGCTGCATGTAGGCAAGGGTTTGCTCCACAAAGTCTTTCTGTACCCTAACATCGGCATCAAGGAAAAGTAGGTAATTGCCCTTAGCTTGCAGGGCAAGTTGATGACAGGCATTGTTTTTACCTAACCAGCCATCGGGCAATACGTTACCGTTTATCAGTCGAAAGCGATTATCAACCCTAACAAATTCCTCAACAACCTGTCCGGTAGCATCGGTTGAGGAATCGTTATAAACAATTACCTCGATATTTCCTCCGTAGGTTTGCTGCTGTAAATCGGCAAGCAGATTCCTAATATTAGATTCCTCGTTGCGGGCAGGGATAAGTACCGAAACGCTATCGGGCGTTTTTAACGGGTATTTAATCAGGTAGGGCTGGGTAAGGTAGTTGAAAAGCGCAACTAAAAACCGGACAAACGCAAAAACCACAACGGATAAAACCATATAAAACAATATCATTGCCTGTGTATTTTATCCTGCTTATGAATACTCTGCTTTAGGAAAAGATTATAGGTTAGCTGGAACTGGATAGGATTAAAATCGGATAACCGGTCGTAATCTTGCAGGTAAATGGTCAACGATGGTTTAGGGTGTGCGTAGTAATCGATAAGGTTTGCACACATGAGCAGCCTGAAATTATCCGCTTGCTCCACTATTCGCTCAATCCCTTTCTGAAACTCAAGTG
Source organism: Bacteroidales bacterium (assembly GCA_011045955.1). Lineage (GTDB taxonomy): Bacteria > Bacteroidota > Bacteroidia > Bacteroidales > Tenuifilaceae > Tenuifilum. The sequence goes on along the minus strand of DSBV01000109.1, from coordinate 56,046 downwards.
CCATGTGATGTTGGCTGTAGAGTTTGCCTTGCGGGTAAAACACCAAAAGGTTGTTGGGCTGCTTAATAATCTCGTGGGCAAACCTTAGGCTCTCCAGCATACCCTTTGATGTTGGTGCAATGGAAAACGCTCCCAGCTTGGCAAAAAAGCGGTGCTTGGCAAGTTGGCTTTCGAGCATCATCAGGTAAAACTTCTTGTGAAGAAGCATGGTGTTCAATTTCCATGCAAAGAAACCATCCCACCAGCTAAAATGGTTGGGCACCAGTAGAATTGAGCGATTATCGGGAATAAATTCACCCTCAATTTGAATTTCCCTGAAATTTCGTTTTAGAATGTAGTTGAAGTAGGCATTGAAAAACCTCTCGTACAACGCGTTATGTGCCGGCTTAATCACTTTGCCTCCAATTTTAAATCAACCTAAAAATAAGGTTTAAAGCGATAAAAAACAAACCATGCATCAGCGCAAAAAGATTAGCGAGCGGGTTATACAATTTGGGTGAGAACCTGTAAAAGATTCCAAACACTAGAAGCGAGAACAAAAACCAGCCGATATAGTTATGCAATGGTGGCGTTACCCAATCCCAACTCCACATATCGAGCCTGATGGCCACTGGTTCAAGTATCCAGTCAAATACGGTTAGAATAATTGCCGATGCAACCGACTTTAGGGCAAGGCTGGTATTCCAGCGCTGCAAAACAAATGCAACAAGGTAAACAAGCATCATCCAGTTAATGGCCATGTTAAAAGGTGTGCCAAATAAGCTAGGGCCCAATGAAGCGCCATAGGTGTATCGACCAAATATAACCCCAGTATTGGTTCCAATGGCTTCAATTGAAAAACCCATAATACCAATCAAACCCATAATTAGCCAGAACCTCCTGCTGTTTGGCTTATGAAAAAGTATCAGCATCAAAAACGACAGAGGGACAAAAAAAGTGGTAACCCTAAAATATTGAGGACTATCAATTTTTACTGATATACCAGCCACACCTATCAGGTAGGCTATGGGAATTAGCACTCTAAAATACTTAGTTAACTGTTCCATGCTAAAGGGTTTTGAAGTAGTTATCCACTATTTTGGCCGAAGCCAGGCAAAGGGGTATTCCACCACCCGGATGAACGCTTCCGCCAACAAAGTAAAGGCCTTTCACATTTTTGCTGCGATTGGGGTGGCGGTTAAATGCAGCCATCCGGTTATTTGAGCTAATTCCGTAAAGCGAACCACGGAACGACCCAGTGCGATGCTCAATTCTTAGAGGGTCGAGATACTCCTCCGCAACAACCAAATTGGCAAGGTCGATACCCACCATACGCTTCACCTTGGCCAGTATAGCCTCACGAGCTTTAAGCCTAAGCTCTTCCCAGTTCTGACCGGTATTTGGCGGAACATTTATCATCACAAACCAGTTCTCGTGCCCATCGGGGGCATCGGTGATAATACGTTTTGACGTGATAAAAATGTAAACGGTAGGGTCATCGGAAATTAAGCCTTGTTCCATAGCTTTAAACTCCGAAAAGTAATCGGAAGTAAACAGGATGTTATGAACGTCGAGTTGAGGGTGGGATCCCTTAACGCCAAAGTAAAAGATTAAAGCCGAAGACGAAGGCTGCTGGACAGCCAGTCTTGAGGTCAAGGGTACTTCGTTCAACAAGGTTTGGTATGCCGTGAAAATATCGGTGTTATTTACCACATAGCTGCTTTCAACACCACTTCCATTAACCTTTATGCCCACTACACGGCCATTTCGGATATCAATTTTATCAACATGAGCATTATAAACAAACTCAACACCCAAGCCCTCTGCTATTCGAACCAGCTCGGTTGTTATGGCATACATCCCAGCATTAGGGAAGTATGCTCCAATGTTATGCTCCAGATGGGGTATCATGGTAAGGGTACCGGGGGCAAGGTATGGGTTTGAGCCGTTGTAAGTGGCATACCTATCGAAAAACTGGATGGTACGGAAATCGGTAAAAAACTTACAGTTCACCTCATGCATGGTTTCAAACGCCTTGAGTTTTTTAGGATTCATGGCAAGTTTGAGCGATTGCAGCGTGAAAAAATTTTTTAGCTGTGGGAAAGGGCTGTACACAAAGGTGTTGGCTGTAAGCTCGTATAGTTCCCTACTCTCCTTGAGGTAACGCAGCACATCGGTGCGCTTATCGTTTAACTTATCAGCAACCTCTTCAGCAAATCGTTCGGGTTCGGCCCAGGCATTAAGAATAGTGCCATCGGGGTAAAAGTAACGGGTAATGAGCTCTAGTTTTTGGTAGCTAAGTGCCGAAGTATTAGAGCCAGCAAGGAGTTCGTCAACCAGCTGGGGCAAAGTGAATAACGAGGGGCCGGCATCGAACCTGAAACCATTTACCCTTAACTCATTGAGCTTACCCCCGGGTTTACCCTGTTGCTCGAAAACCCTTACTTGGTAGCCCTTTCGGGCTAACCTGACAGCGGAGGCTATTCCGCCAATTCCTGCCCCAATTGTTGAAATCATTTGCATATTTTCTAAACAAAATAAGGAATTTTTTGGTTATTACTCATGGTAAATTTAATTAAAATTGTATATTTAATGAGTGTTAATCTGTTTTAAATAGTTAATAAGTACTTATGGCAAAGAAAGTTGTTATTGTTGGGACGGGTCTTGGTGGATTATCAACTGCACTAAGGCTCACTACATTGGGTTTTGAGGTGGAAATGGTTGAGAAGTTTCATCAACCCGGTGGCCGTTTGAATAAGCTGCAACACAGTGGCTATACATGGGATATGGCCCCAACCTTTTTCTCCATGAGTTACGAGTTCAAAGAGCTAATTGATTTCTGTGGCATAGATAAGCCATTCGAGTTTTATGAACTCGACCCGCTTTACAAGGTCAACTTCAGCAATTCAAAAAGATATTTTACCATACATAAGGACGTCGATAAGCTTGCGCAAGAGTTCGAAGGCATTGAGGATGAATTTGCCGAGAAGATGTACCGATACCTGGAAAAAACAGGCAAACTTTTCCATGATGTGGAAAACCGAATTATTCGGCGCAACTTCAACAGCCTGCTTTCCTACGCATTGGGATTGGCCTCAGTGCCCTGGGGTCATGCCCCGTTGATGGTTAAAACGATGTGGGATGAGCTTAACCGAAGGTTTACCAGCTACGAGGTTAAGGTGATATTCTCGCTAGTAGCATTCTTTTTAGGAGCCACTCCGTTCGATACACCTGCAGTTTACTCCTTACTAACCTACACAGAACTCAAACATGATGGCTACCACAACGTGCGTGGCGGTATGTATAGTATTGTTGATGGCATGGTTGACATTCTCTCAATGCGTGGGGTAAAATTCCATTACAACACTGAGATTGTTGATGTTAAATTCCACAATGGACAGGTAACCGATGTGATAGACCAAAACGGAAACCTTTGGAGTGCCGACATCTTTGTTATAAATGCCGATGCAGCCTGGTTTAGAGGCGCTATTCTTAAACGCAAAGCTTTTAGCGAGCCTAAACTCGATAAAATGAAATGGACTCTTGCTCCATTTACAGTTTACTTAGGAGTAAAAGGAAAGATTGATGGTTTGAGTGTTCACAATTATTTTTTGGGGACTAACTTTAAGGAGTATAGTTCCAAAATCTTTAAGAATCAGGTAAGCCTTCAAAAACCCTACTACTACGTTAACGTTCCTTCCAGAGCCAACCCTGAATTTGCCCCACAAGGCAGCGAGAGCCTTTTCATACTTTGTCCTGTTCCCGATTTACGCTACAAACCCGATTGGACCGATAGCCATGAGCTGGCCGATAATATTATAGCCGACCTTTCGGAGAGGGTCGATTACGACATTGCCAGTAACCTCGACACCCATATAATTTACAACCCTACCCACTGGCAAAAAATGTTTAACCTGTACAAGGGCAGTGGGCTTGGTCTTGCCCACGACTTGAATCAGATAGCCTACATGCGCCCCCATAACACCGACGAGAAATTTAAAAATCTGTTTTATGTGGGATCGAGCACTATTCCAGGAACGGGCTTGCCAATGGCTGTTGTAAGTTCAAAGTTAACCACCGAGCAAATTGTAAAACGATATGATAAGCGATAGAATCGAACTTTATAATAATGTATGCATGGAGTGTAGCAGGATTACAACTAACCGCTACAGCACAAGTTTTTCTTTAGGAACACGCCTTTTCGATAAGCCTACCCGCGATGCCATTTATGCCATTTACGGGTTTGTGCGCTTTGCCGATGAAATTGTGGACTCATTTCATCAATTCAATAAGCCTGAGCTACTTGCCCGATTTAAAACAGATACCTATAAAGCCATTGAAGAGGGTATCTCCCTGAATCCAATACTGCAAAGCTTTCAGCTTGTGGCTAACCAGTACAACATCGATAGGCACCTAATAGATGCCTTTCTGCATAGCATGGAAATGGACCTTGACCCAACAACATACGATAAGGATAAGATAGGCGAATACATTTACGGTTCGGCCGAAGTGGTTGGACTAATGTGTCTCAAAGTTTTTTGCCGAGGCAATCAGGTTATGTATGAAAAACTTTACCAACCAGCACGAAGGCTGGGGACAGCATTCCAAAAAATTAACTTTTTACGTGATATAAGTGAGGACTTCTACGATCTGGGCAGGGTTTACTTTCCGAATGTCGATTTCAACAACTTTACTCTGGAACAAAAACTACAAATTGAAGCCGATATCCAATCGGATTTTGATGCTGCACTTGAAGGCATTAAAATGTTGGAGGACAAATATAAACTGGGAGTTTTTGTAGCTTACCGTTACTACCTATCGCTTTTTAGTAAGATAAAACAAATTTCTCCACCCAAACTCCTTGGTAAACGCTACCGAATAAGCAACACAAAAAAAATGTTGCTGATGGCAAGCAGCTGGGCCAGAGTAAAAATTGGTTTGATATAAGGTGTTAAAATCAAAGAAATTGAATAAAAGCCCTGCTTTTTGCAGGGCTTAATACTTTTACTCAGTAACATCAATCTTTTGAGTAACCATTTCCGATTGCTCTCCATCGGCAGTCATTATAAAAATACCATAGGTATTTAAACCTTTTGCGGTGATGAATCCACAAACTCATTAATATCCGGTTTAAGGCCTTTCAGCTCAATAAAATCGTTATTGTTGGTTTTTCTGTAAAACACAAACCAGTAACCACTTGACTGGTTTTCAGTGTATTGCTAATTTAGCGTTACCGAATTACTTTTCCTATTATACTTGGCAGTAAACTGCTTAACCGATTCACGTTTACTGGTGTAGTATGGCCGTGCCGATATGGAACTGGCCATTTTGGAAATATTCCCGGAACTATCGACACTTACCAGCGAGTAGTAGTAGGTTGTTTTGGGAACAACCTTCAATTCGACATATTTCCCAACGCCTGGTTTCAAGCTATCGATCACAAACCATTGCGAATCGCTTTCGGTTCGACGCAGAATACGTTGTATCGCCACATCGGAGCTTGGGCTGCAATGCCAATTGAGGGTTACCGACTTTTCGGGAACTAAAAAATCGTAGATAACAGCCGGGGCGGGCGAATTAGAATCGGGACGGCACAACCTTAGAATTGGCTACTGTACCGAATACTGATAACGGCTATTAACTGCTGATACCCGATAGTATATATTCTGCGACAAGGTATTGAGCGAAATGGAATCGAAAAACATTGTGTCGGGATGAATATGTCCAGAAACAGCAATGAACTCACGCGAAGGATCGTTTGCCCTGTACACTCTATATCCAATAATATTTTTCACTATCAACCGACAAAACTCAATAATTGTCGGTTTTGTTTTTATATTATTCATATTCAATGATTTACAAATCAGTTTTTCGTTTTAATAAAACCTACCCCCCTCAAAAGAGGGACATTTGTATGGCTGAAGAGCTCTTGTTGCGGCTTGTCCTGCGCTTGGTATAGGCACGCCTACCCTCGGTTACTACCCACATCAGGTCTAAATGGCTTACCAGGTGTATCCGTATGAGTGCCACAACAGTAGAAAATGCTTTCTTGCTTGTGGATAATACCCTGATTACATTGAGCAACAAGTGGGCGATGAGCGTACACCAAACTTAATACATGCCAAATCGGCTGAAATTGCAATTCAGTTCCTAATAGGGAATTTGCAGATGCCCTAATGGTTGTATAGGTTTGCATCGCGAAACGATAATATTTCTCTTGCAATCTCGAGTCTTACCCTAGCCTCCTCGTTATTAGGGTAAACCTCTAATGCTTTAGCGTAATACGAAATGGCCTTTGCTTCATCGCCTTTTCTGGAATACAACCGACCCCAGCAGTATAGAACATTATCGTTGGCTTGATCTAAATTTTGCAGAAACTCTTCGGCTTCAGTAAGTTTCCCTTCCTGAAGTAAATCCACGAACCTTTCCATCCTATAGATTTGAAATCTTAATCCCTTTGTATCCGTATAGTCCATGCCTCTCAATGTAATCCCAAACATCATCGGGAACATAACCTAAAACATCCTTTCCCTTGGCTATTATTGATCGGATATGCGTAGAAGATATTCCAATAACCGGCGCATCAACTAGGCTAAATCTTTCTGAAGGGAAATCTTGCTTATAGGCATTGCTGTCGCGCGGGTAAACCAAGAAATCGTAACCCGATATCAACTCATCATAGCTTTTCCATTGAGGTAAAGTTTGAAGAGTATCGGAGCCAATAATCAACACAAAATGATTCGTGGGATACTGTTCACCAAGTTTCTTAAGGGTATCAATAGTGTACGAAGGACGAGGCATGGACATTTCAATTTCGCAAACCTTAAGCCTTTTATTGTTCTCGTGCACAGCTAAACGAGCCATGTTTAACCTATGCTCATCCTTTTCCAAATCGTCAGGGCTTTTTAGCGGATTTTGTGGGCTAACCACAAACCATATCTCCGATAAATCGGAAAACTCGAGTATATATTCGGCTATTACCAGATGCCCCGTGTGTATTGGGTTAAACGACCCAAAGAATAGTCCTACTTTCATAATTTTTTCAATAAAAAATTTTCAACTATGCGCTCAGCCTCGGCAAATACAGTTTCTACCTGATTATTGGTTAATACATAATCGAACTGATTTGCATAGGTCATTTCCTCCTGTGCTTTACCAATACGCACCTTAAGCGACTCCTCGGTTTCAGTTCTTCTTTTAAGGAGCCGTTCACGCAATTCGTCAATGGAAGGAGGCATCACAAATACTGCCAACGAGTTATTCGGAAACTTTCGCTTGAGGTTAACCCCTCCCTTAACATCAACATCGAACATCACATGGTGTCCCTTTTCCCAAATGCGTCTTATTTCGGTCCATAAAGTCCCATAGTATGAGCCGGGGTAAACCTCTTCCCACTCAACAAATTCACCATTATCTATTTTGTTGCGGAATTCATCAACCGTAAGGAAATAGTAATCCTTGCCGTTTACCTCTCCATCGCGCGGCATTCGACTGCAAGCCGATACCGAAAACTCCAATTGCGGGAATTTTTCCAGCAAATGCCTTACAATGGTAGTTTTACCTGCACCCGAAGGGGCTGAAAATATTAAAAGTTTACCATCCATTCACTACAAGATGTTTAGCGATTGCTCCTTGATTTTCTCAAGTTCATCCTTCATCATCACCACAATTTTTTGGATTTCGGCATGGTTTGCCTTTGACCCCAAGGTATTTATTTCGCGTCCCATTTCCTGGGCTATAAACCCAAGCTTGCGTCCAACCGGTTCGGGCTGGTTTACTGTTTCCGTAAAATAGCTACAATGCTGTCGCAAACGGACTTTCTCCTCGGTAATGTCTAGCTTTTCAAGGTAGTAAATCACCTCCTGCTCAAAACGGTTATCGTCAACTCTAATATTGGCATCAATTTGCTTTAGGCTATCCGAAATGCGTTTACGCACATCCTGTATACGTTGCTTTTCGTAAGGCTCAACCCTTTGCAAGTATTCAAGTATCAGGTTAACACGGCTCAGTAGATCCTTTTCAAGAATAGCGCCCTCTTGTTTTCGGAACTGGATTAACGCGTTCAACGCTTCAGCACAAGCCTGCAAAACTGCGTCAAACTCTTCGGGGGCAATCTCTTCCTTTTGCGCACTAATTACCTCAGGTAATCGCAGAATTGCCGGAACAACCTCGGCAGGGTTGAAATTGATGCTATTTTTTGAAGCAATATCGCTAAGTTGCCGGTAGTAAGCCATGAAAACTGTATCATTAATAGGTATGGTTTGCGACTCAGCAGCCTCCTCTATGCTAATAGACATATCAACCTTTCCGCGCTCCAGCTGCTTGGCAGTCCTTGTTCTGATCTCCATCTCCAGCTCACGGTAAATAGCGGGCAAACGAAGGTTAAAATCGAGCTGCTTTGAGTTAAGCGAACGAACCTCAACAACAATTTTCTTGTTCCCAAATACCGTTTCGGCTCTTCCATAGCCGGTCATCGATACCAACATGGTAGTATATTTAAATATCACCACAAAAGTATCGAAAAATTGATTGAGTATTAACAAGAATTAACTTAAAATTACAGGATAAAAAAGAGTTTGTGCTCATTGCATTCTAACACAACCTATAATTTTGCACACAATTTTTAAATAACATCGTATGACCAGAGGATTGATTACCATTTTGCTTCTTGAATTGTCCAACACCTTCATGACCCTTGCTTGATATGGACACCTTAAGTTTAAAGACATGAAATGGTTTGAGAACTTAAGTTTAGTGGGTATAGTTCTTATTAGCTGGGGCATAGCCCTATTCGAATATTTTTTTCAGGTACCTGCAAACCGTTTAGGCTTTAGAGAAAATGGAGGCCCCTTTTCGCTCGTTGAACTCAAAGTGATTCAGGAAGCCATAACACTGGTTGTTTTTATGCTTTCAAAACGGAAACCATTCGTACAAACCATATCATTGGATTTGGGTTTTTAATACTCGCCGTTTACTTCATTTTTAAAAAAGTAATAAACGAAATGAAGGAGGTCAAGTTGACCCCCTTCGCCCCAAACACTCCGATTTTACACGAAAACCGAAAGCTTCCTTGAACTAACCAACCAACTCTCCATGAAAGTGCCGGAAGCTAATGTGTATATCACAAATATAAAACCAAAATTAATTTTTACCACCAGCAAATAGCTAAAAAGTGTTTTACTATTGATGTTATTTTACCCAAAAGGTTTAAAACTTCACCCGATTATTTCCTATTTTCATCAAAGATATTGTTAAAAGTTTGCTATTAATGACGCTAAAGGTTTAATTTTACGTTGTTAATTGAAAGAAGGACCAATGAAAACTTTAAGAATAGAGGCTGAGATTGATTCACCCGAAATATACTTCAACCCTGACACAAAAGTATTTTCCATTTCCGGCATTTCGCACCCGGAGAATGCCAAGGAATTTTACCAGCAAATACTCGATTGGCTCGATGAATACTATGAGTTCATTAAAAACCAAGAGCCATCAAAAATCATTATTGACCTTAACTTTAGGTATATAAACTCTACTTCATACAAGTATCTCCGCGACGTTTTAAGAAAAATTTCATCGTTTCGGAGCGCAAATTTTGAGGTTGAGGTTATTTGGAACTACCATGAGGAGGATGAGGAGTTGCTCCATGAGGGGGTAGTTCTGTTTGAACTGCCCGATATCAACCTGCCCTATAAATGCATTCCCTATAACTAATCGGTATACTGGCGTAAGTTTTCGATTCTGGCCACAATACTCCGCAAAAGCTTAAGCAGCACATCCATATCCTCAGCTTTTACAATTGATGTTAGTCGGCCATTCTCCTCGTCAAACCTAAGTAGTTGTTTCAGTTCGCCTGCATTATATCCAGTCATCGCGGCAAAGCTTTTGCATATCTCATCAACGGGAACTGCGCCCGAGATGATGTTGAAGTTGTATAGCATGGCAATAAGCATAGCTACCGATTCAATGGAAAGAACTATGGTGTTAGGGCCAAGAATTGGTTTTGATAATTGTTCCTTATCAACACGAGCATCAAATTCGGCTTCAAGTGCCTCGAGCTGCAGCTCCTTTAAAACATCAATTAGTTCCGGGTAAAACCTTTGCTTGATGTACAGCACCTCAGCATACTTCTCGGTGAGCTCCCCGCGCTCAATGACAACCAGTTTCATTTTTAGAACTCTAATCCATGAGTCCAGCTCAATGGGTAAATACTCATCCAGTGGCAAAGAACGTATATCGGCCTTAACCTTTTTTACAAACGGGTTGAAAAGTTGCTGAAAAAACTCCTCAATAAGCAATTCTGAACGGTTAATTATTTTATCAGGCGCAAATAGCTCATCCGCTTCCTTTTTAAGCTGTTTTATAACAGTTATTATTTGACCTATTGCCTTAGCTCGTTCCATGGGAATTAATTTATTTTTGCAATGAATTACCAACCACCACATTTTGCTGGTAAACTTAGGAAAAAATATAAACTAATTTACAATGAACATCGATAATCTTTTAAATAAAGATACTTTCAACAAGGAAGAACTTGTTTACCTTTTGGGGTGCGAGGGCGAGGAAAAAACAAAGCTTTTCGCAAAGGCCGCTGAAGTAAAGACCAAGTATATTGGGCGCAAGGTTTACTTCAGAGGATTAATTGAAATGTCGAATATTTGCTGTAAAAACTGTTTTTACTGTGGCATCCGTTCGGGTAACACCAATGTTCACCGGTACAATTTAACCGACGATGAGGTAATTGAAGCAGCCAAATTTGCCTGGGAAAACCGTTACGGCAGCATTGCCATTCAAACCGGCGAAGTAAGCACTAAAAAGTTTGTTGATAGAATAGAAAACCTGCTCGATAAAATCAACAAAGCCACCAACCATGAGCTAGGAATTACACTTTCGCTAGGTGAGCAGACTGAGGAAACATACCGGCGATGGTTTGCCAAAGGCGCCGTTCGTTACCTGCTTCGTATTGAGGCCTCGAACCGTGAGCTTTACGCAAAACTACACCCCAACGATAAAATCCACGATTTCGATGATCGGCTGGAATGCCTGAGGGCACTCCGACGTGTTGGATACCAAGTTGGAACTGGAGTGATGATAGGGTTACCTTTTCAAACCTTAGAGCACCTTGCCGATGACCTACTTTGGATGCAGGAAATGGATGTGGATATGGTTGGCATGGGGCCATACGTTGAACACCCCGACACTCCTCTTTTCCAGCATCGCGATAAACTTCTTCCTATTACCGAACGCTTTAACCTAGCCCTTAAGATGACGGCTTTGCTTCGAATTCTCATGAAGGATATTAACATTGCCGCACCAACCGCACTTCAAGCCATCGACCCTCTTGGAAGGGAAAAGGCTATAAAGGTGGGGGCCAATATCGTTATGCCTAACATTACCCCTGGCGCCTACCGCAACGATTACAAGCTTTACGAAAATAAACCCTGCACCGATGACGCTGCCGACGACTGTAAGAATTGCCTTGAGGCACGCATTCAACTCACCGGCTATGAGATTGAATATGGGGAGCATGGAAACTCAAAACACTTTTACCGGAGAAAGAATGAGGCAGGCATAAAGAGGGAATAAATTGATTTTTTCTTAAATTTTACAATTAATGGCTTCTATTTTTGGCAATTTCTTAAAAAGTAAATAATTTTGCGCCTGAATTGGTGTGTAATCTCTTATCAGGACATAGGGGCCGATAATATTCCACACCTTAGTGTAAATCAACTAAAACATTTTAAAATGGATCTCATTAAGATTGCCGAGCAAGCATTTGTTGAGAAGAAGAATCACCCCGATTTTAAGAGTGGCGACACTGTAGTTGTTCACTACAAGATTAAAGAAGGCAACAAGGAGCGTATTCAGAACTTCAGGGGTGTTGTGATTCAGCGTAAAGGAACCGGCGCTACTGAAACCTTTACCGTTCGTAAAATTTCAGGCGGTGTTGGCGTAGAAAGAATTTTCCCTTTGCACTCACCATTCATTGAACAGATTGAAGTTGCCAAGGAAGGTAGAGTTCGTAGGGCTCGTATTTACTACCTACGTAACCTTACCGGCAAAAAGGCTCGCATTAAAGAGAAAAAGCGCAGCATTGGAGGTGAAAATAATTAAAAAAAATTCCCGTTTGGGGATTTTTTTTTTGACCTCCCTTTGCAGGAAAAAAAATTATATCTATCTTTGCAGACGCAAAACAAACGACTCCGTAGCTCAACTGAATAGAGCATCTGACTACGGATCAGAAGGTTGGGGGTTTGAATCCCTCCGGGGTCACTTGAAGAGCCAGTCAATACAGACTGGCTTTTTTAGTTGATGGTTGTTCGTTTTAACTTGATGTTGTTTTGTTGAGAGTAGCTAATGAATTTTTTCGGCAAACTATCAAACAAGTTCGTTTTTTAAAAGCAAGACCCTATAACTAAGGATTCACACTAATAAATTTCCCTCTTGGAGAAGAAGAAACTCCACTCGCGTTCAGCGTGTTCGTAACTGTCGGCCGCATGAACGGCATTATGGGTTGTATCGGTTCCGTACTTTCTCCGTATTGTACCCTCGTCGGCCTGGGATGGATCGGTTTTACCAATCAGTTTTCGAAGCGATTCGACCGCATCGGGGCGTTCCAGAACCATGGCCATTACTGGCCCTGAACTCATAAAAGTTGTTAGCCTATCGAAAAACTCTTTCCCCAGATGAATATCGTAAAACTGTTCAGCCTTCGACTTGGTGAGCATGGTAATTTTTATCCCCCTTATCTTAAATCCTGCCTTAAGAATTTCCAATAAAATATCGCTTACCGTGTCGTTTTTAAAAGCATCGGGCTTAATCATACAGAAAGTGAACCGTGTATTCATATCGTTGTTAATTTATTTTCCCAAAATAGTAAATGTAAAGTAAAACTCAAAACATATCTTTGTAAACAGTTTATAAAAATAATCCAACGGATGCTTCAAATTGATAAAAGTCAACTAAATGAGCTGATAAAGGCAATAAGCAGTTCAAAAAACATCGTAATAACCACTCATCACAACCCCGATGGCGATGCTATTGGCTCTGTGCTCGGGCTTTACCATGCCCTTAAAGCCCTGGGTATTAACGCGCAAATGGTTACCCCCAATGGCTTCCCCGACTTTTTGGGTTGGCTGCCCCACTCCGATAAGATTGTGCACTACTCAAGGGATAAAAAGGCTGTTGAGGAATTGCTTACCAATGCCGACCTGTTATTTTGCCTTGACTTTAATGGATTTAAGCGCGTTGAGGATATGGCCGAAGCGCTAAAAAAATCACCGGCCAAACGGGTTCTTATCGACCATCACCCCGAGCCCGAAAGCCCTTTCCATATATCAATTTCCTATACAGAGGTCAGCTCAACCGCTGAGCTGGTTTATGAGGTAATTGAACAAGCTTATGGCGAGGGCATAATCAATTATGAATCGGCTGTAAGCCTTTATACTGGCATTATGACCGATACCGGTTCGTTTAGCTATGCATGCTCGCGCGAGCGAACATTTACCATTGCCGGTAAATTAATTGCCAAAGGTGTTATTGTGGAAGAGGTGCAAGGATTGGTTTACAATAACTTTTCGGAAAACCGAATGCGGCTGCTTGGCTTTTCGCTTGCCGAGCGCCTGAAGGTTTACCCTGAACATCGCGCAGCGTGCATTTGGCTTACCCGCAACGACCTTAACCAATTTAAGCATCAAATTGGCGATACCGAGGGTTTTGTTAACTATCCTCTTTCGATTAAAGGTATCATATTTTCGGTTCTTTTCACTGAAAACGATGGATTCATAAAGGTTTCGCTTCGCTCAAGAGGCAATTTTTCAGCTAATACATTTTCAAAACTATACTACCAGGGCGGAGGCCACAAGAATGCAGCCGGAGGTAAGGCTTTTATGAGTATGGATGAGGCTGTTAAACAGTTTGAAGAACTAATTGCCAAACATACCGCAGCACTAAACGCGTAAAGCATGAATAAAATTACATACATACTTTTAATGATTGCACTGGCGCTGCTCGCTTGCAATTCATCGCCAAATAAAAGTGTTGAACCGGCTAAGTCATATTCAATCACCAAGCAAAAGCTCATGGGCATTAACCAACAGCTTACGGGGAAGGACAGAGAACTAATTAAAGCCTACATAGATAGACACATGCTTACCATGAGAGAGAATCCAAGCGGGCTATTTGTTCATATTTACGGCAAAGGCTCCGGCTTGCACCCCAAAAAAGGTGATTTGGTCAATTACTACTACCGCATTTCGCTCTTGGACGGGACTGAATGCTACAAATCGGAACCGGGAAAACCTAAAAGTATTGTATTGGGGCATGGAGGGGTAGAGGCTGGACTGGAGGAGGGTATAAGGCTCATGCGGAAAGGGCAAAAAGCCCTTTTTATCCTGCCACCACACCTTGCACACGGCTTAATAGGCGATATGGAAAAAATCCCCCCCAGGGCTTCAATTGTTTACGAGGTTAAACTGGTTGATGTTCAGCATTGAAATATTTTCTATTTTTACAATGAAATTCTTAACCTTAAACAAAACTAAAACCCTGTATTCCATGGCAAAGAATCGCTTACTTATCCCAGCCATTTTGGCTCTTTTAACCCTTGCAGCATGTTCAAACCAATCGAAGTTATTCCCGGGTTACAGCGTAACCAATAGTGGAATACATTACAAGCTTATTGCGCTTGGCGAGAGCGAAGCCCCTGCATCGATTAGTAACTACGTAACAGCAGTAATTGCATACCGCACCATAACGGACTCCCTTTTCTTTCAAGGTGTTCGTCAGTTTCAGCTTACCACGCCTGAGTATGAAGGCTCCATTGACGAGTGCTTTCTGATGCTAAATACTGGCGATAGCGCATCGTTCTACATTCAAGCCGAGCCATTCTTCACCAAAACCCTTGAAACCTCCCTGCCCGGATTTATCGATCCTGGTGAATTTATGAGGGTTGACATCAAATTACTTGAGGTAAAAACTGCCGAGGAGTTCCAAAACGAGATGGAAGCATTCATGAGCTGGATAAACGACTTTGGCGAATACGAAAAGGTGATACTTAAGCAATACCTCGATGGCCAAAAGGTTGACGCTCAACCTACGGAATCGGGTCTTTACATTATACCTCAAGTAAAAACCCAACTGAACCAGGTTGAAGTTGGCGACACGGTTACCATACACTACGAAGGGCGTTTCCTAAACGGCAAACCTTTCGACTCAACCCGTAAGCGGGGCGAGCCATTCCAATTTGTTTATGGACAAAAATGGCAGGTGATACCAGGGTTGGAAGAAGCTATAGGCAAGATGCGCAAGGGTGAAAAGGCCATGCTCATTGTGCCATCGCACCTGGCCTTTGGACAACAGGGTAATTCAAACGGAATGATACCCGCTTTTACCTCGGTGATTTTTGAACTTGAAATAGTGGAGGTTAAGAAAGGATTAGAGCAATGAGATTAACGTATTTTCTACCTTTACTGGGCTTTTTGCCCATTATAGTTTCGTGCGACAACTCTCTGGAAACCGATAAACGATTTGCTGAAGAAAAAAGCATCGAAAGCTATATCAGCAGCAAAAATTGGAGTTACATAAAAAGCAATGGGGTTTACTACTCGCCCCAATCCCAATCGTATGGATACGAGGTTAACCTTGGCGACACAATCCTTTTTTGGTATAAGGGTTACACAATAAAATCTCCTACCGTTGTTTTTGACACCAATATTAAATCGGTTGCCATTCAAGCTAAACTCGATACCATGGTTCGCAAATTTGAGCCGTTAAGAGCTATAATGGGTTCAACACCCCTACTCGATGGTTTGAGGTACGGCTTACTGCTATGCAGGGAGAACCAGCAGGCAACAATCCTTTTCCCGTCGAGCCTTGGATATGGCGACAATTACATTGGCCCAGTAAAGCCATGGTCACCATTGGCTTTCGATGTTGAGATTGTTTACTTGAATGGACCCGGCAAAGTCAATGAGCAAACATTTATTAACACATTGGATTTAACTGGCTATACCCAGCATACCAGTGGACTTTACTACAAAAAGGTAGTTGATACCAGCCTGGTTCGCCCCACTGAAACCGCCAAGGTATTCGGTAACTATAC
Organism: Bacteroidales bacterium; assembly: GCA_011045955.1. Classification (GTDB taxonomy): domain Bacteria; phylum Bacteroidota; class Bacteroidia; order Bacteroidales; family Tenuifilaceae; genus Tenuifilum. The sequence goes on along the minus strand of DSBV01000109.1, from coordinate 39,968 downwards.
AGTAAAACTTATTAGCGGACAGGAAGTGGAGGCCTACTCTACATCAACAGAACCTATCAGCCTTAGCGAGGTATCGATCCCTGCCATTCGCATTGGCTTTACCCTGGTATCGGTTGGTGGTACTATAAATATAATAGCTCCATCGCCTTTAGCGTATGGAAAAAATGGAACTCTAAATGTTTCACCCTACACCCCGGTAGAAATATCAATTAAACTTGATAGTATTAAAACCAATTAACTTTGAATTGAATTGGTAAATAGTATATTTGCGGGAAATTGAATAGAAACTATGAATAGAAATTTGCTTTTGATTATTGCAGGTCTATCACTTTCAACCATTTCGTGCGATAAGGATTTTAAAGACCCCGAAGGTGATGAAATGGCTCGTTTTAACGCATGGATTCAGGTAAACAACATCCCAGCCGATGCTAAAAAACCCAGTGGTTTATACTTTGTAAGCCAAACTGAGGGTAACGGGTTATCGCCAGAAATTGGCGATTGGGTGCTTTACTCCTATACCGAAAAAACACTTGACGGATTAGTATGGTTTACTGATAACAGTGAACTTATAAAACTATACGACAGGTTTGACATTAACTATCACTACACCCCCGTTTTTTTAAAGTATGAAAAAGCACCAATACTAATAACCGGGTATAGTAGAATGTTGTTGAAAGGTGTTTTTGAGGGGTTAGGGTACATGAAGGAAGGCGGTAAAGCCACACTTTACATGCCTTTCCATTTGGCCTACGGTACAACAAGCGCAACAAACGGTTTGGGTTATCAATCGCTTATTTACGACCTCGAACTCTTAAAAGTGATTAAAGACCCGCGTGCTTACGAGAAAAGCCTGATAGATAATTATATAGCCCAGAATTACCCTGGACTTGAACCAATAAACGATAGCATATACTACATACAGCTCACCCCTCCTACCGTTGATACAGTAACACTTGCAAAGGATTCTATTGCCTACGTTTACTACAAGGGGGCGTTTCTCGATGGATTTGTATTTGACACCAATATCGATAGCGTAGCCCAAAAACTTGGCCGCATGTTTAGCTCAACCGACTCGCTAAAGGTAACCGTTGGCGGAAACGAGGTAATAAAAGGGTTTAGCCAAGCGCTAATAAACATGAAACAAGGTGAATGGGGTCGTGCTATTATCCCTTCGTTCTGCGGATACGATTCTATTGGAACCAGCAATATCCCTCCTTTTACCCCACTTGTCTTTGACATCTATTTTAGCAGCAAGGGCAAAGCATTAACCATGCCCGAATAACCTTAAGCTAGTAAAGCAAACACAGTATTTTTCTTATTGATATCGGGGAGTGGATTTTTTTTCCACTCCCTTACCGTTTTTGTAATAATAAGTTCATCGGTTGATGTTACCTCGGTGGCTATGGTAATGGCAGTTTGTTCATTGCAAACACCAATCAAATCCTTAAGCAGCTGAATATTACGGTAAGGAGCCTCAATAAAAAGCTGGGTTTGTTCTTCAGTGTGCGAACGTTGTTCAAGTAGCCTGATTCGTTTACGGCGTTCAACGGGCTTTACGGGAAGGTAGCCCACAAAGGCAAAGTTTTGGCCATTAAGGCCGCTTGCCATTAGGGTTAACAGAATTGAACTAGGCCCAACAAGAGGAATCACTGGTATCCCTTTACGATGAGCAGCAGCAACAAGTATTGCACCAGGGTCGGCAACAGCGGGAACCCCAGCCTCTGACATAAGCCCCACATCGTAGCCTTGCAGCAAGGGCATAAGCATGCCTTCAACCCCCTCGGGCTGCGAATGCTCATTTAGTAGAAAAAAAGTAAGTTCATCGATTGGCTTTTCAACCTTAATGCGCGATAAATACCGGCGTGCAGTTCTGAGTTCCTCAACCACAAAATAGTTCAAGCGCCTGGTTATTTGGATAACGCGCTGGGGTAAAACATAATCTGGTTCGTTACTGCCTATGGGAGTAGGAATTAAGTATAGTTTCCCTTTAATTTCTTCCATTTTTTCAATCCTTCTATCTATATTTACTAAAATTTTTTACGAAGGTAATGCAAATGTTCCGATATGTAAAGTTTTTGGTTTTGAACCGAAATGCCATTCTGGTTTTTGCTATAATTGCGGGGATTATTGTAGGTGAACATGCTAACTCCTTGAAGTTTTTGACCTTCCCAGTATTAGCTTTAACCATGACATTCTCCATGACAGGCATGAGTCTTGTGCAGCTAAGGAGTGAACCACACATATACAAACCAATGCTAACCGGTATAGCCTTAAATTATGTTGCATTTTCAGCAGTAATACTACCACTGGCATACTGGCTGATGCCCACCAAAGAACTTTTTTACGGATTTGTAATAATTGCTGCCACACCTCCAGGTGTAGCCATAATCCCTTTCTCTTTTATTCTAAGAGGAAACGTGGTTTACGCTATTATTTCGGTTACGGGGGCATTTCTGGGTTCAATCCTAATTGCGCCGTTAATGGTAAAGCTCTTTGCCTCCTCATCGGGAATTAACCCTACCGACTTACTTTTTCTGATGCTTCAACTTGTGGTTGCTCCGCTGATAGTTTCCCGTTTTTTGCTTTGGAAACCTATTAAACCCTTAATTGAAAAGATACGAGGTAAAGTTGTGGATTGGGGTTTTGCAATACTTATTTTTGTTGCGGTGGGGTTAAACAGACAAGTTTTCTTTTCATCCCCTACCCTACTTCTGAGCATTACTGGAATTTTGGTTGTAACCATTTTTGGGCTTGGATACGTTACCAACATTGTGGCACGAAAACTTAAAATTTCTCCCTATAAACGCATTCCCATGGTTATGCTTGTCGGGATTAAGAGTTCTGGTTTTTCGGTGGTCACAGCCCTTACCCTTTTCGGGAAAGAAGCTGCAATACCTTCAGCTGTAATGGCCGTGGTTGTTTTACTCTACTTGATATTTTTGTCGATCAAATCAAAAGCATTGTAGGTGAAAATAACTTTTCTTGGCACAGGAACATCACAGGGCATTCCCGTTATTGCTTGCCCATGTCCGGTTTGTCAATCAGCGGATCCCCACGACTGGCGATTGAGAACCTCGGCACTGATTGAGCATGATGGGACTAACATAGTGATTGATGCCGGCCCCGATTTCCGACAGCAAATGCTTCGGGCCAGGGTAAAAAAACTTCAGGCCATACTGCTCACCCATGAGCACCGCGACCATATTTCCGGCCTTGACGATGTTAGGGCGTACAACTGGCTTCAAAAACGCCCCATGGATATTTGGGGCGAAAACAGGGTACTTGCTGAATTAAAAAGGGAATACAGTTACGTTTTTGCCGAACATAAATATCCGGGAGTACCCGAATTTGAGTTGCACAGCATCGATGGACAACCGTTCGATGTGATGGGAATTACCATCACTCCCATTAGGGTTTACCATTACAAACTGCCTATTTACGGCTTTCGCATTGGCGATTTAACCTACATTACCGATGCCAACTTTATTCCCGAAGAGGAAAAAGAAAAAATTATTGGCACAAAGTATCTGGTGATAAATGCCCTTAGGAGGCAAAAACACATCTCGCACTTTTCGCTAACCGAGGCACTTGATTTGATTGCTCAGCTCAGCCCCCGAAGAGCATTTATCACACACATCGGTCATCAAATGGGATTTCACAACGTGATAGCAAAAACTTTACCTGAAAATGTTTGCCTTGCCTACGATGGACTTGAACTGGAATTTTAATCACCTCTTTCTTTTTGTAAATTATTATTCTTTTAAAGTAATTTCTAGTTATCCTGCAAAGTTAAAAAATTTTGACCTTCAAAAATGCTTTTGGTTGTGTTTTCAAGAAGTTGATACAAAGATTTTCATTATTATAAATGACATTTGGCACTTCCAGCCATTAAATATTTTTAGGTAGGTTCAGAAAAATAGCAATTCAAAAAAATATTGATAAAAATTTTTATTAATAATTATTTGTTAATATCTTTACAACTAAATAATTACGAAGCAACTATGTTAAAAATAACATACAATGAAAGAAATTGAAAACAAATTAAAAGAGATAATTGAAAAAGTTGTTGAATTTCGGATAAACTATATTTCAAACGAACAAGCAGTTAGAACTCAATTAATTGAGCCAATTTTGAATGCGCTTGGGTGGAAAACTGCTAATCCAGAATTTGTAAGACCGAATGCTCCTGACGAAGACGGTAAAATACCTGACTACACTCTTTTAAAAAATGGTAAAACAACTTTGATTGTTGAAGCAAAGAATTTATCAATTGACTTGCAAGATAAAAAAATTATTGACCAACTTGCAAATTATTGTTTCAAATCAGGAATTGACTTTGGTGTTCTGACAAATGGAGTAAAATGGTTACTATTCAAAACTTTTGAGAAAAACCCAAAAGATAGAATTGTTTGGCAAGTTGACATTGAATCCGATAAAATAGAATATGTGGCAAGAAATTTATCGTCATTTGCGTATTCCAATATCGACACTTTAGACACATTGTTGAAAAAAAGCAAGTTGCTCGACAGTAGTTGGAACGCATTGATTAAGTCACCCGATTGTATAGTGGAAATAATATCACAAAAACTTTTAAAAAAAATAAAATCTATCGAACCGACATTCAAAATTGACTCTAACGACTTAAAAACCTTTACAAAAGCGAAAATTGAAGAGCTTTTTGAATTAACCGAAATGGAGGAAGAAGAAAAAGCTGATGAAAATGGCTCATCCGAAACAAAGACGGAATTTACAGAAGTTGAAGATGTGATTTTTAAAAGACATAAAAAAACTAAAATACGAGAAAAAATATCAGTTACATTTCCTGACAAAACTGTAATTAAGAACCAAAAAGTTGTTGACACATTCGTTGAGACAATTAAAAAAATAGGACCCGAAAAAGTTTTACCATTAAACATATATCGTGCGGGAGTACCGATAGTATCTGAGACCAAAGACGACTTTTACAACCAGCACAAAATCGGAAAATATTGGATTATGGTTCATACGTCGACAAAAGAAAAAATTGCTGTCCTCAAAGAAATTAATGAGAAATTGAATTTAGAATTAAGGATTGAAACCTTTACGAATGAAAAGTAAACAGCCCATAACAGGCGGTAGATCTTTATTGCCGAGCCGGACAATGTTTCACGCTTCAAACTGATGCCATAATTATATAAAAAATCCGTAGTCCTCGAAAACTGAAAACAAAACTCATAACTAATTGATTAAGTGATTATTACGATTTTTAATAACAAGTTGGGCTATTTCTTTTTTTCACTTGGTCTAAAAAAAGACGATTTTTTACCCCGTATTTTGGTCAATAAAAGTTATTGACATACAAATAATTATTATTTCTTTTTTTTCACTTGGTCAAAAAAAGACAATTTTTTACCCCTCAATTTGGTCAAAAGAAATAAATGGTTTCTCGATGAGTGATGATATTTGTATCTAATAAAACTTTCATAAGCTATTTTTTTATTGATGTACAAATTTACTCATTCCCCTCCTTCTATTATTTTTATTTCCTCCTCTGTTAAATCATATAGTTTATAAACCAGCTGGTCTATTTCTTTTTCCCGCTGGCGGGTGTCGGCTTCTGGGTTTTGCTTTTTTGCCTCTAAAATTTTATCCACCAAAGCCTCTATTTGATTTACGATGGGCTCAGTGGTTGATGTGATGGGGGGAAGGGGAATTTTCTGAAACGACTGTACATTGAGCATTACATCACCAGCTCCAGTTTTATCAGCATTCTTTAAAACAAAATAGAATGTAAATGACGAACATAATAGTCCTAAAATATATTTATTAAAATTTGAAGTCATAAAAGATGCTGGTGCACTAATCATTGTTCCTGGCTTAAATAATGAAAATGTTAAGTTCTTTCCAACTGCTTTAAATGCCACCTTCTCCTTCTCAAACTCGGGGTAGTAGGTTGCGGCACATCTTTGCATTGCATACCACTCATATCTTATACCTGTTTCTTCTTTGTTCCTTTTTGATAGAGCATCTTTAAATTGTAATAAGTGATGATAAATTGAGGGATATTTCTTTTGAAATTCTTTTTCTGCTTTTTCGCTTGTCCCCTGAATAGTTAAATCTTCGTGTAATGGAAAATGCCAAGGGATAAAAATCACCCACAAACCTGCCCACTGGTAATGGTAACGTTTAATGTCTCTGCCTCGCAAGATGGGCTTGATGATGGCTTCGGTGCGGATGCGTTCGTCCTCGTCTTGGCAATTATTTAGTATTTCATCCCGTTTTTCGGTGGTAATGATAAAGGCTTTGTTTAAACCAGTTAATACACCACGATAAATTTTCACATCCCATTCTTTCAGGGGTTTGCCAATTTTCTCTATTTTTGCTTTAAGCTTCTGTTCAGCATCGCTTCCTATAAACCAAGCATCTTTTGTAAGTTTGGTAAGCCGCACGCCTTTTTCGGTCAATGCTTTGGTAATGTCATCTTTATCCTCTTTTTGTAGAGTAACAGCTAAAGTATCTGAAGCATCTTTGCTAGGGGATGAAACTTCAGCAGAGACTCTGGAGGCAAATTTTTGTATTATCAAAATATTAGTATCCACAGTTGCATTTTGAAACACGCCCGGACCTAAATCAACAAGTTGCAAAGGCTTGTGCTTAATAAAAAATTCCCGCAGTTTTTCTCCATAGCCGGCTCGCATCCATTTGTTGGAGGTGATGTAAGCAAGCAAACCATTTTCTTTTAACAGTTGAATTCCTTTTTCGTAGAACAGGCAATAAATATCGCCGGTTCTATCAAAGGTTTTGTAGTTCTGGTCTTTGTATAAATCAGCATACTTATTTTTGTAATTAAAAGCTTTTTGAAGTTGAATGTACGGCGGGTTACCAATAACAATATCAAAACCGTTTTTTAGGTCGTGTCCAAACATCCATTCGGGGTCGAACCAGTTGGCAAAGTGGTTTTGGTCGTACGGGTCGAAGCTTGAAATTTGTTCGGCAACTAAGCTGGGCCAGCCGTCGTTTTTTAGTAGTTCTGCAATTTGTTTTCGTAGATTTTTGTCCTTAGCCTGAAGTTTAAGTTTCTTTTTTCGGGTGTTGGCTGTAAAATACTCGTGTCGTAGCTGTTTGAGTTGTTTTTCTGTTTCATCTATTTGGGGATTTCGAATAGCGAATTGTTGCGGTTTATCTAAACCAATGAGGGTATTGGCGGCTACAAATTTAGTTTCGAGGTTGGGCAAAGAGCGAAAACCGAGATTTTCTTGAGTAGGATCTTTGTCCTGGTCGATAATCAGCGAAATAAAAAATCGCAGTTTAGCAATTTGCACGGCTATGGGCTGTATGTCAATGCCATAAATGCAGTTTTCAATCAGGTAGAGTTTACGTGCGTAGTCGTCGAAATAGTTTTTGCTTTCAAAAATTTCTCTAATTTCTTTAAGTCGTTCGTCTACGGCTTGAATAGCCTTTTCTCTTACGGCTTTATCGCTTAAGCCCTCAATAGCTTTTTTGTCATTTTCGAGTTGTTTAATTTGGTCGCCAATAATTTTTTCTTTTTGCTGTGCTTTCCATTTTTTGTTATTAGGATCGATTTTTTGGAGTATATGCACCATTTTGTGCAGAATACCCATGGGGAATGCGCCCGAACCGCAGGCAGGGTCAAGTATTTTGCAATTGTTAATGGCTGCTATAAGTTGTTGAGTTTCGGCTTCGTTAAACGGATTGGAATTTTCGGAATAAGAGAGAAGGTCGCGTAATCGTTGTTCTAAGGTAGCAGAAGTATCCTTGCTCCTCTCAGCTTTACTTTCAGAAATCAAAAACTCACCCTCTGCCAATTTTGCTTTTACCGGATTTTGGCGAATGTAATTTCTAATGGCTCGAAATGCACGTTCGTTTCGTACAATATGGTCATAGGATTCGTGCATCCATACTTGACCTTTTTTGTTTAATGCTTTATTGATTTCGTTGGCAGTAAACGACTTCCATGAATGTAAAATATCGGATAGTTTATTTTCAGCCAAGGGCTTAACCAGTATATGAACATGATTAGGCATAATCACCCATTCGTCTAACAAATATCTTTGATTATTAAAATTTTCTATTGCATTTTTAACAATGTTTGCGATTTCCTTGTTTTTCAATATACAACTGCCATGGTAATCGTTGAGCAATTTTTCAACTCTATCTGAAAACAACCTATTATACTCCTTGAGTTGCTCCTTTGAGTATTCGCTATTTGGATTCTTAGAGTTATTTTTAAGCCATATTTCACGCTCAACCTTGATTTGTTCAGCAACTTCAGTAGGGATGGAATCGGCCAGCCTAAAGGTAACAAAGTACCAAACATTTTCTTGTTGCCAGTGTGGTAAATTCCCCTGATGAATTTGAATTTCGTTGTTGGGGTTGAAGAATTCGTGTGCAGAGAATCTATCGTTATCATCTTCACCGTCAGCAGGGATGCTGAGGGCACCTTTTAGGTATTCGAGCAACGATTCGTCAACCATATAGTCAACAATCTCGCGGGGTGTATAAAAACTACCGGTTTGCTTGCGGGCAGTGGTTTGAGTTTCGGGATTGTAATTTGCCAATAGTTCTTCAAATACTTTACCCAACAATTCGGGGTCGAGGGCAATTTCTTCTTCTAAGGGAGTGTTTTCGGCAACGGTAAATTTGTAACTTTCTAATAGGTTTATCAGTCCTTTGCAATTGTAGCTATTGTTTGACGTTTGGTAAGTTTCGTTGAGTTTAGTTTCTTGTCCGTCGTCAAAAAATAAATAATCGGGCACGTGAGCTTGTTTTTTGGCATTGCGGCTAAAACCGTCCACATAAATAATTTTGTCCTCGTCGTTGGGTTTGTCCAAACAGTCGAACAAACCTCCATTTAAAAACGGAATATCTTTAAATAAGTTAAGCACTTCTTGTTCAGGTATTTTAAAAAGATTGGCATAGCGGTACAGGTTTTTTACTCCGTATTCGGTTCTGTTGGTTTGTATGTTGTCGTCTTTAGCAAATTTGCGTTCATTCATTTTTTGGTTGAGGGTTCCAAAAAAGAGGTTTTGCAATATGGCCTTGTAATAATTGTCAGAGTTTTTGTTTGCATAAAATCTTTCAAAATGGTAGAAAGGTATTTTTTATCAAACAATGCAGCAGGTACAAGATTTTTTTCTTTGATAAACCAAATAAATATGATTCGAGTAATAAGGCGAATAAGGTTGGTGGCATTACGAACCTGTTCGTTTTTTTCAATATCGTCAGGGAATTGCACTTTATCCTTTGCCCAGAAGTACCAATTGGCAATCTCCTTAAAGAATTTTTTGTTCAGAACGTTTACATCTAATACCTGTAACCAATGTGCATGAAGCTGTTTAAAGTTTGTAACTCCACTTGGTTTTACAAGGTCGAGCAATATACGTTGATGTCCGGCATGGGTATGGTATGTAGCAATGTCTTTTAGAATAATAATTTTCCCTACTTTTTCGCCTTGTCGCCAGTGTTGCAGATATTTGAATCGTTCGCTAATGGCAAGTGAAATAAGAGCTTCATTACCTTCCGATGGCAATACGGAAGGATACTTTAACAGTAATGCTACCGGCATTTTTTGGCTTATGCGATTAAAAGCCCTTGTAAGTTCAGATATTTCGGTTCGTGTAGGTTTTCTGGTAAGCTCAAATGCAAAAATCATCAGCCCATTGTACCCGTTATCGTCCTGATGAAAATCGGGATGCAAAACCTCGTGAATGCTGTATTTAACATCACCTTTACCAGTTGTTTGAAACACCGAATCGTCAATAATTCCAATAAAATAAGTGTTTATAATGGAATTAAAAGTGTCGTTGTCTTTGTAAAAGCCACTCAACAATTTTTTTGTTGGCAATGCTTCGGCTGTATTTGAGTTGAGCTTGATACCCAACTGCTGAAAAAGATGAGTGGAAGCTTCGAAAAGATTAGCAGTATTAAATAATGAAAGGTCCATAGGGCTTACTTATTTGATATTACAAACCAGTTGATTAAATCAAAATTATTGGGTTTAAACTTTTGTTCAAGTTTTATATTTTCTGGCGAAATATTTTTCAGCGTTGCTTCGCCGGTAAATAGATTTTGAATTTGGTTAACAGCTACTGGTATTGCTTGCGAATAAACCCAGTTCGAAACAGTATCGGATAGTTTTTGAATGATGTCTTTATCGGCATTTTCGATGTTTTCAGGAACATAACGGGGTTCGAGTTTGTGGTGTCGCAACAAAGCAAGAATTTCCTGATTGTTATTCAACAAAACTCCATTTGCTTTATCATCTATAGCTCGATGCAGAAGATATATTTCTTCGTAAACGTGGTTGGTAACCTCGTCGGGTCGTTTGGGATAGCCCAGAACGGCTACAATACTATCGGGTATTGCTTTCCAATTCCGGCTGGGCTTAAATTTAAACCCTGTAAATACACCATTGGGCATTTTTGTAAAAAACTCTTCGTTTTTTTTGAAAAACTCGTACAATTCTTGTCTGAACTGCTCAAGCGATAGGTCATTTAGCCCAAGTGTTTCGGTGTTAACTTCAATATCATCCCAGGTTATTTGCAATTGGTCGAGCATTTTTTGAGCTTGCTTTGGTAACAACGGATTATCTTCAATTATTTTTTGAAATTCAGGCGATAGATTTTCTTCCATTTCAGTACCAACAACGCTCATAAGTGCCATGCGATTTTCGACCCTCGATTTTAATTGCAAATAATCTTCGTAGTTTTTTGCCGGCCAGAAGTTTATGCCACGAATAGTTTTATTGGGAGAACCCAGTCGGTCAATTCGCCCCATACGCTGAATAAGCCGCACCGGATTCCAATGTATATCGTAGTTTACAACGGTATCGCAATCTTGTAAGTTTTGCCCCTCGCTTAAACAGTCGGTTGCTATAAGTACATCAATAGGAGCTTCGATTTTTTTCAGTGTTACTTTATCGTATTTTTTAATAAGCTCCAGCCATTTTTCGTACGGTACGTTCCATTTTTCTCCTTCTTTAAACGCATGGCTGAGATTTGCTTTTTCATATAGCTCGGTCCAATCTTTTTCAAGGTAAAGTTTGGTATATGGAGCAAATCGTTCAAGTATGATTTCAAATTTTTCGCCTGTATAACCATCAATGGTTTCGCTCATCGATCCTGAAACATAAGCCAGGTTTTTAATGTCCCATTTTTTCAATTGTTCGTATAAGAATTTTGCAGTGTCTTTAAAAACAGTAAAAATTAAAATTTTTTTGTTACCGCCTTTTTGTTTTGTTTTGATGTGCTCGATGAGTTTACTTAATTTGGGGTCGTTAATCTTTTTTTCGTTAAAATCTTTTTCGAAACTATCCAGATTTTCTTTTAGTATTTTGAGCTTTTCAATATCGGCTTCGAGGTGTTTTTTAAAAAGTTCGATATCAGTTATCGAGGATAAGGCAACCGGATTCTTTTTACCGAATGTTACTTGTTCTTCGTCAGTGTTCAATTCTGCTGCTGTGTCTTCAATGTCTTCTTGCACATCATTTGAAAGTTCGTTATCAATAGTGGCATCTTGTTTTGTTTTAATAAATTCTTGAACTTTTTGTAATGCATTGGTGTGATGATTCAAAATGTTTTCGACAGTAAGCTTAAATGAATACCAGCTCGATTCAAGTCGTTTAATTAGCAAGATATACATCATTTTAACCAAAAACTTTTCGCGCAATTGAGGATTTTCTAAAACACTTTCAATTTTTAAGTTTTTCATGTATTCCGATGGGCGATAAGCAGTCAGGTTTACCCTTAACGCATTGAGTATATCGTCGAATGATGATAAGTTGCCAATGTTTTCAGGAGAGATAAACTCATTGATGGGGGCTTCTTTTTTAGGGAAACTCATTTTCCCGAACATGTCTTCAATTAATTTTCTTGTTCGGGCAACAATAAGTGCATCGGTTAATTTTTCAAATTTTATAGGTAATTTGCTTGTGAAATCAGAAATTTTCTTATTGTCCTGATTTGCCCATTCTGCAAAATCTTTTTGAACATTCCTAAAAATGTTTTCTAAACTTTCAATTTCTAATTCAGTATCTTTAAAACCATCATCTTGTCCTTTGGTTATTAATTTAAACTGGTTCCTTATGTCTATCAATTTGTTGTTGATAGGAGTTGCCGAAAGTAGCAAAACCTTTACATCTCGTTTCTTTTTATCAGGCATTAAAACATGATCAACTAAGAATTTGTAACGCGACGATTTATCATTTCGTAAATTATGACTTTCGTCAATTACAATAAGCAGTTTCTGTTTTCGTTGAATTTTAATAAGCGGGAAGTCAGGATAACTGGTTGTTAATCTATCATCTTGTAGGTCTGTATGATTTCTAACTATATATTCTATTTCGTCTCTTTCGAATCTTGAGCCTCTGTGCGATTGGTATTGCTCCCAATTATTACGTAATTTTTTAGGACAAAACACTATTACGGTATAGCCTTTTGATTCAAAATATTTCATCACTGCCAAAGTAGTCCATGTTTTTCCCAATCCAACAGCATCGGCAAGAATGGCACCGTTTAATTTTTGAAGCATTTTAATTAAACTTATTACACCTTTTTGTTGGTATGGGTATAAAGTATTATAAATAAGGGTTTCTTCTAAATGCGACATTTCACGGTTGAATTCGGCATCGGTCGAAAATGTGAGTAGGTCGTCTTTGAATAATTCGTAAAGCACTTTATAGTATAAATCTTCCGGCTTCCAAGGTTTGTAAAGATTGGTAATAATTTCAATCAAATGTTTTTTTACATCAACTTTTGATTTATCGGGCAGTTCAACATAAGCTTGAGCTATATTATCCCATTGATAATTGAACCATTTTTTAATTTCTTTATAATCGTTGTCATTTCCTGTCGAAGCGGTATTAAGTTCAATATTACTGCTATCTTTTATTCCAAGCCCGGCATCTGTTAAATTAGAGCTTCCAATGATATGAAAATTTTTTCTTGGGTCTTTGTCTTTGTAAATGTATGCTTTGGCGTGGCAAAAATTCCGCTTGATTGTCTTAACCAAAACTTTGTCCTGTTGTAGAAATTCTACTGCTTTTTTTGCCGATGCACTTAAAGATAATGTGTTTGTAATACCTGGGTTGCCATTAAGTAAGTCGATAATTTTGTTAAGTTGAGGTTCGTCTTGCACAAGATTCCCCAAAATCAACCTGATTTTATTCACTTGATTTATATCCTCTTTCATTAATGCCAAAGCATAAATGGAGAAAAATCCTGTAACAATATTAAGCTCACCTTTTTCTGAATAATTTTTAATAAAGTCGAATACTTTGTAAAATTTGCTATCTTCTGTCTTTGTTTTGTTATCTAGTAGCATAATATATTTTTTTAAAAATTAGCTTATTTTGCAAAAGTATAAAATATACCAATTGATTTATTTATCCTAAATGATTTTATAGAACCCCCAAAAAACATTTAACTCAAATTTGTTCCAATAAGGCGCAAGCAGATAGGGGTATAAAATAAAAATGATGGTAGGAGCAGGAGCAGAGGCTAAAAGTTGAATAAGAAAGGAATGTTGTTCAATAATATTGTCAATTAAACATAACTCCAGATTCTCTGCCCAGCTGGTTTTTTAAAACTTTATCTTTATATCTGCAAACAAACGCATATTTTATTTGATGTCTAATTTACAATAATTTCGTTTTACGATTACACTATTTTAATATTAGTTATAAACACTTTAAACTTTACGGCCAATCACTAATTAATAATTAAGGAATCGGAATGAGTCGGAATAATCGGAATTAATCAAAATAAATTGAATATGATGGAGTTAGAGGATGTTAGAGGAAGTTAGAGTGAACAATGAACAATGAACAGCGAATAGTGAGCAGTGAAACTGATGACCTGAATTCGCTAATTCATAGCACAAAATACAAAAAGGCCATTCTGATCAATCAAAACGGCCTTAATGTTAAACCAATTCAATATTAGAGCTTTGAATACTCCGAATTTTTATATAGCTCGTCGAGTTTCTTGGTAATTTTAGCAGGATTAGTAATTGGCATCCCCGATGAGTTGGTCTCATAGTCAAGCAATACAGCCTTTTTTTGCTTTTCAAATCGGGGCAGCTTTGTACGGTTGGTTGTTTCAATATAATTCCCCTGTTTATCCACAATAATAATTTTAGGTACAAATACACCCTTCCGGCCAATAAACTTATCCATTATGTTAACGGCTTGGTTGTATTCACTCCGAGTTGCTCGTCCTAGCGCCTCATAGTCGAATATTTCTTTATCGTCCCATGTGTGAACTTTTGCTCTACTCTCGGAAATTTTATCGTCAACTTTTAGATTCACATTAAGATTATCATAATTTAGGGGCATCAATAAAACTTTACCGCCGCCTCCCTCAATATTCACAGCATAGTTTGGCCTCACAATTCCCGATAGCCATCCCTGCATATGTTTCATGTAAATTTGGCCAACCTGTATGGGTGAGATAAAATGGACAATGCCTTTCTCCTTGTGGCACTGAAGCAGGTAATAAGGATGAACACCCACCCAAAACATCCTGCGAAAAGTTTTGGCCAGGGTTACAAAGTAGTCGTTAACATGATTCAGGAAAACAGTTTGGTTTCGGACAGTAAAGCCGTAACTGTTAATACGTTTAATGGCTGCAGCAAAATCGGCAGTGATTTCCTTGTAATGATTTACATGGATCATGAAGTAAACGTATTTATCGGGCCCGGAATTATACCTATTAGCGGAATCCCTGATTAACGCGAGTATTTCATCGGTTACGCCCATAGGCATAACTACCGGCACTCTGGTTGCAATACGAATAACCCGGACATGATCCATCTTACTCAACTCCTCCAGAACGTACTGCAAGCGTTTTTTGCTTACCCGCAACGCATCGCCACCGGTAACCAAAACCTCATCAATATTTTTATTGTAGTTGATATAAAATAAGCCCTTATTAATAAGCTCAAGATTCACATCACACGTAGCATCAAGCGATTTTGTCCTTTGGCAGTGAGCGCAATAGGATGCACAACTTGTGTTTTGCGCAACAAACAGGGCTACCCTGTTGGGGTAGCGCTGGTAAGCCGCCCCATAACTTCTTGATCCCTCGCTCATGGCATCTTCTTTCCCAGTATTGGGGAATAAAAGATGGGCCGGAGTAGGTACACTTTGCCAAAATATTGGGTCGAGCCTGGTACTCCCTTTCTCATCTTCAGGAATATCAGGATGAAAGGGATCTTCATTCATTAGCGATGCGTAGTAAGGCGTTATTCGGAGCGGATCTTTCCCTTGTCGTTCCAGCTCATCCACCACGCGCCGTATTTCTTGTTCCTGAAAATCGTTCAGGCTTATGACTTGCCTGAGTTGTTCAACATTTCGAATGGAATTCTTTAGTTGCCAGAGAGGATCGTTCCACTCTTCATCTTTTACATCTTTCCATAGTCTAATTGTTCGAAAATCCCTTGGCTTGTAAATAAAATCTTTGTTTCCCATAGTCAAATTAATTTAGATGTTATGTAGTTTATAAGTCTTATCCTAGAATTTAGTTTGTTTTAACTTTTCACAGCCCTTCCGCACTTTAATCACCCTTCTAATTTTTGTGAAATCGAAATGGTCTTCGGTAATTTTTTTTGAAATACTACAAGGTCGGCGGTATAGCCTATTGCTATTTTGCCCTTGTGGTTATGAATAGCAAGAGCTCTGGCAGCATTGAACGATGATATCTTGCCAATTTCGGGTATCGCAAACCCATACTCCATGAATAAATTTTGTTCCTGGACAAAGGCAGAGCCATCGAATGGCATATTGTAGCCAATGCGCAATTCAACACCTTGCTCATGAGGGGTTCTTACATACTCCATCAGGTGTGTAAAGCCATACTTTAAACGTTGCTTAATGGCTTTGGTTGACTCAATACCAAGGGCAACAAATCCCGAATCGTCAAAATGCTTTACCCTGTAAAACCCTGTGGAAAGCGACGCATTGATTGAACCGAGTGCAGTTACAACGGAATCGAGCAATGCCGGGCTACTCTCAACCATGTATGATATCCCCTCAATAGCTAAAAGCTCATCGGGTATGTTTTGCTTGATACCATAAACATTAGCTATTCTATTCTCCACCATACCGTTTGAACCAGTTAACAAGAGCAAAGGGTTTATAACAGATTGTATGCCCTCGATATTTTTGGGAAAGCTCAAACCTTTTTGAATTCCAGTAAGAATCCAAAAACTATTACTACTTGTACTGGCCTCGTTGTAATGGGCATAAACTCCCTCCATGAAAATGCAAGGTGATGGGTTGGGGTTAATGGCACACTTTCCTTGCTTAACCTGCTGGACAGCAATAACATCAGTAAGTTTAGGGTTTGGTTTCCAGCTCTCGATTTGGGAAATCCAAGCCGAATTGGGTTCAGCATCAACCACCTTGCGGGTGCGAATAGGCTCGCCGGCATCAATAATCCCAGCTATGGTATAGCCTTTTATCAGTATGGTTTTGCCCTCAATCAAACCGCTATCGGTAAATATTACTGCATTCTCCACAATTAAATCGTAACGCTTGGTCTTTTTGCAACCGTTTATACCCAGTACTAAGGTTAAGCTCAGAACAAGTAAAGTAAATCTATTCATAGGAATAGAGGTTACAGCACTTCGTAAAAATGAAGCAATGTTATTTAGCCTCGTAAATATAGCAAAAAAAAGCAAAAAAAAATATGGGGTTGCAAATTGCAACCCCTTTGGTTTATCTACTTGAGCCCCCTGTTTTGTAAAAGGGGTTCAATAGAGGGCGCTTTACCACGGAACTTCAGATACTGTACCATGCCATCGTTGTTACCGCCCTCGGCAAGTATATGCTTACGGAACTTAGCGGCAATCTCTTTGTTGAAAATATCGCCGGTTTCAACAAAAGCGTTAAATGCATCGGAATCCAATACCTCGGCCCACAGATAAACATAATATCCTGAGGCATAACCACCAACAATGTGATTAAAATATGTGGTACGATAGCGGGGATAAATTTCAGGAATTAGTTTGATGCGATCCATTGACTGTTTCTCAAACTCAAGCACATCAACCTGCTTGGGTTCAGTAAAGCTGTGCCAATCCAAATCGAGAATTGCAGCAGCAATGTACTCCACAGTGGCAAAGCCCTGGTTGAATTTTGAACTGCGTTGCAACTTTTCAATCAGCGCATCGGGCATAACCTCGCCGGTTTGGTAATGCTTAGCATAGAACTTCAGGACTTGTGGCTCACCAGCCCAATGCTCCATGATTTGCGAGGGTAGCTCAACCATATCGCGGGGAACGCTTCCTGCAATTCTATCGTATGGGCCATCGGTAAATAGTCCGTGCAGTGCATGGCCAAACTCATGGAACAGGGTTTCCACCTCATCCCAGGTTAGCAATGCGGGAGTTGTTTCAGTTGGGCGGGTGAAGTTGGTTACTATGGTAACAATAGGAGTAATTTTTTTACCATTCTCATAGGTTTGTTGACGGAATCGTCCACACCATGCACCTACGCGTTTGCCCGGACGTGGATGGTAATCGAGGTAAAGCAAGCCGACATGATTATCATTCTCATCTTTTACTTCAAAAACCTCAACCTCAGAATGATATACAGGCAAATCGGTGCGCTTGGCAAAGGTTATGCCGTAAAGCTGGCTTGCCACGTAAAACATTCCATCACGAACATTATCGAGCTTAAAGTAGGGTTTTAGCTCAGCCTCATCCAGGTCGTATTTTTCCTTTTTAAGTTTCTCGGCATAGTACCACCAGTCCCAAGGGGCAAGCTTAAAGTTGCCACCCTCGCGGTCGATTATTGCCTGCATGGCATCCCTATCACGTATGGCCGCCTTAAGAGCAGGAGTCATTACCTCATTCAAAAAGCTGTAAACGGCATCGGGGGTTTTGGCCATGTTGTTGCTAATGACATAGTGATTAAAAGTTTCGTACCCCAAGAATTTAGCCTTTTGTGCACGCAGGTTGGCTATTTCGAGCAGGATGGCCTTATTGTCAAACTTGTCGTTATTGTTGCAACGCATCACATAGCCCATGTAGAGTTTTTCCCTGAGCTCACGCTTTTTGGAGTACTGAAGGAACGGGATCATGCTGGGCTTTTGCAGGGTAAACACCCATTTGCCCTCGTGTCCAAATTGTTTGGCTGTAATGGCAGCAGCATCAATAATGTCCTGTGAAAGACCTTCCAAATCTTCGGGCTTATCGATTACCAATATGAAATTCTTGTTGGTCTCGTCGAGTAAATTCTCACCGAACTTTAATCCTAACTGCGAAAGTTTTTGGTTGATCTCGCGGAGTTTAGCCTTATCGTCGTCGTTCAGGTTAGCCCCATTACGAACAAAATCGGAGTAATACTTTTCTACGGTTCGCAGCTGAAGGCTGTCGAGATTTAAATCCATACGATTATCGTAAACGGCCTTTATCCTTTTAAAAAGTTTATCGTTTAGGCTGATATTATCGCGATGAGCGGTAACCTTTGGAGCAACTTCACGCGCAATGGCCTGCATCTCGGGTGAAGTTTCGGCGCTATTTAAACTATAAAACACCCTTGAAACCCTGGTGAGCAAACGTCCCGATTTATCAAGAGCGAGAATAGTGTTCTCAAAGTTGGGCTCTTCTTCGTTAGTAATAATGGCATCAATTTCCTTTTGCTGTTCCTCTATTCCCTTTTCGAAGGCTGGCAGGTAGTGCTCAAGCTTGATTTCATCGAATGGTGGTACCCCAAAAGGTGCTTTGTACTCACCAAAAAACGGATTATCAGATTTTTTTTGGCAGCTCATAGCTATCAATGCGGTTAAAAGCATTAGCATTAATGTTTTTCTCATAGCTCACAGTTTTAAAGTTTGATCTTATTCTTAGACGAAGATTACCTAAAAAAGTTTAACCGAGATTAGTCAATAGAAATGCAAAAAAACAGGAACAGCTTGTTTCTAATAACCTATCGAGGTAATCCAGGCTTTTCACAGTCTCTCATTACGAAGTTTCTATATTATTAAAATTTGTCAGTCGATTCGTCAATTGTTTTTTTCAGTTGACGAATTTGGGTTTAACCATCGTGCCATGAATTAACAAACTCATGGCGTTTAGGTTAAAAAGGTTTACCTATCGATATAATCGGAAAAAACTTTTTTAAATGTCTCAAGTTTAGGAGTGATTACCATTCTACAATATGGCTGGTTTTTATTCCCTTCGTAGTAGTTCTGGTGATAGTTTTCGGCCTTGTAAAAGTTCTTGTAGGGCTCTATAGCAGTAACAATTGGGCTGCTCCAAATTCCTGCAGCATCGAGCTGGTTTTTGATTTCAATGGCGGTAGCTTTTTGCTCCTCGGTATGATAGAAAATCACCGAACGATACTGCGTCCCAATATCAACTCCCTGTTGGTTTAACGTGGTTGGGTCATGCGTTTTAAAGTAGATTTCAAGAATTTTGGCAAACGGAATAATATCGGGGTTAAAGGTTACCTGAACCACCTCGGCATGGCCGGTATTGCCCGTGCAAACCTCCTGGTATGTAGGATTAACCACATTCCCACCGGAGTAACCCGATTCAACCTTAGTAACACCTTTAACCCGGCTAAAAATAGCCTCGACACACCAGAAGCATCCTGCTCCTAGTGTCACTGTCTCAAATTTAGCATTCATAGTTTCAACTGTTTTTTGGGCCTTACAGCCCCACAATACAGTTAAGGCTAAGGCCAAAAGGATTAAAAAATAGGTTAGTTTTTTCATTTCAAAGTCAATTTAATCATTGACCAAGATATTAACCAATTTAACAGGTTGTTGTTCAACATCACAAAAAAATAGCGGATAAGAGCCTTATGTTTATTAACCAACTATTTAAAAGAAAAAAAGCCGGATAAATTCCGGCCATGTGATAATTAGCATATGTTTTAGTTAAACCTATATGAGAATTTAACCAAGAAAATATTTTGTGGGTGCGAATCCCAAAGATTATAAACATCATCGCCAATAGAATTGCTGTAAACCGGTTCATAATTCTCCTTTCCATGTGTCCACACAAAGTAGACACTGGAACCAGGTCGGTATTCCCATCGAACTATCAGATTCGACTGAAGGTTAAGGTAGTTGAAATCGCGGTTCGAAAACGAGTAATCGGTAGTGCCATCGGTGTTTTCATCAACTAAATACTCCTCATTGTTGGAGTCGTAAGTAATTTGGGAAGTGGTAAATTGCGAATACCTATCGGAATACTTATGTGCTCTGGGGTTGGTAATATACTTGAAATCGGAGTACCTACCAGTTGTAAAGTAAGTCCTACCGTAATATTGAACCGACAAATCGGGATTGATACTATACTCAACCCTTAACGACATAACCCAGGTATTGCGATCAAGTGAACCTCTTACATATCGTGTATAATTCAACGTGCTAACATTGGTCACATAAGCAAGTTCGTTTTGACTTTTTGAATACGAAGGGCTAACCCTTACCAATAAACTTTTAAGGGGTTTGTAGGTTATTGAAAAGGAATAGTTACTACTTTTTGAACTGTTGTAATTCCCTAAATAAGCGCTGTTGCTTGCACCAAAAATCAAATTCTTACGCCCATCGGAACTAAGGCTAAACCAGTAGTTTATACCCCCAGGTAATTTTATTGCCGGGCCACCTCTTAGTTCAGATGCGCTTAACCTTTCACCATTCCAGTTTACACCTCCACCAACAAACCAGTAGTTGGGCAACTTAAGATTCAGATTAATGTTTCCTCCTTTATATGTCGATTCACCACCAAAATCCCATCCTGTCCACTGGTTAATGTTAACGTTAAACCATCGGTACAATTTGGTAGGTTCCCAGTACCGAATACCAACCCATACCACCTGAAAGATATCGTCGACATTCTGGGCAAACCCAATATCATTTATCTCTAGTTGCGGTGAACGCCAGGCAACAGCAGCCATGTATCGCAAATGACCCTCGCCCGACTTGCCAAACTGTAATAATCCTCCTGTTCCTGTTAGTGATGTTCTTGATGAGTCTAACCTTACATGTTTAATATCGGGGCGTTGGAAGTAACGGGCAGAACTGGTTTGTGTTAAAAGTATTGCCTCCTTATTGCCGTTTACATGGCTGCCAAAGAGCTTTGCTGCCACCATATATTTTTTATTAGCCCACATGTGAACCAAATCGACACCTCCTGAAAAAGCATTACGGTGATACTCGTCCTTCAAGATACCAGTAAGTGAACGGTTGGTAGAAGTAGCCATCCCTGAAACTATAGTATTTCCTGAGTTGTATTCCTGTTTTGCTGTAGCAACAGAATAGTTGGTAAGGGGCTCAACCATTTGATGATAGCAATAACCAACTGAATCGATGTTCGCATAGGCATTACCTGTGACGCTTTCAAGTAAACCCACCGATAGCCCATTACTCGACCTGCCTGTAAGTTTGGCTGCGCCAAGAATAGTTGTATTGGAAGGCACGCGGGCGTACTCATTATCATCCAGTTCAGGATAATGCTGTGGAGCCCTTCCAATTCTGCGCGAGTAGAATAGGTTATTCGAAGCAAGATCACCATCGCCAAACATCAACGGGAAGCTAAGCAGGTTACCCCCTTCGATAAAGAAAGGGCGTTTCTCCTCAAAGTAAGTCTCAAATTCGGTAAGATTTATCAAGGCTGGGTCGGCCTCAACCTGTCCAAAATCGGGATTTACGGTTAGGTCAAGGGTAAAGTTATTGGTTAGGCCAATTTTGGCATCAACACCAGCATTCAGACCATTACGCCGCCCGGTCATAAAGGGATTCCCATCTTCTGGCTTAAAACTTTCGGTCTTGGTAACAACATAGGGAGCAACTTCAATCTGTCGTTTCGGGGTTAATCCTTTCAGTCCATGCAATTCGCCAAACAAATGGACAAAACCTGGTGCATCCTTTGGCACATGCTGCCAAAAATCGGTTTCCTGATTCCTATACAAGTATCGGCCCACCTGTATTCCCCAGGCTTGCTCATCGGCAACTGAGAACCTAAGCTGGTTAAGGGGAATTTTCATTTCAGCCGTCCACCCATTTGGGTTTCTTGCAGTCTTAGCCCACCATATAGGGTCCCAGTTAGGGTCTTGCCTATCGCCATTCTCGGTCATTACCATATCCATTTTTGTTCCGGAAACGGTTACCGTAAAAATAAATGCAGTACGTTTATCAAAGTAGGAGTCAATACCTAATGCAATATAATCACCCTCGATATCATCGCGACGGGTAACCCGCGAAACAATCTTCTCGGGTTCAGTATCGTACATACGGAATGCAGCGTACAGATAATCATTATCGTACGTAATCATGAACTCCGTTTGCTGCGATGGTTCAGCGCCGTTGTGGGGCTCATGCTGGGTAAAGCCACTACACCAATTATCCTTTTGCCAAACCTCATCGTTCAATACCCCATCAATCACAGGAGGTTGGGGATCAGCACGCATCGCCGTGCATGTTTTTTTTTGAAAATCTTGAGCAGTCAGAGGATGTGAAATAAAAGTAAATATTGCTGCAAATAGCATTGAGCATGTGGTAAAATTTAGGTTCATAATTGAAAAGTAATTTTTAAACCAATAGACGTATGTACGACGCATAATGCTGCTCGAAGTTAACCTTGGTTGTGTTAATAATTGCTAAAAGAGTCAAAGTAAAGGGTTAGAAGTACAACACCATATATGTGTATTGATAGTTGTCCGTGAACATAAATAGAACACAGAAGAAACTGGTTTAAGAGATTTACACTGTGTTACTATGTGTGAACCCTGTGCAAATCTGTGATACCAATCTTACTGATAGTTGACAGATGATAGAATAAAACAGGAGTCAGAAACCTGAATAAAAGCCTAAATACCAAAACTTTTAACGGTTTACGGCTAACGGTTCCGGAACCTTTTTGGGGTTTTGGCACGTTGCTACTCACCTCCTCCCAAAAATGCATCTCTGCCAGGATACCTATACTTTGCTTTAGCGATTTCGATTGGAAAAACAAAGTATTTGATTCTACCAGTAGTACAAGGGTTGCCTTCGCCATCAAAAAGTTCAACATGCACGGTCACCAATCGTTGCTCCCGGACGTCAATTCTACCCCTAACAGTCACCTCGCCCTTTTCAATCAGCATGGGTTTAGAATAACGAATTTCCATGCTATGGGTTACACCGGCAGTACCCTCCAAAATGTATATGGCCCAGCTGGCCACCTCGTCCATAAGTGTCGATTGAATTCCTCCGTGCAACACACCATGATAGCCCTGATAGTTAGCATGCGGAAGCCAACGGGTTTCAACGGTTTGGTTTAATTCATCGTACCAAAAGCTGAGCTTTAAGCCAATAGGGTTCTTGCTGGAACAGCAAAAACAGCCGTGATCAGGCAAGCTATCGTATGGATTTTTAATTGTAATCATTTTCCCTCAATAATTTACTCTGGCAATTTTAAAACAATTTTAATAAACTTATTTCTAAAACATATGTTTATTTTAAACAGATTGTAATAATTTTGAGAAAAACTAAAAAAATGGATACTAAACACGGCAACGCAACCCGATTAAAACTGATGGAAACAGCACGGGAACTTTTTATTGCTAAGGGAGTAGATAGAGTTGGCGTTCGTGAAATTGCATCCAAAGCGGGCGTGAACCTGTCGCTTATGAACTATTACTTTCAAAGCAAGGAAAACTTGCTTGAACAGATATTTGAACAATCCATAAAAGACAACGGTCAAAAAATCAGGCAAATCCTTAATGCCGACATGCCGCTGAACGAAAAAATAAAGGTTTATATCAATACATACATCGATATACTAACTGAAGATCCCTTGCTTGTTCCCTTTGTGCTGTCAATTATTCATAGGAATGCCGAGCAGGCATCAAGACTTAAGGCGGTTCATACCCTTTACAATACCGAAACCTTCTCAAATCAGCTCAAGCATGAAGCCGAACTGGGTAACATCCGAAAAGTTGACCCAGAACAGTTCTTTATCAGCATGATTTCCTTAATCCTTTTCCCATTTGCAATAAAATGGCTAATAGGATATAGGATGACATTAAATAATGATCAAATGGCTCAATTCCTTGACGACAGGCGTGAACATGTTTACGATTTGCTTATGAATTCGCTTCGGCCATAAAAACACAAACCCTACCTAAAAGTGTGGGGTTTTTACTTTAATCTTATCTCCTTGACCATCTCGCTCCCGTAGAACTCATTGATGTAAGCAATCAGATTTTTACGGCGCATGTGCAGTTCATGCCGTAAAACTGCCGAGTTTAGGCTAATGATTAACACCCCTTCCTTAAACTGAACATCGGTGGTGTTCATGGCAATATCGCGCCCAACAATTTTTTCCCAATCAGCTCTAATCGAAGCCTGATTAAAGTTATCGTTCCACTTCATGGCATCGATGAATGCCTTAATGGCTTCACCTAACGATTTAGTGTTATGATCGCTCATGATTACCTCGATTCAACCAGTTCAAATTCAGAGTTATCAACCCGAAAAAAGCGATACCCCGACGTTACCTTTGCCAAAACCTCCTCGAGCCTGTTCTTGTTGGTATCGGTGATAAAGATTTGGCCAAACCCATCATTTGCCACCATATCAATTAGCCTATGAACCCTTCCGGTATCGAGCTTATCAAAAATATCGTCGAGCAGCAAAAGGGGTTTGATACCCGCAACCCGAGCAATGAAATCGAACTGAGCAAGCTTCAGGGCTATCAGGTAGGTTTTTTGTTGACCCTGTGAACCCTCATTGCGAATGGGATACCCATCAATTAAAAGCGTAAGGTCGTCGCGGTGAATCCCTACCGAGGTGTATTGCAGTACTCTATCTTTCTCAATGTTATCGCGAAAAAGTATCTCTGCAGGGGTATTGTTAAGGTGCGACCTGTAGCTCAACGAAACCTTCTCCTTTCCACTTGAAACCCTACTGTAATACTCCTGAAGAATTTCAATAAGCTGATTCACAAAAGCCTTGCGCTTGGAATGGATAACTGAAGCATACTCGGCAAGCTGAATGTCTATTGCCTCAATCAAATCGTAGCTAAAAGCGGTACGGGAATAGGTTTTTAAAAGGCTGTTGCGTTGGGCAAGCAATCGGTTGTAACGCAGCACCTCATCGAGATACACCCTATCAATCTGCGAAATCACACCATTCATATACTTACGTCGCTCCTCGCCACTACCCTCCACCAGCTCGTTATCGGTAGGCGAAACCATTACCACCGGAAGAAACCCAATATGGTCGGCAAGTCGATCGTAGGTTTTACCATTACGCTTAAAAACTTTCCCTTCGCCCTGTTTAATCCCGCAGTAAATATATTCATCAACTCCTTGGCGCGAGTAAAAACCTTGTACCACAAAAAAATCCTGACCATGGCGGACTACGCGCAAATCTGTTGATGTTAATGAACTTTTGCACAAGGATAGGTAGTAAATGGCATCGAGCAGGTTGGTTTTACCCTGACCGTTATTGCCCACAAAACAGTTTATTTTGACATCAAACTCGATATCAACCTGATTTATCGACTTATAGTTTATGGCTGTTAGCCTTTTAAGATGCATAAAAAAACAAAATGAATATTTGCAAAGGTAATTAAACCGAAAATGTTTGCCTAAAATTTTCAGATATTACAAAAACAATTACTTTTGCGATTGCTTTGTAAAAAATTAATATTCATTAGTTATGGCAGACAAAAAGAAACAGCAGGCAAACGATACCGCAGAATCAATTGACAATGCTTTGACCCGCACCGAGCAGTTTATTGAGCAAAATCAAAAAAGTTTAACCATTATTGTTGCGGCTATTCTGGCAATTGTGGCAATCTACTTTGGCTACAAGCGACTTTACCTACAGCCCAAGGAAGACGAAGCCAGCTCACAAATATTCCAGGCACAGTACTACTTTGAACAGGATTCGTTTCGCCTGGCACTATATGGAAACGAAAACGATTTAGGCTTTGCCACCATAGCCGATAGATACGGGATGACCCGTACCGGAAACCTGGCAAACTACTATGCAGGCATCTGTCTCCGCGAAATGGGTGAATACGAAAAAGCTATTGATTACCTTAAGAAATTTGATGCTGGCGACCAAATGGTTACCCCCATTGCCTATGGCGCAATTGGCGATTGCTATGTTGAGCTCCAAAAGTTGAGCGATGCAGCCAAATTCTACGTTAAAGCAGCCAAGTACGAAAAGAACGATTTCACATCGCCAATTTTCTTTAAGAAAGCTGGCATGGTCTACGAGGAGCTGAAACAGTTCAACAAAGCTCTTGATGTTTACAACATCATCAAAAACGATTTCCCCAAGAGCGTCGAAGCCAGGGATATTGAGAAAGACATTGCACGCCTAAATGTGCTGATGAATAAATAGAACATCAATTTAAAGCATATTTTAAGGGGTGCAGCGAAATGCCACACCCCTTATTTTTGATGTATATTTTCGTATCTTTGAAAACAAAAAACAATGCTATGGCCACTAATCTGAAAAATCTTTCGAATTACGACCCCAATATGGTTCCAAGTGCAAAGAACATGAAGTTTGGCATTGTGGTGTCGGACTGGAACGATACGGTAACTCACAAATTGCTCGAGGGCGCATATAACACACTGATTGAGCATGGTGCCACCGACGAGAACATTGTGGTAAAGCACGTTCCCGGGGCATTTGAACTTACCCTTGGCGGACAGTTCATGGCTGAGTATGCCGATTTGGATGCTGTAATCTGCCTGGGCTGTGTTATTCAGGGCGAAACCCGCCATTTCGATTTTATTTGCCAGGGGGTAACCTATGGTATTACTGAACTCAACTTGAATTACAACATACCTTTCATTTTTGGTGTACTTACCACCGATAACCTTGAGCAAGCACTCGAACGGGCCGGCGGTAAACATGGCAACAAAGGCGTTGAAGCTGCCATTACAGCCATTAAAATGGCTGCACTCCAAAAAGAGATGGAAGACCTCGAAGGATAGCAGATTCGTTGTTCGCGGATGGTTGTTCGTTGTTCGTGATTTTGCTTGATAGTTGCCCGAAAATGGTTGATAGTTGATAGTTGGCAGTAGATTTTAAGGCCTCTTCCTAGCCCTTTACTAAGAGGTGAGGGAATAGCCAAAGGCTCCTCTCTCTGGAGAAATTTTGAGGAGGTCGATTAAACTGATGGTTGGTGGTTTTTCGTTAGAATATTGTCGTGTTAAGCGTTAGCAAAACATCTCATTTACCATATAGGGGAGATTACTCAACTTCCCGCTAATGCGGGACAAAATGCTCGGAGTGACTATGGGCATTGTTAGTTGAAAGTTGTTGTAAAAAAATCCGAATTCAGGTTCAGCGATTCTGAATAAAAACTAGAATTCCCCAGCTGCTTTACTACTCACGTTTAACGGCTAACGATTAACAATTCACGAATCACTTTTCACTTTTCACTCCTCCTCCTCTCGTAACAAAATCAACTTAAAATGGCACAATTGCCAACTAATGCTATATTTGCATTGCAAGAGCCTTAACCTATTCAAAATGAAACGTATTTTTTCTGTATTAATACCACTGATTTTTATTCATGCCATTAACGCTCAGGATGTTAACCCTTTAATTTGTAAGGCCGATTCGGCTAACCAGATGCGGTGGGTCGATTCTGTTTTCAATAGCCTAAGTCTAAGAGAGCGCATTGCGCAGCTTTTCATGGTGGCTGCATACTCAAACCAGAACGACACCCACGTCAAGAAAATATCGCAGCTAATAACAAAACAAGGCATTGGCGGGTTGATATTCTTCCAGGGTGGCCCTGTTCGTCAAGCACAACAAACTAATTTCTACCAATCGCTAGCAAAGGTTCCCCTGCTTATTGGTATTGATGCCGAATGGGGTTTAGGAATGCGGTTGGACAGTACCCTTTCGTATCCCAGGCAAATGGCACTTGGTGCCGCCAACGATACCCTGCTAACCTACCAAATGGCTGCCGATATTGCACGACAGCTAAAGCGTTTGGGAATGCACATCAACTTTGCGCCGGTTATCGACATCAACACTAACCCGCTAAATCCCGTTATAGGGTCAAGGTCATTTGGGCAAGATATGGATATGGTAAGCCGGCATGGCATAGCCTACGCCAAGGGTTTGCAGGACAATGGGGTACTGGCTTGCGCTAAGCATTTCCCTGGCCATGGCGATACTTACGACGATTCTCACCTAACCCTACCCCTGGTACAGCACAGCGCAAACCATATCGATTCCGTTGAACTATACCCGTTTAAAAGGCTCATTTCAAGTGGTGTGGCTGGTGTTATGGTTGCACATCTTAAAATACCCTCGCTCGAACCCGACACGATACTACCTTCGAGCCTCTCATCGCGAATTGTAGGGCAAAAACTTTTTAGCGGACTTGGATTTAATGGACTTGCTTTTACCGATGCACTCAACATGAAAGGCGTATCGGCCTACTTCGACCCTGTTGATGCAAATATCCGTTCGCTTCTTGCCGGGAACGATATACTTCTTTTCCCATCTGAAATTGAGAAAACCATTAGAAGGATTGAAAAGCTTACCCAAAGTGGACAAATACCCGAAGAGCTGATCAACATAAAATGCAAAAAAGTTTTAATGGCCAAGTATCATGTTGGTTTAAATAGGTATCAACCCATAAAAATTGATGGGCTATACAACGACTTAAACTTACCTTACTCACAGGTGCTCCGCCGTAAAATTATCCGAAACGCAATTACAGTAATACACAATGCCAACAATACCATACCGCTAAAAGGGCTCGATACTCTTAAGATTGCTTATATTGAAATTGGCGAAAACAAAGGAGATGTTTTCCGGGAGCAACTTGAACTGTACACCAATGTGCATACTTTTTCCATTAACTCTGAAGCCCCTCAGGTAGAGTACGATGCACTGCTTACCAATGTAGAGCCATACAACTTAATCATTGTTGGATACCACACCATTGAGAGCAGAGCAGCAAAGAGATACGGCGTTAGCCAACAAGCCTCCAATTTCCTGTTCGACATATCATTCAGGAAAAAGGTGATACTTAACCTGTTTGGCAACCCCTACTCTATTAGTCGGTTTGCTAATCCATTAGCTTTTGCTGCAATAATTGTTTCATACGATAACTCAACCGATAGCCAAAACCTAACGGCACAAACCATTTTTGGAGGCATCCCTTTCTCTGGCAGGTTAAGCGTAACCGCAAGCGACCTTTTTAGCATTAACACCGGTTACGAATCAAACCAAAAGATAAGACTTGGATACAGCATTCCTGAGGAGCTTGGAATAGAATCGGAACAACTCTCGGAGGTAGATTCCATTGCCATAGAAATAGTAAGAACAGGGGCAGCTCCAGGTATGCAAATCCTCGCCGCAAAAGATGGCGTTGTGTTCTACAACAAGGCGTTCGGTAAACCCACCTACGTTTCGGAATACGGCAACGATATCAGAATGCTCTACGATATTGCATCGGTAACCAAAGTTGCTGCTACATTGCCTGCCGTAATGAGTCTTTACAGCCGGGGCATGCTCACATTCGACTCAAAGCTGGGTCAGTTCATCGATTTAAAGAAATTTCCCGATAAATCGAAATTGCTCATTGGCGATATTCTCCGCCATCAAGCCGGATTGCAGGCATGGATACCCTTTTACATGAATACTCTAACCTCGCTGGAACCAAATATACCACTATGGACAGAAACCTTCAGCCAAACACATCCCTACAAATTCAATAACAAACGCTTTGCCAGCAGGTTTGCCTATCCCAACCCCAAATTTTACCGAACCGATTCCAGCACTAACTTCCCGAACAATGTTGCATACCGTATTTACTCATCGGCAAGCATTGGCGATTCCATTTACAAATGGATAAACCAATCGCCCATTACTGACGCCGGTAAATACCGATACAGCGATTTAGGTTTCCTTTACCTGCAAAGGGTAGTTGAAAGCATAGAACAGAGAAAGTTAGACAAAGTTGTAGAGCCAATATACAGCAAGTTAGGGATGAACTACACCTGTTTCAACCCATTACGGCATTTTGATACTGAAAGGATAACCCCTACCGAACACGACCCCGTTTTCCGCAAACAGCTAGTATGGGGGCATGTTCATGACCCAGCAGCAGCCATGCTCGGCGGGGTTGCAGGCCATGCCGGCCTTTTTGCCAACGCCAACGATTTGGCTAAGCTCATGCAGCTTTACCTAAACGATGGCGAATACGGAGGAGAACGTTTCTTTGAACCGGGAACAGTTAACCTTTTCGCAAATGTAAAACCAACAAATGGAAACCGCCGTGCATACGGTTTCGATAAGCCCAACACCAACGGTTCGTCGCCTGCAGGAGAAATGGCTTCGCTCGAAAGTTTTGGCCACACCGGCTTTACCGGAACAATGGTTTGGGCTGACCCACAAAACGGACTGGTATTTATATTCCTTTCAAATCGTGTTCATCCCGATGCAGAAAATACAAAACTTTCAAACCTTAACTACCGAACACGCATTCACGATGTATTTTACCGTGCTACACAAAGCATGAGTAATTCAAGTGAACATTAATTGAGTAGTGACACAACAACCGAACTCCACAAGGTGTAGAAAATTTTCTACACCTTTTTGCTTTTCGTATTAGAATTCATTTCAAAAACAAATTATATAAATTTGATTATCTTATAGTTGCAATTTTTTCTTAATAATTAAAATCTATTCTATAATTCTGGCACGGTTTTGTTATTACTTATGACGTCCCAAACATCATAAATACATAAATTGCTGTTGCCACCAGCAGCCAGGTTGTCCGGATCACCGCATTTACTGTCGGCCATGCATCGAATCCACCAAAAGTCCCAGATCAAAAGACAGTATAACCCGGACAACTTTTTTATTTCAATTCCCTAAATCTAACATCAACATCTTTTATATCAACAAACATATCTTTAATAATATTCAAGTCGGTATTCCCTGTATGGTAAGGAAAAAGAATTTTGGGTTTTAGCATCAGAACAGCCGATTTCAACATCTCAGGACTCATGGTATAGGGTAGGTTTGCGGGCAAGAATGCAATATCAATATACCCAAAACCCTCCATTTCGGGAATATTTTCGGTATCGCCGGCCACATAAACCCTAAGGTTATCGAATTCAAATATATACCCGTTGCCCTCACCTTGAGGATGAAATGGATTACCATTCGAACGTTTATTCACAATATTGTATGCGGGAACTGCAATAAAACGGAAATCAGGTGTAGCGATGGTATCGCCATTGGCTACCACCTTCCCTTCCAGCTTAAGTTTGCTTTGTGCAGCACAGATTTTTGTCCAGTAAAGCAGGGTGTTGGATGTAACCACTTTCGATAAAGCCACTGAATCCAAATGGTCGCCATGATGGTGGGTAAGAAAGACATAGTCGGCCTTTGGAAGCGAATCGTACTCTGCCAGCCTTGACCATGGGTCAATATGAATTACCTTGCCACGGAAATTAAACATTAACGTTCCGTGCCCTATATGAGTTATTCGCAGAGTGTAACCACTTGAAGTGGTAAAATCGTCGGTTTTTTGGGCAAACAATATGGTTGACACCATGCTAAAAGCGGCGAAAAGCAAATTGGCTCTCATGGCTTTACAATTTGGTGAACACCAAAAATAAAAAAACCTTGTGACTTTCACAAGGTTTATTCGGGTGCCCAGGACAAGACTCGAACTTGCACGCTTTTGACGGCGCCAGCCCCTCAAGCTGGTGTGTCTACCAATTCCACCACCTGGGCGTCTAGTATCATTATTCAATTGTTAGTGTCTCTTTTGACTCTAACTTTCTTATTCTTTTAACCATGGGTGGTGGGAACTCGTTCCACTCGGTTCCACCACCTGGGCATTAAGTATCATTATTCAAAAATCGCTGCAAAAATAATAACAAAATTAATTCTTCCATAACTCACAGAAAAAAAAATTTCTGTAATAACTGGTGCCCAGAACAGGACTCGAACCTGCACACCATTGCTGATACTAGTCCCTGAAACTAGCGCGTCTACCAATTCCGCCATCTGGGCATTTAGATTATGTTTTGCAATACCTAAAAGAACCTTGAACCAACTGTAATGTTTGGTTGCCAGTGGATGGCGGGAGCTCGTTTCACTCGGTTCCGCCATCTGGGCATTTAGATTATGCTTTGCAATACCTAAAAGAACTTTGAACCAACTGTAATGTTTGGTTGCCAGTGGATGGCGGGAGCTCGTTTCACTCGGTTCCGCCATCTGGGCATTTACTTAGTTAGAATCTACAACACCTAAAAGATCTTGTCAAAATTGCGGATGCAAATTTACAAAAAATTATTTACTTGCCGAATCAACATGAATTTTGACAAAAACTTTTACTCTAAACCTGTTCAATGTTTATATTTTGCACGTGTCGTAAGCTTATAAAATTCTGCAAAAAGCAAAGGAATAACAAAAAGACTTACCAGTGTTCCTAAAATCATACCTGCAAAAAGAACAATAGACATGGGTCGCTGAAGTTCAGATCCAATATCAGTTCCAAATAATATTGGCATTATTGCAAGAGCAGTAGTTGCACTGGTCATCACAATAGCTTTCACCCTTCTAACCCCAGCAAGTTTAACTGCCTTTTCAATCGGGAAACCCTTTTTCAACAATCTATTGATTGTATCTATTTTTAAAATAGAGTCGTTTATAATAATTCCTCCCATAACAACCAAACCAATTAAACTCATTACGTTAATGGTACCACCCAATAGCCAAAGTACAACTATAGCCAAACAGAAATCAACAGGCAATTCAATTAACACTATCAATGGCTGCCATAGCGATTCAAATTGGGCTGCCATAATAAAGTATAGTAACAGTACGGAAACCAATAGCACCATGACTAATTCTGAAGTTGTTTTTTGTGATTTGAAATAATCGCCTGAAAAACCCAAACTGTAGTTACCCCCATCAATTTTAGATCTCCTAAGGTTCTCTATTATTGATTTTTGATCATTAACATTAGCCTCAATATTTATGGGGTAATACAAACCGGTAGCATCAGCAAATACTGTTCGTAAACTATTGACTGAAACAAATTGAACGAGCTGCCTAACAGGGACGAGTTCTCCATAATCATTTTCGACGGTAGCCTCAGAAATAATACTTTCAATGTATTTGCCCGAACTACCATAGTATATGGGCAGTACCTGCTGTTCATAGTTTATGTCTGCTATCCTCTTAGCGCCTAACTCTTTCCGAATACCATCAATTACCTTAGCAACACTAACATGGTATACAAGGAGCCGTTCAGGTATTATTCGGAGCGACAAACGATTCAATGAGTCAGGTAAATTAAAGCTAAATGAAGAATTACAACTACGTCTAATTATTGATAATTTTTTTCCAATCAACTCTGGGGTAACAAAATCCACACCCCTACCTGGGTAAATCTTAACCAATAGTGTATGACTATTCGAAGGGAAAACCCTATCAAAAACTGTTTCTGGAAAAGAAAATTTTATATCAGAATTATTATCGATTCCCTTAACGGAATTGGCAATTACTTTTTTTGTATTATCAACACCCATGGTATCAATCAATTCTTTATAAATCTTTACTTGATTCTCTTCTTGTTCAAACCCTTTTACTAGTAAGTATTGCTGCCTACCAATATATGCTGCATTTTGGATTGAAATACTCTCCAATAAAGGAACTAATTTACTAAACCGCTGGTAATTTTCTTCAACACTTACCTTATCGGACCATGTTAAATCAACCATTAATTCGCGATGCGAGAGAGTTGGTATCTGCTGCTTTTCCATCTTGTTAAAAACAATGGGCGACAATAGAAACATCGCTATGGTAAAAATTAAAACCAGCCGTTTTCGCCTTTCTAAAAAGTTATGTCCAATAAGATAAGGTTTTTCTAATGGAAATATCGGATGGTATTTAACATGCGACTTGAAGTAATTTGAATTAAAGTATAGCGTTGGAATTAACGTAATTGAAACCCAGAAAGAGATAATAAGCCCAATGGTTACAGCCATTGCTTGATCGTAAAATAGTTCTCCTGCTATTCCGCTAAGAAAAATTAAAGGAAGAAATACCGCACATGTTGTAAGCATAGAAGAAAGTAGAGGGGTAATTACTTCATTTGTTCCCTTTACAACTGCTTCCTCTAATAATTCGCCTCTTTGATGCCACTGATTTATATTGTCAATAACAACAATTGAATTATCAACCATCATTCCAACCCCTAAAATAAGCCCAGCTAAAGAGATGATGTTTACTGAAAGCCCTACCAAATAGAACAGGAAAACTGATATTACTAACGAAACGGGAATAGTTATTGCCATAATGAAAGGGCTCCGGTAATCGCCCATGAAAAGGAACATCACGCCAATCGCTAAAAGAATACCAATGAGTAGCGACGACTTTAAATTACTCATTGAAAGGTCAAGAATGCGAGATTGATCGTTACTGATCGCAAATTCAAGATCAGGGTACTCGGAGCGGAATAACTCAAGTTGTTTAAAAATACTTGTCTTTAAATCAGAGATTTTGCTATTCGATGTTTTCAAAACAGCTATACTTACAGCAGGTTTCCCATTGTAAACATATAATCCTTTACTATTTTGGGGGCATTGTGTAATGGTTGCTATTTCGGCTAATCTAAAAACACGCCCCGATGCCTCAATAGCCAAATTGGCAATATCATCGGGCTTTCCGACTTCCGATTCAAAGGTTACATCAAAAACCAACTGCCCCTGCTTGTATTTTATTGTGCCCAAATTACTCATTGCACGATTAATGGCATTGCTTATTTGTTGATAAGAGATTCCTAACACCATTAGTTTTGCTTCGTCAGGTATTATTCTTACTTCTGGCTGTAAGACTCCTGAAATATCGGTAAGCGCAACTTCGGGTAATTGCTCCAAGCGTTTTTTTATGACAAATTGTATTAACTGACTGAGCTCTAGCATTCGAGTTGTTCCAAATGCTGAATCCCTATAAAAAACATTTATATTGAAAATTGGCAAAACGCTTTCGCTTGACTTTATTACTCTTGGACGTTGAACTTCGCGAGGAATGTATGACATGGCAAGGTCAAGTTTTTCGTTAACATCAAAAAATGCATTATCGCCATTTGTGCCATACTTAAACCGAATTGTAATAACAGCTTCGTTATCGCGCGTTTCACTCTCTAACGATTCTATTCTGCTCACCTGCTGTAACTGAAACCGAAGGGGCGAAGTAACCGATTGCTCAATCTCCATTGCTAACTTCCCTGGATAATCAATCTTGACAGAAATCTGAGGGGCATCAATATCGGGCAATAATGAAACCGGAATAAAAAAGAACGAAAAGATACCAAGTAATAGCAGTGCAAGAAAAACCATCAGCACGCCAACTGGACGTTTTATAAGATATCGAACCATAACTATATTCTGTTATTTTTGAAAACACCAGGTAAAACCGGCATGAAAATCAATAGTATAATAACGCTAATCGATAATCCTCCTATGGTACCAATGGCCAATGAGTACCAAAATGGTTCCTCGCCAAAAACCACAAAGGGTAAAAGACCAAATACGGTTGACAGAATAGTTAGTAATATTGGAATAAACTTATTCCTTAATGCTTTTAGGTACCATACCCTAGACGAGCCAGAAATATAATTTCCTAAATTATTTTGCTCATTTAGTATGTATATAACTGAGTTAACAACCAAACCACCAAGAAGTATGAAGGCGGCAATTGTTCCCTGGTCAAAAGGCAAATCAAATAACCAGTAGGTAAGAAATGTGCCCACATACGACAACGGAATTAATGTAATTACGGCAAGCGGCTGAACCAGTGATTCAAATAATACCGCTGAAATAATGTAGATAAGCAAAAGCATAACGCCAATAAGATAGTAACTCCACATATCCCTTTCAGAAAACCAGTTGCTGTATGGTGTTTTTGCAATAAAACCAACCGGTAGGCTACTTTTAATCCAAGAAAGATTCTTTTTCAGTTCCTTTTCAACAAGTTTATCTGGTCCAATAAAATTATAAGCTAGGGTAATTATATACTGTTGGTTTTCCCTAAAAATGTTATCGGCAATTTTTCTACTATTAAAGCTGGTAATATTTCCCAATCGAAAGTTTACCGAATCTAATGTTGTAACATGCTGACTAAATTCAAATTCAGAGGGTAAGCTAGTATCCGATATAATTTTAACACCATGTACCTTTCCTCCAATTGGCAACCACCCATACCAGCTATTGTTTCCGGTAAAACCTGTAATGTCCTGGAAAAGTTCATATTTATCAATTTTGCGAAGCAATAGAGGTTCAGAACTAAAACTAGCATATTTATTATCCTTATCGGAAAACAACCATTGTTCGCCTCCAGTAATCCATACGGCATTCACCCGCGGGCTTTTAGAAATGCTATCGGCGAACTGTTTTGCATAAGCCATCAGCAATTTATAGCTATAACCCTTTAGTATGATAATTGAGTTCGCAAAGCCCGAAGATGTTCCACTTGAAAATCCCAATCCAACCCCGTAAATGTAGAAATCGGCAGCAGCCTGGGTTAGCGAAAGCCTTTCTAACTTGGCTTTTAATTCAAAAGGAATTGTGGACGTTTCAGTTTCACTACTAAAATAGATTTCAAGCGTACCCCTTTTACGATTAACATTTGTTGTAAAACTTTCTACACCACTAGTGGACTGAATGTGCGATTCAAAAATTCTTGCAATGGCATCGGCCTGTTCAAGGGTTACACCATCGGGAAGTTTGTATACCACAGTTAGTTTTGTCCGCTCAGGAATTTCCCATGCATGATTTGCCCATGTACTGTTATAGAAGAGCCTTAAACTACCGCCCAAAGCTTTATCGGCTATGGGTTTAAGAGTGTATTGATAGGTATCGCTACCTATCGTTTTGTTGTACATTTCGGCCCAAACCGATTTACTTTCAATTTTATTGGGTAACAAGAAAACCGGTATACCAATTGCCCATAGCCCCAATGCCATGCCCCACCTTTTATGCTTAATGGCAAAGCAACAGTATTTCTCATACCATACAAGACTTTTCGCAAGTATTTTTAATTTCCTAATATTATTTTTTTTCCCTTTTTTTAACACCGGATATGCTTGGAACAACGCAGGTATAAAAAATAGAGCAATTGCAAGTGAAACGCTCAAGTTTATTATAATTACCCAAGCAAAATCTATAAGATTTTGAATCAATTTGCCTTTCATGAAAAATATTGATACCAGTACTGCAATGGTTGTTAAAGTTGCAGCAAGTAATGCCGTAAAAATTTTCATATTTTTCTTATCCCTCAGGTGATCAAGGGTTACAAGCGTGTTATCAATAATCAAACCCAACGACAATGCGAAACCTGATAATGAAAATAGGTGTATCTCTATTTTGAATAAAAAATAAAGCAAGCTAGCAATGGCAATATTTGTTAATAGCGAAAAACTTATAATCAATAAGTACCTTAACTTACGGTATGCCAACAGCACAAAAATAAGCAGCAAAGCCAACGACGACAATGTTCGTAAAATATTCTTTCTTAGATCGATACGTAGTTGTTGGGTAGAATCATATATCTTGCTAAATGAAATACCCTGGTTGTCGTTCTTTATGCTTTCAAACACCCCATATATTTTATTGGCAAGTTTAATTTGATTAGCATCAGGAGTAGATGATATTACAAGGTAAACAGCAGGTTTCCCATTTATTCTAAATTCCTTCTCAGTATCTCTTTGAACTTGCTCAACTTTGGCAACTTGACATAGTTGTATTATTCGTCCGTTTACTAGTGCTATTGGAACTGTGGCCAAATCATTGGCTGTTATACCAGGACCCGCAAGCGAAATGTTATGGCCATTCCCTTTTACAGAGAGAGCCTGTCCCACTCCCTCGTTTATGACATAGCTTTTCAAGGTAGTTGCTACCTTGTCGGGCGATAAACCTAGATTTTGCAGGGCAATAGGATTTATCCTAATTTGCCAAATCAATTCCGATGCACCCTGAATTTCAACCGAAGCGATTCCCTCAAGCGAAGTTAGTTGGGGTATTATTATATCGGAAGCAATTTCCTTGATTTCCCAGTTTGGTTTATCACTCCATAAGGTGTAAACTAAAAGCTGCTTTTTGTGATAATCATCTTGACTAACGCTCGAAACTGTAGGAAAGAATAACGATTGTGGTAGTTTTGGATAAATTTGTCTAATGGCTGTAATGATTAACCTTTTTACCTTATCGGCATCAGTCCTCTTCTTAACTTCTACCACAATTTCACCCAAGCCCTCGCCGGAGGTGGATTCAATTTTTTCAATACCTTCAATTAATGAAATTACCGATTCTATTGGGGCTGTAACCTCCATTTCAACCACATTGGGCTTGTACCCTGGAATGTAGTAATTTATAAAAATTTGCTGACCCGATTCTGAAGGATAAAGCTTTAAGGGTAAAAAAGGCATTACAATGAATCCTAACAGGCTTAAAAGAACAAATGACAGAATAACAGCAAAAGGCTTAAAGCCAAATGGAATCAGGCCTGATATTTTTTCAGCTCTTTCCAGATTATTCATTGTAAGGATTTACTCTAAAGGCCGTTCGGATTCCTTCACCCATGCCTCATGCCCAATGGTTGCATTTCCGCTCACAATAACGCGCTCGCCCGGTTTAACTCCATCAAGAATTACCGCTTCTGTTGTATTTCTACCCCCCACAGTTACGTATCGCCATATTGCCAATGAATCGGACATAACAAATACCACATCGCGGTTTTGCCTGCGAGTTATGGCATCTACTGGCAAAACAAGCGCATTACTAATCATTTTCCGGATGCAAAGCTTAACATTCATGCCGGGTATTAAGTATGGATTTTGCGGTATACTTGCAACCACGCTTACCATCCCAGAGTTATCAACCAACCGGTTCACTTCAATAATTTTACCAAAAACCTTGACTTGAGGCAACGATAAAGGCGATACCTGAACTTCGGCATCGGGCTGCGCCCACTCCAGCTCTGTTTCCATTATCCCGAATCGAACTCTTAGCGAGGTTTCATCAATTACTTTGCAAACCAACTTATAGGCCGAGGTAGGGTTGTTGGGCTGAACCTCCATGTCAACAATTCTACCGGATATTGGCGATTTAATCTCCGTTTTTGAAAGATGGAACAATGCCTCTTTCAATGCTAATTGAGAGTCATATAAACCGCTGCGGATGCTTGCGGTTTTTTTTACTGCTACTGGGATATTAGCTGTATCACCACTTGAATTATACCCCAATAATATATCGGCCATTTCAACCTTTGCCCTTTCTAGTGCGTTTTGAGCCTTTAGTAAAGCTATCCGTTCCACGGTGTCATCGAGTTTAACTATAACCTGTCCCTTGGTAACTTCCTGACCATTCCGAACCATAACCTCTTT
Source organism: Bacteroidales bacterium (assembly GCA_011045955.1). Taxonomy (GTDB): domain Bacteria; phylum Bacteroidota; class Bacteroidia; order Bacteroidales; family Tenuifilaceae; genus Tenuifilum. Next base: position 578 of record DSBV01000109.1, on the reverse strand, counting down.
AACCATACCCGGCTGATCAAAAAGAATTTGTGCAGTTGAACCTGCTTCAACCCTGCCATTACTCCAAAGCTCCTTATAAAATGGTTTTATAGCAACCAGTGCTGTGGTAACATAAACTGGAGTGGGCGATGTGCTCGCCCCTTTTTCGGATGTCTCTCCTTCAGTAGTAGTTCTTTTGCACGATGTATTTAAATTAACTAGAAATAAGAGTATCGCCAATTGAATTAAAGGCGATTTTCTTCTTATAATAGGCTTTTTCATATATAAGTAGATAATATTTCATACAAAATTATCATTTTTTCACTGCCTCCAAGTATTTTTACCTTAGTTCTGGGTAAACAAAATTTAAAAAATAAACTCATTTTCTTATAATGTTTACACCTTTCGCCCCGGTGGTGCCTCCGGGTGTACCGCCCCCACCTGATGGGCTTGGCACAAATGTAGTAAAACTTTCTCTTTTCTGTACGACGTTTTACATTTAGTGTTAAACGATTATCTAAATGCAAATTTACCCCCACCAACAAAAAAGCAAATTTTTTTTGTATGTTGTATAACACTTATGAGATGTTTTATATATG